>NZ_JACHCY010000005.1:0-459636 GCF_014200835.1 Pseudomonas sp. JAI115
ATTTTCAGAAGTTTTCGAAGATTTCTTCAACAACTTCAACCACTTGCGCTTCCGATCTCTCGTTAGCGGGAGGCGAATTCTACAGCGTTACACGCCGCTGTCAACACCTCTTTTTCTCCGCTTTCGACCGAGAAGATCGAACCGTCAAAAGAGCCAAACATCACCGCTCTTTCAACTCCTTCCAGGCTTCGATGAACTGAAGCAAGCCGCCGTCGAAAACTGCGTAACTCATTGAATCTCAAGGAGTTTTCCGTTTCGACTGCGCCGGAAGTGGGGCGAATTATAGACCTCCAGAATCTGCCGTCAACCGCTTTTTTCACATTTCTGTCATATCGGTCAAAAAAACACGAAAACACGAAGGCCGACCTCTAGAGGTCGGCCTTCGTCATGCCCTGCTACTTACAAGCTAGGGAAAGCAAACTGCGAAGCCTCATGGCTCGCACGCTGCGGCCAACGCTGAGTGATGGCCTTGCGACGGGTATAGAAGCGCACACCATCCGGGCCATAGGCATGCAGGTCGCCGAACAGCGAGCGCTTCCAGCCGCCGAAGCTGTGGTAAGCCACAGGAACCGGCAGCGGTACGTTGACGCCGACCATGCCGACTTCAATTTCGTCGCAGAACAGACGCGCCGCTTCACCGTCACGGGTAAAGATGCAGGTGCCGTTACCGTATTCGTGATCGTTGATCAGCTTCATCGCCTCTTCCAGGCTGTTCACGCGAACCACGCACAACACCGGTCCGAAGATCTCTTCCTTATAGATGCGCATTTCAGGGGTGACGTTGTCGAACAGGCAGCCACCGAGGAAGAAGCCCTCTTCGTTACCTGGAATGCTCAAGCCGCGACCGTCGACCACCAGGGTCGCGCCCGCTGCCACACCGTCATCGACATAACCACTGACCTTGTCCCGCGCCTGACCGGTTACCAGTGGGCCCATGTCGAGACCACACGAAGTGCCGGCACCGATTTTCAGCGCCTTGATCTGCGGTACAAGTTTCGCCACCAGCGCATCCGCTACCTGATCGCCGACACACACTGCGACCGAAATCGCCATGCAGCGCTCACCGCAAGAACCATAGGCCGCGCCCATCAGCGCGCTGACTGCGTTGTCCAGATCCGCATCCGGCATCAGCACCGCATGGTTCTTCGCCCCGCCCAGTGCCTGAACGCGTTTACCGCGCTTGGTACCTTCGGCGTAGATGTATTCGGCAATCGGCGTCGAACCAACAAAGCTCAGCGCTTTGACTTCCGGCGCTTCAATCAGCGCGTCCACTGCAGTCTTGTCGCCATGCACCACGCTTAGCACGCCTTTCGGCAGACCGGCTTCGATCAGCAATTGAGCGATCAGCAGCGTCGAGCTTGGGTCACGCTCGGACGGTTTGAGGATAAAGCAGTTGCCGCAGACGATCGCCAGTGGGTACATCCACAGCGGGACCATCGCCGGGAAGTTGAATGGCGTGATGCCGGCAACCACGCCCAGTGGCTGGAAGTCCGACCAGGCGTCAATGTTAGGGCCGACGTTGCGGCTGTATTCGCCCTTGAGGATTTCCGGGGCGGCGCAGGCGAACTCGACGTTCTCGATACCGCGCTTCAGTTCACCGGCGGCGTCTTCGAGGGTCTTGCCGTGTTCTTCGCTGATCAATTGCGAGATGCGTGCTTCGTTCTGCTCCAGCAGTTGCTTGAAGCGGAACATCACCTGGGCACGCTTGGCCGGAGGAGTGTTGCGCCATGCCGGGAACGCAGCCTTGGCAGCGTCGATCGCGTGTTGAATGGTTTCGCGGGTGGCCAGCGGCAGCTTGTGGATCGCCTGACCGGTGGACGGGTTGAACACATCAACCGCGCGACCGTTCTCGGTCACCAGTTCGCCATTGATCAAATGCGGGATAACGCTCATCGAAAACTCCTGAATTCTTGTGTACAGACGCCCACATGGGGCGCCTGTTATTCGCAGGTATATATAGAGGGAAAAATCAGTCGAGCTTGTTCAGCACTTCGCCAACCGCGTCGAACAGACGATCGAGGTCTTGCGGCTTGCTGTTGAAAGTTGGGCCGAACTGCAGAGTGTCGCCGCCGAAGCGCACGTAGAACCCGGCTTTCCACAGAGCCATGCCCGCTTCGAACGGACGGACGATGGCGTCGCCATCACGATGGGCTATCTGGATCGCACCGGCCAGGCCGTAGTTACGGATGTCGATGACGTTCTTCGAACCTTTCAGGCCGTGCAGGGCATTTTCGAAATGCGGTGCAACCTCGGCCACGCTCTGCACCAGGTTTTCCTTTTGCAGCAGGTCGAGTGCCGCCAGGCCAGCGGCGCACGCCACCGGGTGGGCCGAGTAGGTGTAGCCGTGGGGGAATTCCACCGCGTATTCCGGAGTCGGCTGATTCATGAAGGTCTGGTAGATCTCGGAGCTGGCAATCACTGCGCCCATCGGAATCGCGCCGTTGGTGACTTGCTTGGCGATGCACATCAGGTCCGGGGTCACGCCAAAGCTCTCGGCGCCGAACATCGAGCCGGTGCGGCCGAAACCAGTAATCACTTCGTCGAATACCAGCAGGATGTTGTGCTGATCGCAGATCTCGCGCAGACGCTTCAGGTAACCCTGAGGCGGAACCAGTACGCCAGCGGAACCGGCCATCGGTTCAACGAAGACCGCCGCGATGTTCGACGCGTCGTGCAGTTCGATCAACTTCAGCAGCTCATCGGCCAGGGCGATACCGCCCTGCTCCGGCATGCCACGGGAGAATGCGTTACTGGCCAGCAGCGTGTGCGGCAGGTGATCGACATCCATCATCGCCTGACCGAACAGTTTACGGTTGCCGTTGACGCCGCCAAGGCTGGTACCGGCGATGTTCACACCGTGGTAGCCACGGGCACGGCCGATCATTTTGGTCTTGGTCGACTGACCTTTCAGACGCCAGTAGGCACGAACCATCTTCACCGCAGTGTCGGCGCACTCGGAACCGGAGTCGGTGAAGAACACGTGGTTCAGGTTGCCCGGAGTCAGCTCAGTGATTTTCTCGGCCAGCTGGAACGACAGCGGATGGCCGTACTGAAAGCCTGGCGAGTAATCGAGGGTGCCCAGTTGTCTGGATACCGCTTCCTGGATTTCCTTGCGGGTGTGCCCGGCGCCGCAGGTCCACAGACCGGACAGCGAATCGTAGATCTTGCGGCCCTTGTCATCGAACAGCCAGCTGCCTTCGGCACCCACAATCAGACGCGGATCGCGCTGGAAGTTGCGGTTGGCGGTGTACGGCATCCAGTGCGCGTCCAGCTTCAGTTGGCTGGCCAGTGGCGACGGCGCGTTTTCAGGCATGTTCATCGGGCAAAACCTCGCAGGGCATAAGCATCAGGGAGATAAAAAGCGTTGTTGCAGCTAAATTGCCACGCGGATAAAGTCGGTGAAATCCAACTTTTCTAACCTTCAGTTAGAAGCCTGCTAAACAATGAGAACAACAGCATGAGCAGTCGCCGCCCCGATCCGCTGGCCCAGGTCAGTGATTTTGATATTCGCCTGCTGCGGATTTTCCGCAGCGTGGTGGAGTGCGGCGGCTTCTCGGCGGCGGAAACCGTGCTTGGCATCGGTCGCTCGGCGATCAGCCAGCAGATGAGCGATCTCGAACAGCGCCTCGGCCTGCGTTTGTGCCAGCGCGGCCGCGCCGGGTTCTCGCTGACCGAAGAGGGCCGCGAGGTTTATCAGTCAGCGCTGCAACTGTTAAGTGCGCTGGAAAGTTTCCGCACCGAGGTCAATGGCTTGCACCAGCACCTGCGTGGCGAGTTGATCATTGGCCTGACCGACAACCTCGTCACCCTGCCCCACATGCGCATCACCCACGCCCTCGCACAGTTGAAGGAACGCGGGCCGGACGTGCAGATCCAGATCCGCATGATCGCTCCCAACGAAGTCGAACAAGGCGTGCTCGACGGTCGCCTGCATGTCGGCGTGGTGCCGCAGGCCAGCGCACTGTCGGGGCTGGAATATCAGCCGTTGTACAGCGAGCGCTCGCTGCTTTATTGCGCGGTGGGTCATCCGCTGTTTTATGTCGATGACAAGCAACTGGATGACGAACGTCTTAATAGTCAGGACGCGATTGCCCCGACCTTTCGTTTGCCGGCGGAGATTCAGGCGCATTACCAGGCACTCAACTGCACCGCCAGTGCGTCTGACCGTGAGGGCATGGCGTTTCTGATTTTGACCGGGCGCTATATCGGCTATCTGCCGGATCACTACGCCAGCCTGTGGGTGCAGCAAGGTCGCTTGCGTGCGCTGAAATCGACGACACGTTTTTATGATTTGAGTCTGGCATCGGTCACGCGCAAGGGGCGGCGCCCTCATTTGGTGCTGGAAAGTTTTCTGGAGAGTCTGGCGGCGACGCGTTGAAAAATCCTGCAAGGCCCGACAGATAAGGTTTTCAACCACAAAATCACTGAATAACCTGAGCAAGTGGACAGCTTTTTGCAAAGCAGGATCAACCCCGATCCTTCAACAAGAAGCCTTAAGCCATGCAGCCAGATTCTGAACCGTCCAGCGACCTGATCTACGGCCTCGACGACCGCCCAAAACCACCCGCCGCGATCCTCGCCGCCCTGCAACACGTGCTCGCCAGTTTCGTTGGCATCATCACCCCGCCGCTGGTGATCGGCTCGACCCTCGGCCTGACCGCACACTTGCCGTACCTGATCAGCATGGCGCTGATGGTTTCCGGGGTCGGCACCTTTATTCAGGCGCGACGGCCGTTCGGCATCGGCGCCGGGATGATCTGTTTGCAGGGCACCAGTTTCGCCTTTCTCGGCGCGGTGCTGTCGGCCGGGTTTCTGGTCAAGCAGCGTGGCGGCAGCCCGGAGGACATTCTGGCGATGATCTTCGGCGTATGCTTTTTCGGCGCCGTGGTGCAGATCGTCCTCAGCCGTTTCATCGGTCAATTACGCCGGGTCGTCACGCCGCTGGTGACCGGGATCGTCATCACCCTGATCGGCATCAGTCTGATCAAGGTCGGCATCACCGATCTGGGCGGCGGTTTCAATGCCCCGGACTTCGGCGCGCCGGGCAATCTGGCGCTGGGGGTGTTCGTGTTGCTGACGATCATCCTGCTCAATCGCTCGAACACGCCGTGGGTGCGGCTGTCGGCCATCATTATCGGACTGCTGCTTGGCAGTCTGGCCGCGTGGTTCAGCGGGAAACTGGTTCCGCAGGCATTGCCTGACTTGCCGCTGGTCAGTCTTCCTGCACCCTTCAAGTTCGGATTCAGCTTTGACTGGACAGCTTTCCTGCCGGTCGCGCTGATTTATCTAATCAGCACCATCGAAACCGTCGGCGACCTCACGGCCAATTGCATGCTCGCCCGCCAGCCAATCAGCGGCCCTTCCTATATAAGTCGTTTGCGTGGCGGCGTACTCGGTGACGGCGTGAGCTGCATGATCGCCGCGACCTTCAGCGCCTTCCCCAACACCACGTTTGCGCAGAACAACGGCGTGATCCAGTTGACCGGCGTCGCCAGCCGCTACGTCGGGCTGTACATCGGCGCGATCCTGTTTTGTCTTGGCCTGTTCCCCATGATCGGCGCGGTGCTGCAGCAGATCCCGAAACCGGTGCTCGGCGGCGCCACCCTGGTGATGTTCGGCAGCGTGGCGGCAGCCGGTGTTCGGATCCTCGCGCAGTCGCCGCTGGACCGACGCAGCATGCTGATCATCGCCACCTCGCTCGGCGTCGGCCTGGGCATTGCCGCGCAACCGAACCTTCTGCATCTGTTGCCGAAACTGGTGCAAAACCTGTTCGATTCGGCGATCACCAGCGGTGGCCTGACCGCGATCATCCTGTGCCTGTTGCTGCCGGAGGCGAAAACTACCCGCGTCGAATCCGCCGCAGCGCTGAACAAGATCGAACAGGCGTAACGGTTTTATTGCATCAGCACTTGTCGGATGCCTGTGGGTGCGTTATCAACGCAACTGGTTGCACCCACAGACAAACCGGAAGTGCCTATGACCTTTGAAGTCCCTGCTCACGGCGGCAAACCCGCCAGCCGCATTCGTCAGAAGAACGAAGAGACCATCCTCAAAGCCGCCGAAGACGAGTTCGCCCGTCACGGTTACAAAGGCACCAGCATGAACACCATCGCGCAGAATGCCGGGTTGCCCAAGGCGAACCTGCATTACTACTTCACCAACAAGCTTGGGTTGTACGTGGCGGTGCTGAGCAACATCATCGAGCTGTGGGACAGCACCTTCAACACCCTGACCGCCGAGGATGATCCGGCCGAAGCGCTGACCCGCTACATTCGCGCCAAGATGGAATTCTCCCGCCGCCAACCGCAAGCCTCGCGGATCTTTGCGATGGAAGTGATCAGCGGTGGCGAATGCCTGACCGAGTATTTCAACCAGGATTACCGCGCCTGGTTCCAGGGCCGCGCAGCCGTGTTCCAGGCCTGGATCGATGCCGGCAAGATGGACCCGGTGGATCCGGTGCACCTGATTTTCCTGCTGTGGGGCAGCACCCAGCATTACGCCGACTTCGCCACGCAGATCTGCCGCGTCAGCGGTCGCAGCAAGCTGACCAAGCAGGACATGGAAGACGCCGGCAACAACCTGATCCGCATCATTCTCAAAGGCTGCGGCCTCACCCCGACTATTTAAGACGTTTATGCCTTTCACCCTCAGCGGTTTTTGCGAGTACCGCGAAGAGATTCGCAAAAGCCGCTTCATCACCGTCGCCGCGCCGATCGGCAGCCCCGCAGACGCGCAGGCGTTCTTCGAACAACACAGCGACTTGAATGCCTCGCACAACTGCTGGGCGTGGAAACTCGGTGCGCAATACCGCAGCAACGACGACGGCGAACCCGGCGGCACCGCCGGACGACCGATTTTGGCGGCCATCGAAGCGCAGGATTGCGATCAGGTCGCGGTGCTGGTGATCCGCTGGTATGGCGGCATTCAATTGGGCACCGGCGGTTTAGCCAGGGCCTATGGCGGCGGCGCGAACAAGTGCCTGCAGAATGCGGAAAAAGTGGAGTTGATCAGCCGTGTGCCGCTCAGCTGTGCCTGCGGCTTTGCCGAGTTGGCGCTGGTGAAGCTGCGGGTGGCGGACCTGGGTGGGTTGGTCGTCGAAGAAAGCTTCACCGCCAATGGTGTTGAATTGCAGTTGGCGCTGGGTGAGGCGCAGATCGGGTTGCTGCAAACGCAGTTAGCGGATTTGAGTCGTGGACGAATTGTGCTGCAGCGTTAGAAGATCAAAAGATCGCAGCCTTCGCAGCTCCTACAGAGGAATGTACGTTTCCCTGTAGGAGCTGCCGAAGGCTGCGATCTTTTAGGGCATCCCACAATCTGCTTATTCCACGGAGTTGCCCACATCTGCTGTGCACCCGACTGTGGATAACTGAGCACATATGGCTGTAACCCTTCTGTCACGTGGCTTTGCGCGATTTGCTCACTTTTCGTCCACTGCGTGAGAAAAAAGATAAATCCCACGTAAAAACAGATAGTTAGCGCTGTTTATCACCATTGGGAGATAGCATCCCAGCGCTTATGCCAAGGATTTCCAATTGCGCACAAATACTGTGGAACAACCTGTGGATAAGCCGTTCATGGCTGGCGCAGTAGCAGGTTCTGTATAGCTTCGACCCGGCTGCTCGTTTTTTAACCAGTTCGTCACGGTGCAAAAGTGGAGCCGGATCAACAGCTTTGCGCTGAATTGGTGCCCGCTCCACCTGCGTTTTTCATCGCGACGCTCTGCCGCCGGCACGCGGCAACAGTTACGGCGGGCGTTCCTGACTCAATGGCCAGGAAATTGCTTTATCCACAGGCACAACTCCAAGTCAGTCGAGCCTGTCATGCCAAGCCCAGATTCAACGCCGCGCCTGCAACTGCGCCAGATCAGCAAACGCTACCCCGGTTGCCTGGCCAATGACGCCATCGACCTGTGCATCGCGCCCGGGGAAATCCACGCGCTGCTCGGTGAGAATGGCGCAGGCAAAAGCACACTGATGAAGATCATCTACGGCGTTACCCAGGCCGATTCCGGCGAGATGCTCTGGGAGTGCCAGCGGGTGAACATCCGCAACCCGGCGCAGGCCCGGCAGTTGGGGATCGGCATGGTGTTCCAGCATTTCTCGCTGTTCGAAACCCTCAGCGTCGCGCAGAACATTGCTCTGGCAATGGGCGCCGAGGCCGGTACGCCGAAACAGCTTGAGCCGAAAATTCGCGAAGTGTCGCGCCGCTACGGCATGGCGCTGGAGCCGGAGCGACTTGTCCACAGCCTGTCGATTGGCGAGCGGCAACGGGTGGAGATCATTCGTTGCCTGATGCAGGACATTCGCCTGCTGATCCTCGACGAGCCGACGTCGGTGCTGACGCCGCAAGAGGCCGACGAACTGTTCATCACCCTGCGCCGCCTCGCCGCCGAGGGCTGCAGCATTCTGTTTATCAGCCACAAGCTCGCGGAAGTGCGCGCGCTGTGCCATAGCGCCACGGTCTTGCGCGGCGGGCGGGTCGCCGGGCATTGCCGGCCGGCCGAATGCTCGGATCAGCAATTGGCGCAGATGATGGTCGGCGAAGCGGCGGCACTGATCGGCGAATATCCGAAGGTCAGTGGCGGCGCGGACTTTCTACAGGTCAACGGCTTGAGCTGGCACAACCCCGATCCCTTCGGCTGCTCGTTGAGCGACATCAACCTGCAAGTACGCAGCGGGGAAATCGTCGGTATCGCTGGGGTCGCGGGCAATGGCCAGGATGAGCTGCTCGCCCTGCTCAGCGGTGAACAAACCCTGCCCCGCGACGGCGCGACAACGATTCGTTTCGCCGGGCAAGCGGTCGCCGATTTGCGCCCGGATGCGCGGCGCCAACTCGGTCTGGCGTTCGTCCCGGCAGAACGCCTGGGCCACGGCGCAGTGCCGGAACTGAGCCTTGCCGACAACGCCTTGCTCACGGCCTTTCAACAGGGGCTGGTGAGCAACGGTTTGATCGAGCGCAGTAAAGTCGAAGCCCTCGCCCAACAGATCATTCAACGCTTCGGGGTGAAAACCCCGGGCACTCACGCGGCCGCGCGCAGCCTGTCCGGCGGCAATCTGCAGAAATTCATTCTCGGCCGGGAAATCCTCCAGCAACCGAAACTGCTGATCGCCGCGCACCCGACCTGGGGCGTGGACGTTGGCGCAGCGGCGACCATTCACCGCGCGCTGATTGCCCTGCGCGATGCCGGCGCGGCGATCCTGGTGATCTCCGAAGACCTCGACGAACTGTTCCAGATCAGCGACCGCCTCGGCGCCCTGTGCGCGGGGCGTCTGTCGCCGCTGCAGAACACCACCGACACCCTGCTGAGCGATGTCGGTGGCTGGATGGCCGGGCACATCAACCACCCGCATTCATCGGCCACGGCCTGACGGAGTTTCCCAACATGCTGCTTTCCCTCGAACCCCGTGGCCAGCAATCGCGCCTGATGCTGTGGTGCTCGCCGTTGCTGGCGGCGCTGCTGACACTCGGTTGCGGCTCGCTGTTGTTCATCGCTCTGGGACATGACCCGCTGCAAACTCTGCACACCCTGCTGATTGCACCGATCAGCGACTTGTATGGCATTTCCGAGTTACTGGTCAAAGCCCTGCCGATTCTGCTCTGTGCATTGGGCCTGGCGGTGGCGTATCAGGCGCGAATCTGGAACATCGGCGCCGAAGGTCAGTTACTGCTCGGTGCACTCGCCGGCAGTGCCTTGGCGGTGAACATCATCGACCTGCAAAGCCGTTGGGCGCTGGTGCTGATTCTACTCACCGGCACCTTCGCCGGCGCCGCTTGGGCCGGGCTGACGGCATGGCTGCGCACGCGCTTCAACGCCAATGAAATCCTCACCAGCATCATGCTCAATTACATCGCGCTGAACCTGTTGCTGTTCTGCGTGCACGGGCCGCTGAAGGATCCGGCCGGCTACAACTTTCCCGAGTCGGCGATGTTCGGCGACGCCAGTCGCCTGCCGCTGCTGATGGAGGATGGCCGAGTGCACGCCGGGGTGTATTTCGCTTTGCTCGCACTGGTTGCGGTGTGGGTGTTGTTGCAGAAAAGCTTCGTCGGTTTCCAGATCAAAGTGCTCGGTCTGGATAAACGTGCCGCAGGTTTTGTCGGCTTTCGCGAGAAGCATCTGATCTGGCTCGCGCTGTTGATCAGCGGTGGTTTGGCCGGGCTCGCCGGGGTTTGCGAAGTGACCGGGCCGATCGGGCAATTGGTGCCGCAAGTCTCGCCGGGCTATGGCTATGCAGCAATCACCGTGGCGTTTCTCGGGCGGTTGAACCCGATCGGGATTCTGTTCTCCAGCCTGCTGATGGCGCTGCTGTACATCGGCGGTGAAAGCGCGCAAATGACCCTCAATCTGCCGCAAGCCATCACCCAACTGTTTCAGGGAATGATGCTGTTTTTCCTGCTGGCCTGCGACGTGCTGATTCTCTATCGGCCACGCCTGAAACTGCGCTGGACACGGCGCGCGTCGACCACCGCCGTAACCGCCGGAGCGCTGTGATGGATATCGATCTGCTGAGCAATATTTTCTACGCCATGGTGCGCTGCGGCACGCCGCTGTTGTTGGTGGCGCTGGGTGAGTTGATCTGCGAGAAGAGCGGCGTACTCAACCTCGGGCAGGAAGGAATGATGCTGTTTGGCGCGGTGATCGGTTTTATCGTCGCCCTCAACAGCGGCAACCTGTGGCTCGGCGTGTTGCTGGCGATGCTCGCGGGAATGTTGTTGTCATCGCTGTTTGCCCTGGTGGCGCTGGTGTTCAACGCCAATCAGGTGGCGACCGGGCTGGCGCTGACGATCTTCGGTGTGGGCCTGTCGACCTTTGTCGGTGCAGCGTGGGTCGGCAAGCCGTTGGCCGGATTCGAGCCGTTGGCGATTCCGTACTTGAGTGAGATTCCGCTGATCGGGCGCATGCTGTTTGCTCAGGACTTGCTGGTGTACCTGTCGTTCGCGCTGTTTGCGCTGGTGGCTTGGGTGATCATCAAAAGCCGTGTCGGGCTGATCATTCAGGCCGTTGGTGAGAACCCGGACGCGGCCAGTGCGATGGGCCTGCCGGTGCTGACCGTGCGCACGCTGGCGGTGCTGTTCGGCGGGGCGATGGCCGGTTTGGCCGGGGCGTATCTGTCGCTGGCGTACACGCCGATGTGGGCCGAGAACATGACCGCCGGGCGCGGCTGGATTGCCCTGGCGCTGGTGGTGTTTGCCAGTTGGCGGGTGTGGCGCTTGTTGCTCGGGGCTTATCTGTTTGGCCTCGCCAGCATCCTGCATCTGGTGGCGCAGGGCTTGGGGCTGGCGATTCCGTCGAGTCTGCTGGCGATGCTGCCGTATGTGGCGACGATTGTGGTGTTGGTGCTGTTGTCGCGCGATGCCGTTCGGACTCGGTTGTATGCGCCGGTGTCGTTGGGGCAGCCGTGGCAGGCGGGGCATTAGGGTGGTGATGCCACTGGCCTCATCGCTGGCAAGCCAGCTCCCACAGTGTCCGTGTTGTGTACATGATTTGCGAACACCGTTGAGCGGCCTGCGAATTCGAGAAGCAACCACGCTAGAGCCTGGAGTATGCTTCAGGATCAACAGCTCTCTTGAGACCCGGCTCGATGTGTTGCGACGAGTGTTGCAACTACGGCTGGATCAGGCGTGTCCATTGACTCCGTGAACCGTAATCTTCAAGGAACCCCGTCATGTCCCAGGCAAAAAACGCACTGATCATCGGCGCCTCCCGTGGCTTGGGCCTCGGGTTGGTGAAAACCCTGCTGGCCGATGGCTGGCAAGTGACCGCCACCGTGCGCAATCCGCAAAAGGCCGAGGCGCTGCAAGCGCTGGGCAAGGTGCGGATCGAGAAACTCGACATGGACGACCAGCAGGCGGTGATCGCCCTGAGCCAGCAGCTCAAGGGCGAGACCTTCGACCTGCTGTTCGTCAACGCCGGGGTCAAAGGCCCTGAAGTGCAAACCCCGGGTGGCGCGACACTGGCCGAAGTCGGGCAACTGTTTTTCACCAACGCCGTGGCGCCGATCAACCTGGCGCAACGCTTCGTCGGGCAGATCCGCGATGGCAGCGGCGTGCTGGCGTTCATGAGTTCCGGCCTGGGCAGCGTCACCGTACCCGACGCCCCGGAGCTGGCGCTGTACAAGGCGAGCAAGGCCGCGCTGAACTCGATGACCAACAGTTTTGTCACCCAGTTGGGTGAACAGAAACTCACCGTGCTGTCGCTGCACCCGGGCTGGGTGAAGACGGATATGGGTGGTGAAGGTGCTGACCTGGATGTGGAGACCAGCACTCGCGGGCTGATTGATCAGGTGAATGCGTATACCGGCAAGGGTGGGCATCACTTCATCAACTACAAGGGTGAAACCATTCCCTGGTAAGCACCACAGATCTTCCCTGTAGGAGTGAGCCTGCTCGCGATCGCAGTGTGTCCGTCACCGATGATATTGAATGAAAGACCGCTATCGCGAGCAGGCTCACTCCTACAAGGGGATGGTGGTGTCCTGTCGGGTTGGGCTTGCCCGATCCGGCGATTTGTTTGAAACTCCGCACCTCGTCCAACGCGGCGACCCTGGATCAGCAGACAGGGCAACACTGAGCTGGCAACCCTGAACCCAACTTTCAGAGGAGCCGGCCACAATGCCTGCGACCCGTACCTGGTTAAAAAATCCCCTCGCCATTTTCACGGCCAACGCGCTTGATGCCCGTGGCGGTCTGGTGCTGCAAGACGGCGTGATCGTCGAAGTGCTGGCGGCCGGTCAGCAACCGTCCGCACCGTGCAACGAAGTGTTCGATGCCCGCGAGCATGTGATCCTGCCGGGCCTGATCAACACCCATCACCACTTCTATCAAACCCTGACTCGCGCCTGGGCGCCGGTGGTCAATCAGCCGCTGTTCCCGTGGCTGAAAACCCTGTACCCGGTGTGGGCACGGCTGACCCCGGAAAAACTCGCCCTCGCGACGAAAGTGGCTTTGGCTGAACTGCTGCTGTCGGGTTGCACCACTGCCGCCGACCACCATTACCTGTTCCCGGACGGTCTGGAAAACGCCATAGACGTGCAAGTCGAAACCGTGCGTGAACTGGGCATGCGCGCCATGCTCACACGCGGTTCGATGAGCCTCGGCGAGAAGGACGGCGGCCTGCCGCCGCAGCAGACCGTGCAGGAAGGTCAGGTGATTCTCGACGACAGTCAGCGCCTGATTCACGAGTACCACGAGCGCGGCGACGGTGCGCAGATCCAGATCGCTCTGGCGCCTTGCTCGCCGTTTTCGGTGACCCCGGAAATCATGTCGGCCAGCGCCGAACTGGCGAATAAACTCGACGTGCGTCTGCATACGCACTTGGCGGAAACCCTCGACGAAGAGGATTTCTGCCTGCAGCGTTTCGGCCTGCGCACCGTAGATTATCTGGACAGCGTCGGCTGGCTCGGCCCGCGCACCTGGCTGGCCCATGGCATCCACTTCAACCCGGATGAAATCGCTCGCCTCGGCCAGGCCGGCACCGGTATCAGCCATTGCCCGAGTTCGAACATGCGTCTGGCCTCCGGCATCTGCCCGAGCATCGATCTGACCGATGCCGGTGCGTTGTTCGGTCTGGGCGTGGACGGTTCGGCCTCCAACGACGCGTCGAACATGATTCTCGAAGCGCGTCAGGCGTTGTACATCCAGCGCCTGCGTTACGGCGCGGAGAAGATCACCCCGGAACGCGTGCTCGGCTGGGCGACCAAAGGCTCGGCGAGCCTGTTGGGACGTACCGACATTGGTGAACTGGCGGTGGGCAAGCAGGCGGATCTGGCGTTGTTCAAACTCGATGAGCTGCGTTTCTCGGGCAGCCATGATCCGATTTCGGCGCTGCTGTTGTGCGGTGCCGATCGTGCGGATCGGGTGATGATTGGCGGCAAGTGGCGCGTGGTGGACGGTCAGGTTGAGGGGCTTGATCTCAAAGGCCTGATCGCCGATCACAGCCAGGCGGCTCGGCAGTTGATCGCCGGCACCTGATCCACCGCCGATGAAACCCTGTAGGAGTGAGCCTGCTCGCGATAGCGGTGTGTCAGAGAAGAATATCTCGACTGACACTCAGCTATCGCGAGCAGGCTCACTCCTACAATTGTTTTGTGGTGGGCTTAAAGGCCGAGCAGGGAGAGCATGATAAACGTCGCAAACAGCACAAAGTGAGTCATGCCTTCGATGGCATTGGTCTCGCCGTCATTCAGGTTGATCGCACTGACAATCAGCGTGATGAAGATCATCACCGTCTGCACCGGGGTCATCGCCATCTGAAACGGCTGACCGGTGTACAGCGCCATCGCTTCCATCACCGGCACGGTGAGGATCACCGTCGACAGTGACGCGCCCATCGCAATGTTCACCACCGATTGCATGCGGTTGGCCAACGCGGCACGCAACGCCGTCAGAATCTCCGGCGCCGCGGAAATCGCCGCCACCAGAATCGCCGTGATCACCGGCGGTGCACCGGTACCTTCCAGGCCCAGATCGAGGGTCTTGGACATCACTTCGGCCAGAGCGCCGATCACCACCACGCCGAACACCAGAATACCGATCGACCAGGTCAGGCTCAGCGGTTTCGGTTCATCTTCCACCGGCTCTTTCTTGCGGCGTTTGTCCGGGTAGCTGTAGCTGAAAAAATAACTGTGCGGCCCAACCTGCATCCGCAGGAACAGCGCGTAAAGCACCACCATCGCACCAATGGTGAACGCTGAATAAATCTTCCAGTTGGCCGCCGGAATAAACTCCGGCACCACCATCGATACGCCCATGGCGGTGAGGATCATCACGCTGTAGCTGCGTGCCGAATCATCGTTGTACGACTGCTCGCCGTGCTTGAGCCCGCCCATCAACGCGGCGAGGCCGAGGATGCCGTTAATGTCGAGCATCACCGCCGAATAGATCGTGTCCCGCACCAGCGTGGCGGACGCCTCGTTGCTCATCATGATCGCCAGGATCACCACTTCCACCAGCACCGCAGCGAGGGTCAGGATCATCGTGCCGTAGGGGTCGCCGACTTTTTCTGCGAGCAGTTCGGCATGATGGGCGACGCGCATCGAGGCGGCGACGATGAAGGCGATCAGCACCAGACCGCAGATCAGCGCGACGATCTGGCCGCTGTGGAGCATCCAGTGTTCCAGCGGATAAGCGATGCACGCGGCGATCACCGCCAGCAGCAGAAAGCTTTCTTGCTTGAGGATCGTGAGCATGGCGGGCCTTTTTGCCGAGAGATTCGAATGAGCTACTGACTGCGGCGCGGCGCTAACGTTTCGTTACACCTTAGCGCACCAGTGGATGGCAGCTGGTTCAGACATGCACTTTTATCGGCCTTGCCGGCCTCTTCGCGAGCAGGCTCGCTCCCACATTTGATCGCGTTGCCCTGTGGGAGCGGGCTTGCTCGCGAAGGCCGCACCTCGGTTTTGGATTGTTTGTTGTCCTGTTGGTCAGCAATTTGCATTGCCCCTGACCACACACAACAAAATGGAGCTCCAATTCATGCAAATACGTCCGCTGTACAAACTGCTGTGCGCCGCCATCGGTCTGGGGATCAGCCTGAGCGCCAGCGCTGCCGATCCGCTGAAGGTCGGTTTCGTCTACATCGGCCCGATTGGCGACCACGGCTGGACGTATCAGCATGAACAGGGGCGCAAGGCACTGGCGGAGAAATTCGGCGCGCAGATCAGCACCAATTACGTCGAGAACGTGGCCGAGGGCGCCGACGCCGAGCGGGTGATCCGCAACATGGCCAAGGACAATTACGACCTGATTTTCACCACCTCCTTCGGCTACATGAACCCGACGCTGAAAGTCGCCAAACAGTTTCCCAAGGTCACCTTCGAACACGCCACCGGCTACAAGCAGGACAAGAACCTCGGCACCTATCTCGCGCGCACCTACGAGGGTCGTTATGTCGGCGGTTTCCTTGCAGCGAAGATGACCAAGACCAAGAAGGTCGGTTACGTCGCCTCGTTCCCGATTCCGGAAGTGATCCGCGACATCAACGCCATCCAGCTGGCGCTGAACAAGTACAACCCCGGCACCGAGATCAAAGTGGTGTGGGTCAACTCGTGGTTTGACCCGGGCAAGGAAGCCGACGCCGCCAACGCCCTGATCGATCAGGGTGTGGACGTGGTGTTCCAGCACACCGACAGCCCGGCGCCGATTCAGGCCGCCGAACGGCGTGGCGTGTACGCCGTGGGTTACGCCTCGGACATGGCGCACTTCGGCCCGAAAGCGGTGCTGACTTCGATCGTCAACGACTGGGCACCGCACTACATTCAGGCGACCCAGAGCGTGATCGACCACAACTGGAAATCCCAGGACTACTGGGGCGGGCTGAAGGAAGGCACGGTTGAACTGCCGATCAGCGATCTGGTTCCGGCACCAGTGAAAGCCGAGGCTGAGCAGATCATTGCCGACATCAAGAGCGGTAAGTTGCAACCGTTCACCGGGCCGATCAAGGATCAGGCCGGCGTGGAGAAAATCCCTGCTGGGGTGAGCGCAACCAATGCCGAATTGGCGTCGATGAACTATTACGTGGAAGGGATGAAGGCCGAGATGCCGAAGTAATCCTCCGACTCACCACACAAAACCCTGTGGGAGCGAGCCTGCTCGCGAAAGCGGTGTGTCATTAAACAAAAATGTTGTCTGACACTCCCTCTTCGCGAGCAGGCTCGCTCCCACATTGGAACCCAGCGTATTCAAGGATTGTGTATGAACAGTCTTCCGATCATCGACATCTCACCGCTCTACACCAACGACCAAAACGCCTGGCCCGCCGTCGCCGCACAGATCGACCAGGCCTGCCGCGAATGGGGCTTTTTCTACATCAAGGGCCACCCGATTTCCGCACAGCGCATCGACTCGCTGCTCGACCACGCCCAGCGTTTTTTTGCGCAACCGACAGAAGAAAAACTCAGGATCGACATCACCCAGACCCGTCACCACCGCGGCTACGGCGCTATCGCCACCGAGCAACTCGACCCGGACAAACCCAGCGACCTCAAAGAAACCTTCGACATGGGCCTGCACTTGCCGGCGGATCATCCCGAGGTGCTCGCGGAAAAACCGCTGCGCGGGCCGAATCGTCATCCGGCACAAGCAGGCTGGGAGGCGCTGATGGAGCAGCATTACCTCGACATGCAGGCGCTCGCGCAAACCCTGCTGCGGGCGATGACGATTGCGCTGGGGATCGAACGCGACTTCTTCGATTCGCGCTTCGTTGAGCCGGTCAGCGTACTGCGGATGATCCACTACCCACCACGCCACACCGCCAGCAGCGCCGAACAGCAAGGCGCCGGAGCGCACACCGATTACGGCTGCATCACCCTGCTCTACCAGGACAGCGCCGGCGGCCTGCAAGTGAAGAACATCAACGGTGAATGGATCGACGCGCCACCGATTGACGGCACCTTCGTGGTCAACCTCGGCGACATGATGGCGCGCTGGAGCAACGACCGCTATCGCTCGACCCCTCACCGGGTGATCAGCCCGCTGGGGGTGGATCGCTATTCGATGCCGTTCTTCGCCGAGCCGCACCCGGACACCCGCATCGAATGCCTTCCCGGTTGCCAGGACGCACAGCATCCGGCGAAATATCCGACCACCACCTGCGCCGAATTCCTGCTGTCGCGCTTCGCCGATACCTACGCCTATCGGCGCGAGCCGCAAGCGGTGTGATGGATCGCTTGGTCAGGTTTTGCCAATTGTTTCGGCGCGCATCTGTAGAATGGCCGCCATCTGCACCTGATGAGAAAAGAATATGTACGATTGGCTCAACGCCCTGCCCAAGGCCGAACTGCACCTGCATCTGGAAGGCTCGCTGGAGCCTGAGTTGCTGTTCGCCCTGGCCGAACGCAACAAGATCGCCCTGCCGTGGAGCGATGTCGAAACCCTGCGCAAGGCTTACGCCTTCAACAACCTGCAGGAATTTCTCGACCTGTATTACCAGGGCGCCGACGTGCTGCGCACCTCGCAGGACTTCTACGACCTGACTTGGGCCTACCTGCTGCGCTGCAAAGCGCAGAACGTGATTCACACCGAACCGTTCTTCGACCCGCAGACCCACACCGACCGGGGCATCCCGTTCGAAGTGGTGCTCAACGGCATCGCTGCGGCACTCAAGGATGGCGAACAGCAACTGGGCATCACCAGCGGTTTGATCCTGAGCTTCCTGCGCCACCTGAGCGAAGACGAAGCACAGAAAACCCTCGATCAGGCGCTGCCGTTCCGTGATGCGTTTGTCGCCGTCGGTCTCGACAGCTCCGAGATGGGTCACCCGCCAAGCAAGTTCCAGCGTGTGTTCGACCGCGCCCGCCACGAGGGTTTCCTGACCGTCGCCCACGCCGGTGAAGAAGGCCCGCCGGAGTACATCTGGGAAGCCATCGACCTGCTGAAGATCCAGCGTATCGACCATGGCGTACGCGCCATCGAAGACGAGCGCCTGATGCAGAGGATCATCGACGAGCAGATCCCGTTGACCGTGTGCCCGCTGTCGAACACCAAGCTCTGCGTGTTCGATCACATGTCGCAGCACAACATCCTCGACATGCTAGAGCGTGGGGTGAAGGTCACCGTCAACTCCGACGACCCGGCGTACTTCGGTGGTTACGTCACCGAGAACTTCCATGCGCTGCATGAACACCTGGGCATGACCCAGGATCAGGCCAAGCGTCTGGCGCAGAACAGCCTGGATGCGCGTCTGGTAAAACCATAAGTACAAAGCAAATCCCCTGTGGGAGCGGGCTTGCTCGCGAAAGCGGTGTGTCAGCCGACATATTGGTTGAATGACACACGGCCTTCGCGAGCAAGCCCGCTCCCACAGGGTGCTGTGTTCAGCCGGCGATCTCTGCTTCAGTCAGCTCTTCCAGGGTTTTACCGCGCGTCTCCATCCCGAACAGCCACACCACCCCCGCCGCAATCGCAAAGCACAGCGCGCCCAGCGCAAACACCCCGCCCTGCCCGGTAATCGGGAACACCAGCCCGGTCACCAGCGGCCCGAGCAACGAGCCGACACGGCCAATCGCCGAGGCAAAGCCCGAGCCTGTGGCGCGCGCCGAAGTCGGGTACAACTCCGGCGTATAGGTGTAGAGCACCGCCCACATGCCGAACAGGAAAAACTGCATCAGCAGCCCCGAGCTGATCAGCAAGGCGACGTTGCCGCCGAACACCGCGCTCTGCCCGTAGAGAAACGCCATCACCCCGCCGCCAAGCAACGTCACGATGCACACCGGCTTGCGCCCCCAGCGCTCCACCAGCCACGCCGCCATCAGGAATCCGGGAATCCCGCCCAGAGAAATCAGCACGGTGTAATACACCGACTGGGTCACGGCAAAACCCGACTGTTGCAACAACGCACTGAGCCACGACGTCAGCCCGTAAAAACCGAGCAAGGCGAAAAACCACAGGCTCCAGATCATCGTCGTGCGCTGGCGATATTGCGGCGACCAGATCTGCCTGAGCGCCGAGAAGAAGTTGCCCGGCGGCGTCACTGTTCTTGGCAGGCGCACCGGCTCAGGCAGCGTCGCGACCCCGAACGAGGTGCGCACGCGCGCCTCGATCGCGCTCAGTACTTTGTCCGCCGCCTCATGGCGTCCGGCTTGCTCCAGCCAGCGCGGTGATTCGGGGATAAAGAACCGGATCGCCAGCACAAACACCGCCGGCACCGCCAACACCAGGAAGATATCGCGCCAGCCAATCAGCGGCAGCAGAAAGTACGACAGCACCCCGGCGGCAACAAAACCCAGCGGCCAGAAACCGTCCATCAATGCAATGTAGCGCCCGCGCCGCTGCGCCGGGATCAACTCCGAAAGCATCGACTGTGCAATCGGAAACTCCATGCCCATGCCGATCCCCAGCAGGATCCGGAACAGCGTCAGGCTCTCGACCGTTTGCGCGGTCGAACACAGATAACTGGCCACGCCCCACAACACGATGCTCCACTGAAACACCGGTTTGCGCCCGAAACGATCGGCGAGCATCCCCGATAACGACGCCCCCAGCACCATGCCGAAAAAACTCGAACTGGCGAGCAGGCCAGCCTGTGCACTGCTCAAGCCGAACTCGGTTTTGATCGAGCCGAGCAGGAACGTCATCATGGCCAGGTCCATGGAGTCGAAAAAGAACGCCAGGGCAATGATGATGAAAATAACCCGGTGATAACCGCTGAGCGGCAGCCGTTCCAGGCGTTCTGCCGCGCTGAAGTCTCGCGTATCCATGCCCATCCCCTCCGCAATGTGTGCGGATCGAGTGTGCGCGATAACGCCTCAGCGCTTTTTCTGGATACGACCTGTTCGCAGTCACAGGCGACGCCAGCGTCGAAGTGTCGGCCGGCGAACGCTCTATTACGCCAATTCCAGCTCGGTTTCCTTGGCGAACCGCTGGATTTCCCGCTGCCCGGCCGAGGTCACTTGCAAGGCTCGGGAGTCCTTGGGCAGCACCAGCCAGCCGGACTGCATGAACAGTTGCAGCACCGCCGCGCCGAGTGAACCGCCCAGGTGCGGGCGACGTTCACTCCAGTCCGGACAGGCGCACGCCACCTGAGCCTTGCGATGAGCGAGGGCCTGGATGAACACACCGCGGTTGGCCAGTTGCGTCGAGCCTTTGAGGGTCACCACGACCCGCTGCTCGATCTGTTCGAGCCAGCCGGCATCGAGCAGACGCTGATACAGATCGGCGGCCAGCGTGCCACCCAAATGATCATCGCAAAAGCGCGCACGCAGCAGTGAAGACGGCGCAGTCCGGGGATTGGCGCTCGGTGCCGAGCGTTTGAATACGTGAGGAATTTCCCGCGGTGCGCTGGCGATCGTGGCACTGGCCAGCGCTTCGATGGCCGCCGCGATCTCCGGGGCTGCCAGACGGAAAAAGCGCTTGCGCCCACGGACCTCGACTTTCAACAGGCCCCCGGCGGACAAACGCCCCAGATGCGCACTGGCCGAAGATGGCGACAACCCTGCCAGCAGCGCCAGCTCTTCGGTCTGGCGTGCCGAGCCATCCATCAACGCCCACATCATCGCACTGCGCTTGGGGTCGGCCAGCAGCGTGGCGATCTGGCTGATGCAAGGTGCATGTTCCATGTATTCACTCCCTGTTGAATCGTATCGTCTACTGCTCGAAGACATCTTGACCAGTAATGGGTCATCGGCCAAGACGGGTAAAACGCCATGAACCGGAGCAAGCCAGGCCGGTGCTGCGGCACCCGTCAATGGAGTGTCCGCGGCGTTTGTGCAGCGCTCGCCCGGCTCTGAAAAACCGGCCGGATTCAGTCCTGACCGGTTATCGGTGCAGGTTTGAGGCGGTCGCTAGTATAAGCGGGATGCACGCTGCTTCCTGCGCCGTGGCTGACACGAATGGTGATAGTTCCTGAGTGAAATTTCGCTAATTGCCTGCGACTAATGATCAACTTTCGGGAAATGGGGAAATTGACTACTCAATTCGGCGCATCGGCTGGCGAGCATTTCCCTCAAAAGGTTCACCGGCTTACTCAATTGTGCGCGATGGGCGCACAACAGATTCAGCGGAGCACGCTCACAGAGCAGCTCTGGCAGCAACACTTTGAGGCGCCCGGCGAGCACATCCGTGCCGACATCGAGCCACGATTTGTAGGCGATGCCCGCCCCCGCCACCGCCCACAACCGGACGACGTCGGCGTCATCACTGAAGCGATCGCCACTGACCGTCAGGCCGACTTCACGTTTGCCGTCATGAAAACTCCAATGGTCGTGCACGCGACTGCCGAGCATGTACAGCAGGCAATTGTGCTGCGCCAGTTGTTCGAGCTGACGCGGTTCGCCGTGGCGCGCCAGGTACGCCGGCGATGCGCAGAGCACGCGGCGATTGTCCGGAGCGATGGGCAGGGCCACCAGGCTCGAATCCTCGGGTTCGCCATAACGCAGGGCGATGTCCACCGGCTGGCGGAACAGGTCGGCGATGCGATCACCGAGCAACAGGCGCACGGTCAGTTTCGGATGCTCGCGCTGAAACTCGTCGAGCCACGGCAACAGCAAGTTGCGCCCGAAATCCGAAGGCGCCGACAACTGCAGGATGCCGCTGACCTGATCCTGCGCGCTGGAGAGAAATCGCCGGCCTTCGTCCAGCGAACTCAACGCGGCCCGCGCGTATTCGAGGAAGCCTTCGCCCTCGGCGGTCAGACGCAGGCTGCGGGTCGAGCGCGCCAGCAAACGCACGCCCAGTTGCTGTTCGATGCGTTTGAGCGCGGCGCTGGCCACTGCCGCGGACATGTCCATCACCCGCGCCGCTGCCGACAGGCTGCCCAGATCCGCCGCGCGAACGAACAACTGTAAATCGTCGAAACGCAGCATTCTCAGCCTCGATTATCAAAAAAATATTGAAAGAGACTGCTCTTTTAGCCGGTTTTATCGCGCCGAGAAATAGCCAATGATGGGTTCAAGCAAATTTATCCCGCGACTGGAGCCGCACATGTCCCAAGCATTCACCGCCATCGCCACCCTGATCGCCAAACCCGGCCAGCAGGACACCCTCGAAAACGCCCTGCGCGAACTGGTTGAGCCGAGTCGCGCCGAAGAAGGCTGCAGCCAGTACGACCTGCATCGCGACCTCGCCGATCCGCTGACCTTTTATGTGATCGAACACTGGGCCAGCGAGGAAATCCTTTCGGCGCACAACGCCAGCGGGCATTTTCAGAACTTCCAGGCCGTCGCCGGCCACTGCATCGAACACTTTCAATTGAAACGTCTGGGCGCCATCGCCTGAGCCCTTCTTCTATTACCGTTACGGAGCAAGTCATGAAAGCCATCGCCTATTTCGCCTCCCTGCCGATCAGCGACGAAAAATCCCTGCAAGACATCGAACTGCCGGAGCCGGTCGCCGGCCCGCGCGACCTGCTGGTGGAAGTCAAAGCCATCTCGGTCAACCCGGTCGACACCAAGGTGCGGCAGAACGTGGCGCCGGAAAACGGCGCAGCAAAAGTACTCGGCTGGGACGTCGCCGGTGTGGTCAAGGCCGTCGGCAGTGAAGTGACGCTGTTCAAGGCCGGCGACAAAGTGTTTTACGCTGGCTCCATCGCCCGTGCCGGTGGCAACAGCGAGCTGCACGTGGTCGATGAGCGCATTGTTGGCCACATGCCCAAATCCCTCGGTTTTGCCGAAGCCGCCGCGCTGCCGCTGACCGCGATCACCGCGTGGGAACTGCTGTTCGAACGCCTGCAGATCCGTGAGGGCAAGACCGATGAAGGTCAAAGCCTGCTGATCGTCGGCGCCGCTGGCGGCGTCGGTTCGATCCTCACCCAACTGGCCAGCCAGTTGACCGGCCTGAAGGTCATCGGCACCGCGTCCCGTGCACAGACTCGCGACTGGGTGACGGAGCTGGGCGCCGACCTGGTGATCGACCACAGCCAGCCGCTGAGCGAAGAACTGAAACGCGCCGGCATCGATCACGTGACCCACGTCGCCAGCCTGACCCAGACCGATCTGCACCTGGAGCAACTGGTCGAGGCGTTGGCCCCGCAAGGCAAACTCGCGCTGATCGACGATCCGAAGTCGCTGGACGTGAGCCAGCTCAAGCGCAAGAGCCTGTCGCTGCACTGGGAGTTCATGTACACCCGCTCGCTGTTCGAAACACCGGACATGATCGAGCAGCACAAGCTGCTCAACCGCGTGGCCGAGCTGATTGATGCGGGGACGTTGAAGACCACCGTCGGCGAGCATTTCGGCACGATCAACGCGGCGAACCTGCGCCGGGCGCATGAGCTGCTGGAAAGCGGCAAGGCCAAGGGCAAAATTGTTTTAGAAAGTTTCTGAAAACCCGGACGTCGTAATCAGCGCCAGTCCTTTCAAGGGCTGGCGCTGTTTTTTGCCGTCAGTCAGATGCTTGATCGTTGTCACAAATCCGATCGTATTCAGGTCTACACTCGAAGCCTCTGCGATGCATCTTTTACACAAGGGAGGTCAGTAATGAAGATCCTGATAAAAGAAGTGGCAAAGTCCCAATGGCAGGTTCGCCTGGACCAGCACGCCGTGACCTTTCGCAGTGAAGCCGAGGCGCTCGCCTTCACCCGCACCCTCGAAGCGCGCCTGCACGCGCCCCATCGGATTCCCGACCCCGGACAGCAACGCGCCGTCGGCTGAGGCAGTCAGGCTTCGGCCTGTGCTTGCGCCAACGCCCGGGCATTCTGCAAATGCCGGGTGTACATCGCGACGCTCACCACCAGCAACCCGCACAGGCTGATGACCATGGCCATCGGCATGGCGCTGCCATCGTGCAGAACGCCCACCAGCGAAGCCGCGCCGGAAGCCACGCTGAACTGCAGGCAGCCCATCAGTGCCGACGCACTACCGGCACGCGCACCCTGGCCGTTCATTGCACACGCCGCTGCGTTGGGCAGGATGCAGCCGAGGCTGGCGATACACACGAACAACGGGATCAACAGCGGCCACAACGCTTCGGTGTGCAGCGAGCTGACCGCGAGCAAAGAAACCCCGGCCAACAGATACACCCACACCGCCCGTGCCAGCAGGAATGCCGGACCGCGCTTGGCCAACAGCCGCGCATTGACCTGGGCCACCAGAATGAACCCCGCCGCATTGGTGCCGAACAGCCAGCCGAAATGCTCGGCGGGTACGCCGTACAGTTTGATGAAGACGAACGGCGAACCGGCGATATAGGAAAACATCCCGGCGACCGCGATCCCACCGGTCAGGGCGTGCCCGAGAAACACCCGGTCGCCAAACAGCCGGCCGTATTGGCGCAACGCACCGGACAACGGCTGGCGCGGCACGTAATCCGGCAGACTTTCCGGCAGCCCCAGCGCTACAGCCAGGCCGGCCAGTGCGCTGAAGCCAGTAAGTGCGAGGAAGATCGACTGCCAGCCCGTGGTGTTGACCAGCAGACCGCCGAGCAACGGCGCGAGAATCGGCGCCAGGCCCATCACCAGCATCAACTGCGAAAAGACTTTCGCCGAACCGACCGCATCGCACTTGTCGCTGACCACCGCCCGGGAAATCACCATCCCCGCGCAGCCGCCCAGCGCCTGAACGAAACGCGCACCGATCAGCCATTCCAGATTCGGTGCGTAGGCACAGGCCAGCGAGGCCAGGGTGAACAGGCCGACACCGACCAACAGCGGCAGGCGCCGACCAAACCGGTCGGCCACCGGCCCATACAGCAACTGCCCGATCGACAGACCGGCGAAATAGGCCGCCAGGGTCAGTTGCACATGCTTTTCATCAGTGCCAAAGGCCAGCGCCATCGACGGGAACGCCGGCAAATAGAAGTCGATCGCCAGCGGACCGAAGGCGCTCAGGGCACCGAGAATCAGAATGGTACGGAAGTTCATCAGGCATCCAGGTGGGATAGAAGTCGGCAGCCCGACAGTCTAGCCGCGCTGAGACACCTTGAACATTCCGATAGCTCGCTAACTATTAGAAAGTCAGACGAACTGCACAGCAAAGATCAAAAGATCGCAGCCTTCGGCAGCTCCTACAGGAGTCGCACCAATACCCTATAGGAGCTGCCGCAGGCTGCGATCTTTTGGCTTTTGATCACCCGGCCAATTTTACCGGGTAGCCCTCTTCGCTGATCACCTCGATCACTTGCTCGGCACTCAGCGAACTCTCGACACCAACTTCTTTAGCCGCCAGATCGACCCGTACGCTGGCCGCCGGATCCTTCGCCTGCACGGCGTTGGTGATGGCTTTGACACAGTGGCCGCAGGACATGCCTTGAACGTTGAACACTTGCATGGATGGACTCCTTTGAGTGAGGTTGCCGGCAGTGTCGAGCTTGCCACCATGGCAAGGTCAAGTTCTGCAGAAAACTGCCGGGCTGGCAATCGGCGTCGTGCTCAGCCAAGCTGCGTGCATCAATGACTCAAATTCAGGAGATTCAGCCATGCGCTGGTCAGCTTTCAGCCTGTTTGGCTTGCTCAGCCTCTTTGCCGCCCTGCCCCAGGCCAACGCGACCGGTGAGGACTACGCCGTTCTGATCATCTCGCGCGAGCGTCTGGAAGTGCCCACTCCCTGCGAGATTGGCGTGTACGTCAATGATGAACTGGCAGCGCGCCTGCTGCAGGAACAGACCACTTCGTTCAACCTGCCCCACGGGACGATTTCCATCCGTCTGAAACAATTGCCTGGCCAGGTGCCGGGTTGCCAGGCAGGCATGCTCGCGCCGCCGGCGCAGGAGATCTCGCTCAAGGCCGGCGATGTGCTCAAGTACCGGATCGCGGCAAATGCCAAAGGCTTGTACCTGCGACCTGCCGCCCTCGAATACTAGGTAAAACCAGACTGTGGGAGCGGGCTTGCTCGCGAATGCGCTGTGTCATTCAGCGATGATGTTGACTGACACACCGCATTCGCGAGCAAGCCCGCTCCCACACTGTTTTTGTAGTGAGTCAAATATTGGCGCTTGACCTTGCCCGCGTGGCAAGGTTGATCCTTGTAGGCATCTTCTACAGGGAGTAAGACCGATGTCCGATTCCATCACTTTCGATCTGCCGATTGCCGGCATGACCTGCGCCAGTTGCGCCGGACGTGTCGAGCGGGCGTTGCGCAAAGTCAGCGGCGCCAGTGCCGTCAGCGTCAATCTCGCCACCGAACAGGCCCGCGTCCAGGCGCCTGGTGACAGCTTGCCGGCGTTGATGGAGGCGGTTGAACGCGCCGGTTACAGCGTGCCACAGCAGACGGTGGAGTTGAGCATCGACGGCATGACCTGCGCCTCGTGCGTCGGTCGCGTCGAGCGCGCCCTGAACAAAATCCCCGGGGTGAAGAGCGTCAGCGTCAACCTCGCCAACGAACGCGCACACCTCGAATTGCTCGGTCAGGTCGACATTCAGTCGCTGCTCGATGCTGTAAGCAAGGCCGGTTACTCGGCCAGCGTCTGGCAAGCCGAACACCCGGCCACCGATAACCAGCAACAGCGCCTGCAACATGAACGCTGGGCGCTGATCTGCGCGATCGTCCTGGCGTTGCCGCTGGTGTTGCCGATGCTGCTGCAACCGTTCGGCATTCACTGGATGCTTCCGGCCTGGGCGCAATTCGCCCTCGCCACCCCGGTGCAATTCATTTTCGGTGCACGTTTCTACGTGGCCGCGTGGAAAGCCGTGCGCGCCGGCGCCGGTAACATGGACTTGCTGGTGGCCCTCGGCACCAGCGCCGGTTATGGCTTGAGCCTGTACGAATGGGCCACCGCCGCCGGGCGCATGCCGCATCTGTATTTCGAAGCCTCGGCGGTGGTGATCGCCCTGGTGCTCCTCGGCAAATACCTGGAAAGCCGCGCCAAACGCCAGACCGCCAGCGCCATCCGCGCTCTGGAAGCCTTGCGTCCGGAACGGGCGATTCAGGTCATCGACGGTCGCGAGCAGGACGTGGCGATCAGCGCCCTGCGTCTGAACGATCAGGTCTTGGTCAAACCCGGTGAACGTTTCCCGGTAGACGGCGAAGTACTTGAAGGCCAAAGCCACGCCGACGAAGCGCTGATCAGCGGCGAAAGCCTGCCAGTGCCAAAACAGCCGGGCGACAAGGTCACCGGTGGTGCGATCAACGGTGAAGGCCGACTGCTGGTGCGCACCACCGCCCTAGGCGCAGAAAGCGTGTTGGCGCGAATCATCCGTCTGGTCGAGGACGCTCAGGCGGCAAAAGCACCGATCCAGAAACTGGTGGACAAGGTCAGCCAGGTGTTCGTGCCCACCGTGTTGCTGATCGCCCTCGCCACCCTGATCGGCTGGTGGCTGTACGGCGCGCCTATGGAAACCGCATTGATCAACGCGGTCGCTGTGCTGGTGATTGCCTGTCCATGTGCCCTCGGCCTCGCCACGCCGACGGCGATCATGGCCGGCACGGGTGTGGCTGCGCGTCACGGCATTCTGATCAAGGACGCCGAAGCGCTGGAACGTGCCCATGCAGTCGACAACGTGGTCTTCGACAAGACCGGCACGCTGACTTCCGGCACCCCGCGTATCGCCCATTTCAGTGCGCTGGATGGCGATGAAAATACCCTGCTGAGACTGGCCGGTGCCCTGCAACGCGGCAGCGAGCATCCGCTGGCCAAAGCCGTGTTGGACGCGGCCGCCGAGCGTGACCTGAGCGTGCCGGATGTCAGCGACAGCCAAGCCCTGACCGGACGCGGTATCGCTGGCACGCTTGATGGTCGGCGCCTGGCGCTGGGCAATCGGCGCTTGCTGGAAGAAAGTGGCCAGAGCGCGGGCAATCTCGCCGAGTCCGCAAAGGCCTGGGAAAGCCAAGGCCGAACCCTGTCGTGGCTGATCGAGCAAAGCCCGGAACCGCGTGTACTCGGCTTGTTCGCCTTCGGCGACACGCTCAAGCCCGGCGCACTGCAAGCCGTGCAGCAACTGGCCGTCCGCGGTATTCACAGCCATCTGCTGACCGGCGACAACCGTGGCAGTGCGCGCGTGGTGGCCGAGGCGCTGGGCATTGAAAACGTTCATGCCGAAGTGCTCCCCGTCGACAAAGCCGCGACCGTCGCCGAACTGAAGAAAACCGGCGTGGTGGCGATGGTCGGCGACGGCATCAACGACGCCCCGGCACTGGCGGCGGCCGACATTGGCATCGCCATGGGCGGCGGCACCGACGTAGCGATGCACGCCGCCGGCATCACTCTGATGCGCGGCGATCCACGGCTGGTGCCGGCAGCACTGGAGATCAGCCGCAAGACTTACGCGAAGATCCGCCAGAACCTGTTCTGGGCCTTCGTCTACAACCTGATCGGCATTCCGCTGGCAGCGCTCGGCTTCCTCAATCCAGTGCTGGCCGGTGCGGCGATGGCGCTGTCGAGCGTCAGCGTGGTGAGCAATGCGCTACTGTTGAAAACCTGGAAACCGAAGGATCTGGAGGAGCACCGATGAACATCGGCCAAGCGGCCCGGCACAGTGGCCTGAGCGCAAAGATGATCCGCTATTACGAGTCGATCGGCCTGCTCAAGGCTGCCCATCGCACCGACAGCGGCTACCGGGTCTACAGCGACGATGACCTGCACACCCTGGCGTTCATCAAGCGTTCGCGGGACCTGGGTTTTTCCCTTGAGGAAGTCGGCAAGCTGCTGACCCTGTGGCAGGATCGCCAGCGTGCCAGTGCCGATGTGAAAGCGCTGGCGCGTCAGCACATCGACGAGCTGAACCGGAAGATCCGTGAACTCGGCGAGCTGCGCGATACCCTGCAGGATCTGGTCGAGCACTGTAATGGCGACAATCGCCCCGATTGCCCGATCCTCAAGGAACTGGCGTCGGGCTGCTGCGCGCAACCCGCCCGCGCCTGAGCGCCAGCCACTTCACGGCCAACAATGTGCCGAGCGGGATGCCGTGGAACAGCATGACCACGGCACCCGGCGTCCACCAACCGTAAAACGGCGCGGCAATCAGCATGCCGACGCCGAACCCGGTCATTTGCAGCAAGGTCAGGAAACTGAAAATCGGCAGCCGCAAATGCTCCGGTTCACGTTGCAGGCGCGACATCAGGCCGACTTCAGAAATACCGTCACCCAACCCCGCCGGCAGGGAAAACAGCAGCAGACCGAAAAGGCTGTGCTGCTGGAACATCAGGATGAAACCGCAGGACATCAACGCCACGCCGAAGAAATACCGTCGCTCCAGATCACGGTTATCCGTGCCTTTGAGGCGACTGGCAATCCGCGCTCCGAGCAGTTTGCCGCTGGCCCACACCGCCAGCATCAGGCCCAGCGTGGTGCTGGCCGAATCAGGTGTGAGCAATTTGGAGATGATCGGGAAGCCGACGTTGTGCGCGGCACTGCCCAAGGTGTCGGCCATGGTCACGGCAAGCATCGCGGCGATCACCGGAGCGCTGCGCAGGCCTTGTTTCAGGGCTGACCATTCGCCGCGATCGCTGGTTGATTGCTCGTTGACTTCTGCAACGGCGAAGCGCAACGGCGCAATCAACAACGCCGCCAGCACATAGGTCAGCGCGTTGAGCGCGAAGACCGTTTCGAAACCGAAGGCCGCCACCAGCAAGCCGGACACCAGGCTGCCGCCGACCATCGCTGCGGATGACGCCGAGGTGATCCAGGCATTGGTTTTCAATAGCTGCGCCGGTTCGATCAGCCGTGGCAACTGACTGTTGAGGCCGATGGCGAACATCGAGTTGCCAAAGCCCAGGCCGAAAGCGATTACCGGCAACAGCAACGCCTGCTGGCTCAGCGGCAGGATCAATAGCAGGCCAAGCAGCGCCGCGCGTAGCAGATCGAAGGCGATCAGCGGCACCCGACCATTCCAGCGCCGATAGAAGCGCGTACCGATCAGACTGGCAAAAATCCCCCCGCCGACCCGACTGGCGAGGAACACCCCGACGCTCATGGCGCTGTTGCTCAGCAGGTAAACGTAAGTCGCCAGCGCGACCATGTTGAGGAAGGCGCCGAAGTCGGAGATCAGCCGGGCGGTGATGATCAATTGGGTGTTGCGTGGGGTGATCACATTCAGTCCTTGAGTGTGCCGAGGCCGGACAGATTCACACACAACTATTAGCAACACCACCCATCCTCTGTGGGAGCGAGCCTGCTCGCGAAAGCGGTATGTCAGTCAACAGGGATGGTGACTGGTAAGGCCCCTTCGCGAGCAGGCTCGCTCCCACAGGGGGATCTGCGGTGGTTCTGGAAATGCGGCAGGCACAAAAAACCCGGCCGAAGCCGGGTTTCTGTTCAAACGCTTACTGCATCCACGGTGGCGGAGGCGGTTCGTCGGACTTGCCTTTGGGCTCGTCATCCGCCGCACGGATCGCCTGCTTGCGCTCTTCGTCGAGCCGCGCCGCTTCGATCTCGCGCAACACTCCGCCAACGTCGGCCAGGTCTTCAGGATCGTCGAACTCGCCGGTCAGCACGCTGTTGGGGTGCAAGGTGCCGGCTTCGTACAGCGCCCACATTTCTTTCGCGTAGCGGGTCTGCTTCAGCTCCGGGGCAAAGCGCCCGAAGTACGAAGCCATGTTGCCCACATCGCGCTCGAGCATGCTGAACGCGTGGTTGTTGCCAGCGGCATCCACCGCCTGCGGCAGGTCGATGATCACCGGGCCGGTCGGGGTCAGGAGCACGTTGAACTCCGAGAGGTCACCGTGCACCAGACCGGTACACAACATCAGCACGATCTGCGAGATCAGGAACGCGTGATACTCGCGGGCCTGATCCGGCTCCAGCACCACATCGTTCAGACGCGGGGCGGCATCGCCATATTCGTCGGCCACCAGCTCCATCAGCAGCACGCCATCCAGAAAGTCGTATGGCTTGGGCACTCGCACGCCGGCACCGGCCAGACGGAACAGCGCCGCGACTTCGGCGTTCTGCCAGGCGTCTTCGGTCTCTTTGCGACCGAATTTCGAGCCCTTGGCCATCGCCCGGGCCTGCCGGCTGTTACGCACCTTGCGGCCTTCCTGATACTCGGCTGCCTGGCGGAAACTGCGTTTGTTCGCCTCCTTGTAAACCTTCGCGCAACGTAACTGGTTACCGCAGCGCACCACATAAACAGCTGCTTCTTTACCACTCATGAGTGGGCGCAGCACTTCGTCGACCAGACCGTCTTCGATCAGGGGTTCAATGCGTTTTGGAGTCTTCATCAGCTTTTATTGTGGGTCCTTTATTACCAAACACGCGAATGTCACTCGTTATACGGCAATCCTCGCGCTACGGGGAGGGGTTGCCGACCTGTGAACCCTGTGGATGCACACACTGTGCCGAAATAATCGACCGTTGCCGATCATAGCTGAGCCGGTTTGAAATGTTGGCAATCAGCGTCGAGGGCATTTGCGACAGAATCTGACATCGCATGCATTTCCCTCCTGTGGGAGCGGGCTTGCTCGCGAAGGCGGTGTGTCAGCCACAATTACTACGACTGACACGGCCCCTTCGCGAGCAAGCCCGCTCCCACAGGGGATTGCGCTCAACGTTCGATGATCGCGGTGACACCCTGGCCGCCAGCGGCACAGATCGAAATCAGCCCCCTGCCCTTGCCCGCCGCATCCAGCAGTTTTGCCAGGTTGGCGACAATCCGCCCGCCGGTCGCGGCAAACGGATGCCCCGCCGCCAGCGAGCTGCCTTTCACATTCAGCCGGCTGCGGTCGATCGAACCCAGCGGTGCGTCCAGCCCCAAACGCGTCTTGCAGTATTCGGGGTCCTCCCAGGCCTTGAGCGTGCACAGCACCTGCGCGGCAAACGCTTCGTGAATTTCGTAGTAATCGAAGTCTTGCAGGGTCAACCCATTACGCGCCAGCAAGCGCGGAACCGCATACACCGGCGCCATCAACAGCCCTTCGGCACCGTTGACGAAATCCACCGCCGCCGCTTCGCCATCGCGCAGGTAGGCGAGGATCGGCAGACCACGTTCTTTCGCCCATTCCTCGCTGCCCAGCAGCACCACTGAGGCGCCGTCGGTGAGTGGCGTGGAGTTGCCTGCCGTCAGCGTGCCCTTCGCGCTTTTTTCGAAAGCGGGTTTGAGCGTGGCGAGTTTTTCCAGGGTCAGGTCCGGGCGCAGGTTGTTGTCGCGGGTCAGGCCGAGGAACGGCGTCATCAGGTCGTTGTGCCAGCCTTCACTGTAGGACGCGGCGAGTTTGTGATGGCTTTCGAGGGCCAGTTGATCCTGCTCCTCACGGGGGATGTTCCAGGTCTGCGCCATCAGTTCGCAGTGCTGGCCCATCGACAGACCGGTACGCGGTTCGCCGTTACGCGGGAATTCCGGGATCAGGTGCCGCGGACGCAGTTGCAGAAAGGTTTTCAGCTTGTCGCCGGTGGTCTTGGCGCGGTTGGCCTGCAGAAGGATTTTGCGCAAGCCTTCGCTGACGCTGATCGGCGCGTCCGAGGTGGTGTCAACGCCACCGGCAATGCCGCAGTCAATCTGGCCGAGGGCGATTTTGTTGGCCACCAGCAGCGCCGCCTCCAGTCCGGTGCCGCAGGCTTGCTGGATGTCATAGGCCGGGGTGGCCGGCGACAGCCGCGAGCCGAGCACGCACTCGCGGGTCAGGTTCATATCCCGTGACAATTTAAGCACCGCACCCGCCACCACTTCGCCGATGCGCAGGCCGTGCAGGTTGTAGCGTTCGATCAGGCCTTCCAGGGCAGCAGTGAGCATCACCTGATTGCTGGCAGTGGCGTACGGCCCGTTGGAACGGGCGAAAGGAATACGGTTACCACCGATGATGGCGACGCGGCGCAGCTGACTCATGAAAAGCTCCTTGTTGATCCGAATTCATGGAAATCCCTGTGGGAGCTGGCTTGCCAGCGATAGGGCCGGCACCTCCAGCATTTCCAGTGGCTGACACTCCGCCATCGCTGGCAAGCCAGCTCCCACAGGGACGGTGGTCTACTCTGCTGTTCTAGCGTAGGCCTTATTGCGTGGATCGAACGATTGATTGCCGTTGGTAGTCCACACTTTGAACCCCAACTTTTGGAGAGCGTTCCATGTCTGACCGCTATATCGACTTCGCCAACTCATCCATCGGCCACCGTCTGGTCGGGGCTTTGGGCCTGCCGTCGCCGGTGCGGCTGGAACGCTGGCAGGCCGGACGCCTGCGGCCGGTGGACGGTGCGCTGCTGATCGGCGGCGGGCCGCTCGCCGAGCGGGTCAATGCGTTCGCCAACCGCCTGACCGATGCGATCTACAGCTACGGCACTGAACCGTCGCTGGCCACCGCGTGGATTCCCGGGCACGGGCCGAAACTCAAGGCCGTGGTGTTCGATGCCAGCGACCTGCAACACACCGACCAGCTCAAACAGCTGCGCGAATTCTTCCAGCCGTTGATGAAAAACCTCGACAGCAGCGCGCACCTGGTGATTCTCGGCCGCGCCCCGGAAACCCTGCGCGAGCCCTTTGCATCCAGTGCGCAACGGGCGCTCGAAGGCTTTTCACGTTCGCTGGCCAAGGAGCTGCGCAGCGGCGGCACGCTGCAACTGATCTATGTCGGTGACGGCGCTGAAGATCAGCTTGAGGGGCCGTTGCGGTTTTTCCTGTCACCGAAAAGTGCCTTTGTTTCCGGGCAGGTGATTCGCCTGAGCCCGTGCGCCACGCCGGTCACCGATTGGACCCGGCCATTGGCCGGACGCAAGGCGCTGGTCACCGGCGCGGCACGCGGGATCGGCGCCTCGATTGCCGAGACCCTCGCCCGCGATGGCGCCGAGGTGATTCTGCTCGACGTCCCCCCGGCCAAGACTGATCTGGAAGCCCTCGCCGCACGTCTTGGCGGCCGGGCGATCACCCTTGATATCTGCGCCGAAGATGCCGCCGCGCACCTGATCGAACAACTGCCGGACGGCCTCGACATTCTGGTGCACAACGCCGGGATCACCCGCGACAAGACCCTGGCCAACATGACCCCGGAATTCTGGGACGCGGTGCTGGCGGTCAACCTCAATGCCCCGCAAGTGCTGACCAAGGCGCTGCTCGACAGCGGCACCCTGCACGACAATGCGCGGGTGATTCTGCTGGCCTCGATCAGCGGCATCGCCGGCAATCGCGGGCAGACCAACTACGCCGCGAGCAAGGCCGGGCTGATCGGCCTGGCTCAGGCCTGGGCGCCAACGCTGCACGAACGCGGCATCAGCATCAACGCCGTGGCCCCGGGCTTCATCGAAACCCAGATGACCGCGCACATCCCGTTCGGCCTGCGTGAGGCCGGACGGCGCATGAGTTCGCTGGGCCAGGGCGGCTTGCCGCAAGACGTCGCCGAAGCCGTCGCGTGGCTGGCGCAACCGGGCACCGGAGCCTTCACCGGCCAGGCATTGCGGGTCTGTGGCCAAAGTGTTCTGGGGGCATAGGCATGAGCATTGAATGGCACACCCTCGACCGTGAACCGAGCCTGCCCGGCCTGTACGCGCGGGCCGCGACACGGCGCAAGATCACCGGCACCCGACTGCCCGAAACGGGTTTGCGTTGCTGGGTCGATGTCGACCCGCAGAAACTGGCGGCCTATCGCAAGGTTTGCGGCTTTGCCGATGACGGCCTGCTGCCGCCGACTTATCCACACATCCTCGCGTTCGCCCTGCAGATGCAATTGCTCACGGCCAAGGAGTTTCCGTTCCCGTTGCTGGGGCTGATTCACCTGAGCAACCGCATTCGCGTGTTGCGGCCGATGGGCGGGATCAACCGAGCACAAATCAGCGTCCGTGTGCACAACCTGCAGCCACATCCCAAAGGGGCGACTTTCGAGGTGTTGACCACTCTGGATGATCAACTCGGGCCGCTGTGGGAAGCCGAAAGCCAGATGCTCTGTCGCGGAGTGAAACTCGACGGCGAAACTGTCGAGCAACACTGGGAACCGTCCCAAGTGTTGACGCAAGTGGCGCAATGGAAAGCCCCCGCCGATATCGGTCGGCAGTACGCCAAAGTGTCGGGCGACTACAACCCGATTCACCTGAGCGCTGCCAGCGCCAAACTGTTCGGTTTCCCCACGGCGATTGCTCACGGGTTGTGGAACAAGGCGCGAACCCTCGCCGCACTGTCGGATCATCTACCCAAAGCCAACCTTGAAATCGCCGTGCACTTTCGCAAACCGGTGCGCTTGCCCAGTGAGGTTTCATTGCTGGCGAGTGCGCCGAGGTCCAGCGGCGAGTTGCGCCTGATCGGCAACGGCGATCTGGAACACATGGTCGGGCAATGGCAACCGATTGCCTGACCCCGTACCCCGGAGGCAAGCCTGTAAATTGTGTATATATCACTTAAGTTTTTCCGCGCTTGGCGCCGCACTCTGAAAAACTCCAGGCCTTGATTTTCAAGGCCTTTTTTTATGCGTCTATATCTTGGGTATTAGTGCTTAGGCACGGCGCGGCGCCTTATATATAAAGGCGTTAATACCAACTTGAGAATGGTGGAAAAGCACCGCGCGATCGAGATTGGCACCACGGACGAGGCATCACCGGCGACAGATCGGTGAGCCATCGAAAACGACGAATGTTGTTACAGGTGCAAGGAATCTCAATCATGAAAACTCAAGTGTGGTGCAAATCGGCAACAGCTCTGGCATTGATCCTCTCCCTTGGTCTGGCTGGCTGCAGCAGCGGCGGTGGCGGCCATCACAGCAGCTCCGGCAGCTCTTCGCCAGACAGCGCGACGTCGGGCACTGGCGGCACTGGTGGCACAGGCGGTAGTAGTGGCACTGGCGGTACTGGCGGCACCGATACCGCTGGCACAGGTGGTACCGGTGGCACTGGCGGTACCGGCACGACCAATCCGACCAATCCGACGAACCCGACCAATCCTACCAATCCGACAGACCCTACGGATCCAACCAACCCGACCAACCCGACTACCACCCCGCTAGTGACCACCACCCTGGTGCAGGATGTCGGCAACACCGTCGCGGGCGTCGGCAGTGGTGTCGGTCAGGTCGGCGACTCCTTGAGCACCGTTCCAGTAGTGGGCGGCGTGGTGCAAAGCGCAGTAAAAACCACAGGCAATGTGGTCACTACCCTGGGTGATGGCGTGGCCAACGGCATCGGCAAACTGGGCACGGTCGACAATGGCCTGGGCGTCACGGCGTCCTCGGTCGGCGGCGTGGTTTCAGATGTCGGTACCGGCGTCTCGGACCTGAGCGGCAAACTGGCGACCGCCACCGGCAGCGTTCCGGTCGTCGGCGGCGTGGTCACCAAAGTGGCACCGGTGCTCGATGGCGTCGGTGAAAAAGTCACCATGCTCGGCGACACCCTGAGCTTGGCCACCACCACCGGCCCACTGGGCTCGGTGACTAAAAGTGTCGGCAACGGTCTGGTGCCAGTGATTGCCATGGTTGAAAGCACCACCGACAAAGTCGGCGATGCAACCGGCCTCGGCGCTCCGCTCAATGGTGTCCTCGGCCAAGTCGGTGGCGCCGTCAAAGGCGTGGGCGGTCAAGTCACCGGTGCTGGCGGCGGCAACGCGTTGACCAACACCGTCGGCGGCGCCTTGACCAATGTCGGCACTGCCGTCGGCAAAGCCGGCGGGCTGGTGGATAACGGCACCAGCAGCGGTGGCGGATTGGGCGGTGGTCTCGGCGGCGGTCTGGGCGGTACCGGCTTGCTGCAAACGGTTGGCGGCGCCGTGGTCAACGTCGGTGCCGGTCTGAACGCCGGCAGCACCAACGGCGTGGTCAGCGCCGGCGGCGTCACGGCTGGCGGACTGGGCAACACCATCGCTTCGCTCAACACCGTACTCGGCGGCTCGGGCACTCCGATCACCGCCACCACCTCGCCACTGGCCACCGTCGGCGCTACCGTCGGCGCAGGGCTGAACCCAGTCACCAGTGCGGTCACCAGCGTCACTCAACAAGTCGGCGCCGCGACAGGTCTGGGCGCGCCGGTCGCCGGTCTCACCGGCCAGGTTGGCGGCGCCGTCAGCGGCATCGGCAACACCATCGCCGCCACCAACAACCCGGTCACTACCGCCGTGGGTGGTGTGGTCAGCAACGTCGGCGCCACCGTCGGTGCGGTCGGCGGACTGGTCAGCGGCGGCACCGCCACTGGAGGCACCGCAACCGGAGGCCTGGGCGGTGTACTCGGTGGTCTGACCGGCGCTCTTGGAGGCAACAAACGCTAAATTGCACCTGGCCGATTCGACGGCCTCACCTACAGCGCCTACGCTTGGTTGAGGGCGGAAGATTCCCACGAGTCTTCCGCTTTTTTCTTAGGAAAAATTCAGCCCAGCGCTGTGATCTGACCATGGAGTGTCCTATGCGCGTAATGGCATCCCTGCTGTTCCTCAGTCTCAGTTCCGCCGCCCTCGCCGACACCCTGCCCAGTTTTCTCAACAGCAACGAAACCACGCGTAACCTGCCCGTGCCGAACCTGCCGGCAGATGCTTATCGCCCCGCCGCCACGCCCCTGCAAGTACCCGACCCCGGCGCGGCCACGGCGCAGCCGCTGTTGATGGAGACCAAAATCAACCTGAAAACCGTGCAGATCGAAGGCGGCACGATCTACCCGCTCAATGAGCTGGCCGAAGTCTACAAACCCCTGATCGGCCATCAGACCAGCCTCGCCGACCTGATCGAAGCCACACGCGACATCACCCGGCGCTACCAGAAGGACGGCTATCTGCTGTCCTACGCCTTCCTGCCGCAACAGCGTTTCGACGACGGCGTAGCCCGAGTGGTGCTGGTGGAAGGTTATGTGCGCGATGTGCAGGTGCAGGGCGATGTCGGCCGGGTCAAAGGCCTGCTCGACGAACTGGCAGCCAAAATCCAGGCCGAACGCCCGCTGACCCGCAAGACCTTCGAACGCTACACCACCCTGATGACCCGCATCCCCGGGGTGACCATCCAGGCGCAAGTGCCGCCGCCCGGCACCACCGACGGCGCAACAACACTGGTGGCCCAGGCCAGCCGCAAACCGTTCACCAGCACCATGAGCACCACCGAAGACAACCGCAATGGCACCCAGGCGTTGCTGGGGGTCAGCAGCAACTCGCAGACCGCCATGGGCGAGCAATTGACCCTCAGCGGTCTGTTTCCACCGGGCGACGATCACGAGCGCTACTACCGTGTGGACTACAACCAGTTCCTCAATAGCGAAGGTACGCAACTGAGCCTGTTTGCCTCGCGCTACCGGGCCGATCCGGGCACCAATGTGCTCACCAGCGATGGCTTCGAACTCAAACCGCACAAGGAAGATGACCGTTACTCCATCGGTGTCAGCCACCCGTTCATTGCCGCCTCCAACGAGCTGCTTAACGCGGGAGCGCGGCTCTATGCAGTGGATGACAAAAACCGCTACGACGTGGTCGGCTATCCGCTCAGCATCGAAGAGCGCACCAACGTGCGTGCCCTCGCATTCGAAGGCGACTGGCGCAAGAGCGATGCCCGGCAACTGCGGATTCTCAGTGGTGGCGTGTATCAGGGTCTGGACAGCATGGGCGCGCATTCCAACAACCCGGCGCTGGACCTGAACTTCCTGCGCCTGCGCCTCTCCGGGGTGCAAAGCGACAAGTTCTTCGACAACTGGCAAGGCGTGCTGTCGGCCGCGCTGTACTGGAGTGATGACACCCTGCCTGACAGCGAACGCGCGGTGTTCGGCGGGCAGAATTTCGGCCGTGGCTACCCGGACGATCAGGCGTCGGGCGACAAGGGCTGGGGTGCGGCTTACGAGGTCAACTACAGTTTCAATCGCGACGGCAACTGGGTGCGCATCCTGCAGCCGTACGTGGTGCTGGACCGTTCGAAAACCTGGTTCAACAAGCTGGCGGTGCAGAGCAATGACCTGTCATCGGCAGCAGTAGGCCTGCGTTTTGGCGATGCCAAGTACTACAACATTGCGTTGGAGGCCGCCAAGCCGATGTCCGATGAAGCGCTGGATACGTTCAATCGTCGGGCGCGTTACAGCATCAGTTTCAGCTATCAACTGTAGGGTGTCAGATCAATCAACTGAGCAGGCAGACCGCTTTCGCGAGCAAGCCCGCTCCCACATTGGAATGCACATCCCTGTGGGAGCAGGCTCGCTCCCACAGGTTTTACGCGATGTGGATCAGAACGCGTAACGCACCTTCGCGGTAAAGCTGTCGGAGTCGAAACCGCTGGAGGTCAGATAGTTGTAAGAGCCACCGACGCTCCACGCGCCCATGCGGTAGTTGGCGCCCAGGCCCAGTTCATAGCTGTCACGCACCGGAGTGGTACCGCGGCTGACGGACGACTCGCCCCCCAGCACGAAGGCCGATGTGGTGCTGACCTTGTCACCGATGAAGTCATGCCAGGCCATCAGCTTCGCTTCCGGTTCCAGGCTGCCGCTGCCAACATCGAATGCCGCCGCCAGACGTGCACCGACGCCCATCTCACCGACTTCATAACGCTGACTGCCGACATTCAGCGACGCCGAGCTGCCCTTCTCGCGATACGCATCCATGCCGACATTGGCATAGCGCGCGCCAACCTGTGGTTCCAGCACCACATCAGGCATCAGCCGCAGGCTGTACCCGGCCAGTGCGCTCACGCCGAATACATCACTGTCGTAATCAGCCTTGGCCTGAGTGCCAGCGATATAGCGTTTGGATTCGTTATCGTTCCAGCCGTACATCAGCGACGAGTCGACGAACCAGTTGTCATGTACCCAGTTGCTGTACAACGTCAGCGCATGCCCAGTGACCTTGGTCTTGTTGCCGAGGTCGGATTTCACATCGGTATCGAGGTAGCTGTAGGCCAGACCCAATGTGGTATCGGCATTCAACTGACCATCGGCACCGACCGCGATCCCGTGGCTGTCGGCGTCATAACCGGCGACACCGCGACGCTCGTCCTGATTGGCATCGCTGCTCAAGGCTTGCAGCCATACGCCTTTTTCCGGGGCGCCGGTGGCTGAGCGTGCGCGACTGGAGCGATCATTGATCACGCCCGAGACCAGCGTCTGACTGTTGGTCGCCGCGTGCAGTACACCACGGCTGACATCCGGGCTGAGGGTTTCACTCAGGCGCGCCAGTTCGGCATCGGTGCCAGCGTTGGCGAATGCCTGGAACACCGGATCCTGTTCATCGAGGCGTGCCAGCAGTCCTGGCACATGCCCGACCGCCGTCGCCGCGTTATCACTACCGCCGACTGCCAGGGTGTTCTCGGCCAGCACCTCGCTCGACTTGGTCGTCACCACGCTGGTGATGTCGTTACCGACCACACCGAAACTCTTCACATCCAGCAGCGCGGAGGTCGAGGTCACGGTCAGGTTGTTGCCACCGACCAGATTCCCCGAGCTGATCAGGGTGTAACGCGTTCCACCGGGGCTCACGCGAAAATCACTGGAGCGCGCCAGCAGACGCAGTTGCGCGCCCGGGGCGATATCGGTGGTGCCGGTGACCTTCAGCACAGGCAGCGCCGGGTTGGTGTCATTGCCCAGGTACATCTCCAGCACCGAGTTCGACTCTTCCATGTCGAAGTCGCCGATGAAGGTGGTGTGCGGCTTCATCAGGGTCAGCGTGCCCTCTTCGATAGTGACGTAGCCGGAGCGGATGGTCGAACCGTCGAAAGTCGCATCACCGTCGACCAGTACTCCAGACAGGCCGAGCAGGTCACCCTTCACCGCGCCGCCATAGAAATAAAAGTAGCTCGTGCCGTCATCGACCTGGATCGCCGCCTTGCCACCCTCGATCAACCCGTTCATTTGATAGATGCCGAAAGGCAGGGCGCCACTGGCCTGGCCGCTGACATGCACACCGATGTCCTCGCCGGAGATGGTTCCGCCGTTCCACAGCCTGGTGGAGCCGGAACCCGCTGCACCGCTGAACTTGACGCCCTCGAACACTACCGCCTCGGCATTGGCACCGGTCGCACGGATAGTCCCGGTGTTGTTGACCGACTGGCTCAGCGTCGCGCCATCGAGCAATACGCCCAATGCGTCGGTGCCGCTAGCGGTGATGGTGCCTCGGTTGCTGAGCCCGGTCATGTTGGTATGCACCAGCAACAGGCCACTGGCGGTCTGGCCGCTGACGTCGATGCTGCCACTGTTGACCAACGAATCGCCCAGCGTGCTGCCGAGATCGGAAATACCGCTGGAGGTGCCAGCGTCGGCCAGACCGTGAACTGAAATAGAGCCTTCGTTGAGCAGCGCGCCGGCGATTTTGGTCGGCACCACTCCAGCGGTCCCCAGACTGATCCCGGTGCCGAACCTGGCGCCGTCAATCCGGATATTGCCGGTGTTGCGCAGTTGATCCGCCGTCACCCCCGAGATCTGTGCGCCGTAGGTCGTACTCACCTGGGAAACAGGAGCGATGTCGCCGTTACCGCTCAGAGTGATCAGCCCCCAATTCTGCAGATTACTGGTCAGCGGGCCGCCACCCAGATCGTGGTTCAGGCTCGCGCCGGCGGCGACAGCCATAGAGGTGTGCAAAGCGGCGGCGGCGGAGATGGAGAGCGCCAGGACAGAGCGGCGCAGGCAAACGATAGTCACGCGAGATTCCCTTCCAAAACATGAGAAACAGTTTCAGCAGGGTTCATTACATGATTCAGGCATCCCTACCGTCCCACCAAGTCGTCCTGGTTCGGGCGCGGGGAATGTACACGAGCCATCATTTTGATACCACACAAAAGTCAAAGTGATGGCGTCAATTTTTCTGTTGATCGCGTCACGATCGAGACTCCGCCGGCCGGAATCGATGCTGCAGATTCCGCGCGGCCGACGATAAACGACGATGCAGGTTGATCTTAAGGCGTTCCCCCCCCGATCCACTGTCGACCTTGCCGCCCTGGTCCTGGTCGAAAAACACTGGAATATCGTGCTGGTAACTTTTCAACCAGCGTTGCATGGCCAGCTCACGCTCGGCTGGGGTGACGGTTTGCAGTGTCGGCGAGGGCACCTTGTTCCGGGCCTGCAACTGCAACCAGCCTTCGGTTTCCTGTTGCTGGGCCGAGGCCGGCCCCGCGTCGATGGCGTGACTGGCCAGTGGCAAGGCCAACAGGCTGAAGCAGACAATCGCGGCTTTCATCGCAGCTCTCCTTACTTGAGCATTGCCGTGACGGCGGCCGAAGCCGGGGCCTTCGCCGGCACCCTGAGTTTTTCCGCGCGGCTCTGGGCTTCGCTGAATTGCGCAGGACTGAGGCCCAGACGACTGACCAGTTCACCGGCACGGGTCCAGTCATCCTGGTACAGCAACAGCGTCACCAGATTCAGCGCGGCCAGTTGATCGCTTTGCTTGAGTTCCATAGCCGTCAGGAATTCGAAGCGCGCGTCTTCGATACGTAGTTGATTGAGGTAGACCACGCCCAGGTCATTGCGGATTTTTTCGTCGGTTGGCGCCAACCGTGCGGCACGTTGCAGATGAGCCTGGGCCTGGCCGTAATCGGCCTTGGCCGCGGCCAGTTGCCCCAGACCGTGCTCGGCCTCGGCCGCCAGACAGGTGCCGAGCAAACCACGATAAAGCGGCTCGGCCTCGCTGCGCCCAAGCAAACGGTAAACCCGGGCTTTGCGCAAGCGCACATCGGCGAGGTTGTCCGGCAGGCTCTGCAGGTTGGCAAGGCTGGCGTGCAGCTTGCCGTCATTGGCCATGTCGTCGGCGAGGTTCAGGGACAATTGCTGCTCCGAATTCAATTTGCCGCAACTGGCGTTGCTGCTCAGCGCCTCCCAAGGGGTCTGTCCGGTATTGGCACAGCCACCGAGTAACACAAGGCATGCACCTGCAATCATTGCTTTCATCACGATCCCTCTAAGCACCCAAGGCCTTGGCCAGGGCGGTGAAGCCCGGGCCAGCCAGGACAATCAACAACGCCGGGAAGAGAAACAGCATCATCACGACGGACATTTTGGCGGACATTTTCGATATGTATTCCTGCAGCCGGGTGAGGCGCCGGTCGTCAAGCAATTGCTTGAGCGACAGCAACGATTTCATCGCGCCGCCGCCCTGATAGAGCAATTGCTGAAGGATCACGCAAGTGTCGGTGAACTCGTCCACCGCCAGCAGCTGGGTGGCCTTGTTCAGTTCTTCACCCAGTTCGAGACCCGAGTCGACCCGCACCAGGACCAGACGCAGCTCTTGCGTCAGCACGGGCAACAGCGCCTGGGCCTCGTGGCTCAACACCCGTAACGCCTGCTCCACCGCCATGCCCGACTCAAAGAGAATGCGCAGCAGCGGCAGGAACGTGATGATCTCGCTCGCCAGTCGTTTCTGCCGACGTGCCACCGCCATCACCAGCAGGCGTTTGGGCAGCAGGTAGCCGACGCCGAGGGCAAACAATGGCGCAATCCACTGTTTTTCCACGTGGGGGAAGAACACCCCTTGCAGCAACAGCACCAAGGCGAGCATTAACAGCGGAGAGCCGATCTGGCAGGCGGCGAACAGCGAACGTTGCCGCGCACTGCGCCAGCCGAGGCGGTTGAGCAGCGTCTGGGTTTCATTGTCAATCTTTACGCTGTGCTGGCCGACCTTGCTTTCGCCGAGCACTTGCAGGAGGTTGCCAAAACGATTCTCGCGAATCATCTCGCCATCGAGCCGACGACTGATCTGCCGGCTGCGCCGACGCTGCTCCAACAGATTGGCGATCAGCAGCACCGCGGCACCGAGCAAGAATAAAGCGCTGATTATCAGAGGCGTGGTCATAGGCTGCGCAACATCCGCCAAAGCAACAGGCTGCCGAGCACCTGCATGCCGAACGCCGCAGCGAGCATGTGCTGCCCGGACGGGTCGTGCCACATGGCGACCAGATACACTGGATTGGACAGCAGGAAATAACCCGCCATGGTGATCGGCAACAGTCCCAGTACCCACGCGGTTAGCCGGGTTTCGCCGGTCATGGCACGCAACTGGCGTGAGGCCTGGTCACGTTCGCGGATCATCTTGATCAGGTTTTCCAGCAGCTCGCTGGCGTTGCCGCCGTAGCGATGATTAACCTTGAGGCCAAGGGCGAACAGGCGAAACTCGTCCCGCTCGTAAAGCTCGGCCAGATCCGCCACCGCGTCAGGCAAACTGACCCCCAACTGCACGTTGCGCTGCACTCGACCCATGGCGTCTTTCAGAGGCGCTTCACTGGCCTCGATGCCACCGAGTACGGCATCTGCCAGGGTGCGTCCAGACTTGAGGCTGCGCACCGTGTGGTCGAGCAGTTGCGGCAATTGTTCGATCATGCGCCGCAATCGCCGTTGGTAACGCCAACTGACATACAGCCGCATGACTACCGGCGGCAACGCCATCAGTACCAGCAAACCCACCCACCCGGCGACGGCGAAGCCGATCAATGTTGCAAACGCCCACAACAGCAGCCACACGCCGAGTCGATCAGTCGGGCGCCCCAGACCGGCGCGCAAGAACGCACGCTCCAGGCCCGCCCAACGCGGTTCTTCGCCTGCCAGTTGCGGCTGCCCCTGACTCAGCCGCTCGAGCACGCGCTCCGAGCCACTCTGCCGCCAGCCGTTGTAAAACAGGCGCAACGACAGGCCGAGCAAAGCCAGGCAAATCACGATCAGCAATAGCGGCTTGAGCATGCCGTGCCCCTCAATGCGGATGCGCCGGGTCGCGGCGCAATTTGTCACCGGCCGGGTTCACCGCTTCACGCAGAAAACCGAATCCGGTGCGACGGTCGAGGCGAAACAGCGTGTTGGTGACATAGACGTCGTCGCGCACACCGACCACTTCCACTACTTCGCTGACGCAGCGGCGGCCGTCGGGCATGCGAGTCAGCTGAATAATCACGTCGAGGGCGGCGCAGATCATCTGGCGCAGGGTACGCTCGGCGATCGTGCGGCCGGTAAGGCCCACCAGTGTCTCCAGGCGCAGCAGCGCATCCTGCGCATTGTTGGCGTGCACGGTGCTCATCGAGCCGTCGTGACCGGTGTTCATCGCGGTCAGCACATCGACCACTTCCACCCCACGAATCTCGCCAAGGATGATCCGATCGGGACGCATCCGCAGGGCGTTGCGGATCAGGTCGCTGGCCTTGACTTCGCCGTGGCCCTCGGCATTCGGCGGGCGGGTTTCCAGCCGTACGACATGCGGGTGGCCAAGTTGCAACTCAGCGACATCCTCGATGGTCACCAGACGTTCGTGGGGATTGATCAACTGACTGAGAATGTTCAGCAAGGTGGTTTTACCGGTGCCGGTACCGCCGCTGATAAGGATGTTGCAGCGCTTGCCTACCGCCTCTTCGATAAAGTCGAAAATCGCCTGGTCGATGGTTTGCATCGCCATCAGGTCGCTGCTCTTGAGCATGTCCTTGCGAAACTTTCGAATCGACAGGCACGGGCCGTCGAGGGCAATCGGTGGAATGATCGCGTTGACGCGGCTGCCATCGGGCAGCCGCGCATCGACCATCGGCGAGGACTCGTCGAGACGTCGCCCGAGCGGGGCGAGGATGCGTTGCATGACGCGCTCGACGTGATGTGCATCGATAAAACGCAGATCACTCATGTGCAACACACCGTCGCGCTCGATGAACACCCGGTACGGGCCGTTGACCAGAATTTCGGTCACCGCACTGTCGCGCAGCAGTACTTCGAGTGGGCCGAAACCGGTCAGCTCGTCGACGATTTCTTCAGCCAGCCGCTCCATTTCATATCGCGAAATCGCCAGGTGCAGGCGTGCGATGTATTCGGCCACCTTGTCGATGACAAACTGCGAAAGCACCTGCCGCGAACCTTCCAGCAGGTTTTTCCCGGACTCCTCGATGGCGTCGATGATGTAGCGGTGCAGCACCAGTTTGAGACCGTCGTGATCGGTATTACCGGTTGAGTGGCGTTGCTGCCCGCCAAACAGTTGCTCCCCGTTCATGAGGTGCCCCGCAGGCGGTTGAACCAGTTGATTTTGGGTTTCGCCAAGCCTTCGGAGCGTTTGGCCAGACGCTCGCCGAGAGTGCGCAGGCTTTGACTGAGGGCTTCGCGCGGGGCGAGTTCAAACAGCGTGACGCCCTGGTTTTTCGCGTTCAGGCGCAGCTCCGGACTACACGCCAGCACGGCGATCACCTCCAGACCAAACGTCTTGCCGAGCGTGTCGGAGTCTGGCACGACGTTGCGCAGATAACGGTCGACCAACAAGCGCCCGTGGTCGAGTTTCATGCCTTTTTACCGCCACAGATTGAGCACCGTAAGGTTGCGCCGGCAATCGAGGACGTTCTGGTCGGTGTACCACAACAGCTTGTCGCAATGGCTGACGAAGGTGCGCAAGGCTTCGCTGTCCGGCTGACCGGTGAGGTTGACCACAATGTGCTGGAAGTGTTGACGCAACGCGCTGAGCAGCATGTACAACTCAGCGGCACTGGTGCGCTCGAGCGGCTCGTCGCCACTGGCATACGCCAGAATGCGCAGGCCCGCCTCGGCGCTGGTGAATGCGCTGTCGATCAGGGTCGCGTCAAGGCGCCGCAAGTGACGCAAGGCATCGCCGAAATGGAACGAACTCTCCAGCCCCAGCAACGCCAGACTATCACCGCGCGGCAAGCCAAGATCGAGCAACAGGGTTTGCTGACCGCTCTTCTGCACGACCAGCGCCATGTGGTTGGCGAGCAACGCACCGTCGGCGTTGCTTTGCACGCCGTAAAGCACGGTCAGGCCACCAAGCTGGGCATTCGGCGTCACCGCCGGCAGGCGTTTGCTCAGGCGTCGAACCAGCCCCGCAACCTCGCTGGAACGTGAACCATAGGCAACGAAATCCCGCGCACCGGCGCGCATCGCATTGAGCACCAGTTGATTATCCATGCCATCGCCCAGGGCCACGATGGCGAGCATCGGCTTGGCTTCCAGTACGCCTTCGATCAAGGCACTTTGCGCCACCAGATGGTCGCGATCGAGACCGACGAACACCAGGCTGGCGAAGGTCACATCGACCAACGCGAGCAATTCGTCAAGACTGCCGCCGCCGGCGCTGACCACTTGGCCCAGCGGCGCCAGTGCGCCCTGCAACCATTCAAGATCGGTGTCGTTGCGGGTGATGGCCAGGAAGGTCTGGCTGAGGCTCTGACTCATTGCGATAGCCCACTGCGTTTATCGAAGTTGCCATTTTCCAGGAAGTACAGGCGGTACCAGTTCGGGTCGTAATTACGCAGTTTTTCCCCCGGCAGCGACGGCAACGGTGCATTCGCGGCCAGCGGCTGTACCAGGTGCGGGGTGACGATCATCAGCAGCTCACGCTCCTGGCGGTTGACCGAGGAGTTGCGGAAGAACGCACCGAGCACCGGGATATCGCCCAACCCGGGAAACTTGTTCACTTCGGAGGCGTTGTTGGTGCTGATCAGGCCGCTGATGACAAAACTCTCGCCATCGGCCAGTGAGATGCTGGTATCAGTGCGGCGAATGGTGAACGCCGGCACCCTGGTGCCACCGATGGTAACGCCGTTGTTGTAGTCCAGCTCACTGACCTCCGGTGCGACCTTGAGGGCTATGCGATCGCGGCCAACGACGGTCGGGGTCAGTGTCAGGCGAATGCCGAATTCCTTGTATTCGATGGAATAGCTGTTGCTGTTGGCGCTGGGGACCGGGATCGGGATTTCACCGCCGGCCAGAAAGCTGGCGCTCTGTCCGCTCAGCGCCACCAGGCTCGGGCGGGCCAGAGTGTAGGCAAAACCGCTGCCCTCAAGCGCATTGACGATGCCGAGGAATTTACTGCTGCCGCCGCCCCAGACAATGTTGAACATGTCGTTGGCCAGCGGGATGCTCGGCACCGCGATGCGCGGGTCTAGATTACGCAACGGCACCACGCCTGGCGTGACGCCGGTGTTAGGCACCGTGCCCGGTGCGCCGAACAGGAAATTGTTCGAGCCCTTGCCGAAAATCTGCGTACCAGCCTCTTTCAATTTGGTACGGCTGACCTCGACGAAGCGGATGTCGGTCTGCACTTGTGACGGCAGTGTCGGATCTTCGCTGGCCGGCAATGCCACGGCTGTCATCGCCGCACTGGCCTTGCCCTGGACGAACACCATGCTTTGACGCGGTGCACTGGCGCAGGCACTCCAGATCATCAGGGTGGTTGCGCCGGGAGCGACACCGGTCACCAACACCCCTTGATCGCCGGTCACGCGCACGTCGGCGATTTTCGGGTCGCCCACCGCGACTCGGGTGATCGCCACCGGCGATTGCAGCGCCTGCTGCAAGCCCTCGCCGACTTCCAGCGTGGCCGGCAACTGGCCGAGTGCTGCGCAATTGCCAGTCGCGGCGACGGCACTGCCGCTGGCGGCAATACCCAGCAGCGGGGCCAGAAGCAAGCCGTTGAACAGGGGCGTAAAGCGTCTGCGCATGTAAAGGCGTCCTTGCTCTATTCAGGGAGTGGGTGGGGTGGTTTCGGCGCCGCGGATCACTTCGACGGTCGCTTTGCGCGGGGCCGGTGCACCGGCTACGGCCATGGGTCTGGGTGGCGTCGCCAGTGACAGCTGACTGAACTCCAGGAGTTCGCGACGCGGTGTATCAAGGCGCGTCGCAACATCGTTTTGGCCTGCCCAATACTTCGTCAATTGCTGCTCATCGGCACTGCGCACGGCCAGGCGCAACACACCAGCACCGGACGCCAGCATCAAGCGGCTGAGCATTGGCTCCGGCACCGCCAGCACCACACTGCGTGCGGCCATGCGTTGCTGTTCCTGCTTGAGGCGTTCGTCGTCGCTGCGGGCCGCGCCAGTTGGCTGGCCGTCGTTGGTCAGTCCTGTCTGGCTGCCGACCACCAGCACCCGGACCGCCGGGATTACCAGTTGCGCAGAAGGTTGTGGATTCACTTCGTCCTTGCGCAGAAACAGCAGCACGTCGACGTAATCGCCCGGCGCCAGTTGCCCGCCGACATTGATCACTTCATCAACGGCCACAGCCAGTGCACGCTCGCCGGGACGAATCATCCTCGACAGTTGACTGCCAGGTTCGAAGCTCTCGTCACTGAGCCAGGTGCCGGCACTCAACGGCCGCCACGGCGTGCGTCCGATGACCTGATCGACATTGCCGAGGCTACCGGCCGGTGCTGTTCGTACTTTCTCCACGGCGACATCGGCGGCGGTGATTTTCACGAAAGGGGCGATATCGCGTAGCAGCACGACGACTGGCTGGCGGCTCGGATCCTCCACCGCGGCGGGAGCGGCTGGCGCTGGTTCCACAGGAACGGCTACGGGGGTCGCGACCGGTTCAGCGGCGACAGGTTGCCGACCCAAAGTGAGTCCCCAATACCCGGCGATGATGGCCCCCACCAGAAACAATCCGGCCAGGCCCAAAGTGACGCGACTGTTCATGACGGCTCTCCCTTTCCCGCTGCGTGCTCTTCTTATGCAATGACCCGTACTTCCAACGAGATAACTTCGCAATCAGGCAGCTATGAACAAGTAACTATTTCGCTATTTGACGGTAGCGCAGGAAGAACAAAACGCCATTACGAAGGTTGAAATATCCAGCGAAAGTAGAGGGCTGATGCGCCAAAAGCGGTTTTGAATCGCGAAACAGTGCCTCACTACTTTGGTATTAATTCGTTCTTACAGTTGTTGGTCCTGAAAATGCCGACAATGCTAATGCTGGCACAGGGAAATCATGTTGCGAACGCGCAACACCTGGTGTGCTCAAGGAGAACTCTCATGTCGTATTCCCGGGTAGCCCGCAAAATCAAAGCTCAAGTTGCGTTCGTCAAAGGCCTGGCCAAAGACACCGAAGGAGCATCAGCCATCGAATACGCGCTGGTCGTGGGTCTGGTGGCGCTGGTGATAGCCGCCTTCGGTAACGGCATTGGTACCCGGGTTACCGCAATCCTGACGTCGATCCAGACTGCGTTGGGCGGATAACTTGTCAATGCGCCCATTGGGTTCTACCGTCAGAACTCAGTCCATTGCAGGTGTTGCCCATGAACTCTTCCGTACCTCCTCGCCAGCAGTTGCTTCTCGTCGACGATGAAGAGGATGCACTGCTGGAGTTGGCGGAGTTGCTTGAAGGCGAGGGCTTCACTTGCCACACCGCGACATCGGTAAAGCTTGCGCTGCACCATCTGACCCGCCATCCCGATATCGCCCTGGTGATCACCGATCTGCGCATGCCGGAAGAAAGCGGCATGTCGCTGATCAAGCGCCTGCGTGAACACACTTCGCGCCAGCACCTGCCGGTGATCGTCACCTCCGGGCATGCGGACATGGAGGACGTCAGCGATATGCTGCGCCTGCAGGTTCTCGATCTGTTTCGCAAGCCGATCTATCACGTGCGCCTGCTGGAAACCCTGGACAACCTGTTTCCCAAGGCCAAGACCAATATCGGTTGAAATCGAAAGGTTTGACCCGGGCGGATGTCCGGGACAAACAGAGGTCAGTGCGCGGTCACTCGCTGGCGTAATCCTGAAGTGCCTGGTGACAATGCGAGGGCCAACTGAGTGCGGTTATGCATGTGTGTCAGACGCAACACCTGCGAGACATACAGCTTGACCGTGTTCTCGGTGATTCCCAGCTCACAGGCGATCTGGTAGTTGGTCTGGCCTTTGCCGACCAGCCGCGCGACATCGAGCTGACGCGGTGACAGCTGATTGAAGATCGCCGGGATTTCCAGCCCGTCGCCTTCAGCCGATAGCTCATCGCTTCTCGGTGCCGGCGCGCGCCGCACCTTGTCGAGGTCTTGGTACAGGTCGTCGATCGACTCGGAGAGATACTGGAGCTTCTCGTTCAAGTGTCCCAGTTGCAGGGTTTTCTGCCGTTCCTGCAAGGCAGCTTCCTGACGTTGCAAACCCTCCAGCAGCTCGTCCATGTTGATCGGCTTCTGGTAGTAATCGGCGATTCCGGCACGCAATGCCTTGATCACATCCTGCTTGTCGGCGCGACCGGTGAGCATGATGGCCTCGAACACCCGGTGCTTGCCCGAAAGACGCTGCAGTTCCTGCACCAACTGGATACCGTCCATGTCCGGCATGTGCAGATCGCACAGCACCAGGCCGATGGCGGGGTTTTCGACAAATTGCTCGATGGCCTGCTTGCTGGATTCGCAAGGCACGCAACGGTAGCCGCTGCTTTCGAGAAATTCGCACAGTTCCTCGACAATCAGTGGCTGATCGTCGACCACGAGAACCTTCACAACGGACGTAAGCTTGTTCACTTGCAACTCCATGCTCAGGCCAAAAGGCTGACCGTTCCTGTACTCAGCGCAGGTGGCTGTATAACCGCTGATTTGAAAGTAGACCCACTTTCCTACTATGTACATAGCAGTAGTGGCAGCTGGCGACTAATGGATCCAAAGCAAAGCCAGTAGCGCTCCACTCAACACGAACGGTGCAAATGGCAGCTTTTTTGACTTTGATGGCTCCAGATATCGTAGACGTTGCCTAACCCCTTGACTCATATGCAGCCAGAGTTTTGGCGCAAGCAATAACCACATCAAACTGGCGAGTGCGGCGCCGATAAACGTGTAAAGCAACAGCTGACCGTCCGTCGCAAGACTAAAGGCTGTCATTAGTTTCACATCGCCGGCGCCCAATCGGCGCCATCGATAACCGGGCAACGTCAGCACCAGAGCGAGTAATGCGGCCCAACCGCCCTGAACCGCTTCAGCTCCAAGCCAGGTGTTGCCGGTGCCCAACAGATAGACCATTGCCAAGGCGCCGCCCCCCAGCGTGAGCACATTGGAGATATGCCGCTGTCGGGCATCCTGCGCCGCGCAAAGCGTCAGCCAGATCAGTAGGACAATGCTGTGCATGCGCTAAAAAACGTCCGTTTTGGCCGATTGATTCTATGCTGACATTACGTAGTGATTGTCAGGGTAGACGCACTCATGAAAACCAACCTCCCCCGCAAGCAAAAAGGCGCCGTGGCCATTGAGTTCGCCCTGGTGTTCGTGGTGTTTTTCGCGGTGTTTTACGGCTTGGTGAGCTACAGCCTGCCGCTGTTGTTGATGCAGTCATTCAACGAGTCCACCGCCGAGGCAGTGCGCCGCAGCGTGGCGCTGGATCCGGCCACCGCCAACTACTCGACTGCACTGACCAACCTCGCCCGCACCGAACTGACCCGGCAACTGGGATGGCTGCCTGGGGCACTGAACTTCAACGCCGCCACCGACAGCAGCATCACCTATGTCGGAGGGTTGCTGACGGTGAGCATCAATTACCCCACGTCCAAACTGAATCAGGCACTGCCGTTTCTGGTGCTGCCGGGAATCGGCCCGGTGCCGCGTCTGCCGGCGACATTGCGCGCCTCCTCGAGCCTGCAGTTTTGAGTGCGGGCCACACCTTGCTCGGCCGCCTGCTCAATCGACCGCCGGGCTTGCCTGACGGCCCGGATTCCCCTCTGGTGCAGAGCGTCGGCCTGCAGGTGTATCTGGACAATGACGGTCACGTCGAGCACCTGAGCGGCCCGGTACGCCATGCGCTGGTGCAGTTGACGGCCCGTCCGCTCACACACCTGACCGACTACCTTTTGCCTCAGAGCAGCCTTGTAGTTGAAGGTCGGCCGCAGGACTGGCAGGGGCAAATACTCGATCTGGACTTCTTCAGCCAGGCCGGCCCCCCGCTGCATTTACGCGGCTGGATCGAGCCCCGGAGTGAAGGCTGGCTGATGCACTTGCTCGACATCGGAGACCTGTTGAGCGAGCGGCGTCAGGCACACAGTCGTGAGCAGTGCCAACGGCTCGCGGGACAGATCCGCGATCAGTTGTGTCAGTGCAGCCTCGTGCGCCTGGCCGATGTGCTCGGCGAACAATTGCAACGCGTCAGCCAGCACTTGCATATCCCGTGTCTGGCGGTGGCGTTGCTCGACGATCAGGAACAGGGCTGGCAGATCCATCAGCACTACATCGCGCTCGACGCGCCGCAGCTGTGGCACCCGGGACAACGCCTGGGTACTGCGCTGGATAGCCTGAACAGCGCGGCGCCCCAACAACTGAATGCCAGCGAGCAGCCGCGACTGGGTAGCGTGGCTGGCCCCCATCCTGGCTTTGCCGTGCCCTACTGCGACGCTCGGGGTGTGGCGGCGTGGTTGCTCTGTGCCTGTTATGACGCCCGGCAACAGGCGCCAGACCTCAGCGATCGTGACTGGCAGTCATTGGCCACCGCCATCGCCGCACCCCTGCTGGAGCGCTTGCGTGAGCACCATCATCAGCAACAACTGGAACGCCTGGAGATCCTCCAGGCGCTGCTGGGCACCGGGTGGTGGGAAGTGTTCGACAGCGCCGAGGTGCAACTGGCCAACGCACTGGCCGACAACCTCGACCTGCCGGCAACACGCCTGTCGCTTCAGGACTGGTTTGCCCGTGTACACCCCGCCGACCGGGATGAACTGCGCAGTAACCTGCAATCCTTGCAAGATGAAGGCTCGCCGCTGGAGCTTTGCGTGCGCCTGCAACGCACCGAAGAGGCACCACTGATGTGGTATCGCGTACAGGGCCAGGCGCTGGGCATCAGTGCCGAACGCCGACTCGTGGGATTCATGCTGGACATCAGCGACATCAAGAATCAGCAGCAACAGGCCGCCGCCGCACACGCGCGGCTGGATAACCTGATCGCCAGTTCACCGGCGGTGATCTATGTGCAGCGCTACGTCGAAGGTGCGCTGCAACCGACCTTTTTCAGCGCCAGCCTGCAACCGCTGCTGGGCTGGAGTCTGGCCGACTGCGCCGACGGCGCACTGGTCGAGCATGTGCACCCCGACGACCGCTCCGTCTATTTCCAGCGCACCCGCCAATTGCTGCGCGAGGGCACGGTGAGCACGCGCTATAGGGTTCTCGACCAGCAAGGCCAGGCACATTGGTTGCTCGATGAAGCCAAACTGCTGCGCGACGATCTCGGTTTGCCGGTGGAAGCCGTGGGCCTGTGGCTTGATGTCACCGAAGCGACGCTCGCTGCTGAACAGGTCCGGGCCAGCGAAGAACGCTACCGGATTCTGGTGGAAGATTCGCCAGCGATGATCTGCCGCTATCGCCCGGACCTGACGCTGATCTTCGGCAACCGGCCCCTGGCGAAGTACCTGGAGTGTGCACCGGAGGAGCTGCCCGGGGTTAACCTCGGCAGCTGGATGTCCGACGAACAACGCGAAGCGTTCAACCAGCGCTTGGCGCAACTGACCCCGCAACTACCGGTGAGTACTGCCGAAATCAATCTGCGCCTGCCCGGCCGCGAACATGCGTGGTGGGTCTGGTCGGACCGCGGCGTGTTCGACGAGCACGGGCGCCTGCTCGAAGTACAAGCAGTGGGACGCGACAACACTGAGGTGCGCCGCTCGCAGCAGCAGCTCACGCAGAGCGCGAAAATGGCCACCCTCGGCGAAATGGCTACCGGTCTCGCGCACGAAATCAATCAACCTCTCAATGTGATGCGCATGGCCATCGTCAACGTGCTCAAGCGCCTGAGCAACGGCGATGTGCAGGTCGATTACCTGACCGACAAGCTCAATCGAATCGACGCTCAGGTTCAGCGCGCCGCACGGGTGGTTGATCACATGCGAGTGTTCGGACGCCGCTCGGAAATCGAACAGCAACCGTTCAATCCCCTCGATGCCATCGAAGGCACATTGTCGTTGCTTTCGGAGGGTCTGCGCGGCAAAGGCGTGGAGTTGCGGGTCAAGGAGTCAGGCTTGCAGGTGCAGGTGCGCGGTTATGTCGATCAACTGGAGCAGGTACTGATCAATCTGATGGTCAACGCCCGCGATGCGCTGCTGAGCAAGCGCGAAGCCAATCGTGATTTCCAGCCATGGATCGCCTTGTCTGCCGAGAGCGACGAGCACGTGGTGCGGTTGTGGGTAGAGGACAACGGCGGCGGTATCGATCAACGCCTGCTGGAGCGGATTTTCGAGCCGTTTTTCACCACCAAACCGGTGGGTGTCGGCACCGGTCTGGGCCTGTCGGTGAGCTATGGCATCGTCGAAAACATGGGCGGACGCCTGAGTGTGCGCAACGGCGATGAAGGCGCACGATTCTGCATTGAGCTGCCGGTTGCAGTGATCGACTAGATCGCCAGCATCGGCTGTCCGGGCGGCTTGCAACTGAGGTTGGCGCCAACATCAACCTTGTTCAGAGTGATGCCAAGGTTGGCGAGCAAACCATCAAGGATCGGATCGAGCACCGGACTGAGCAGATTATCGATCACGACGCCCAGCGTGCTGTTCACCCCTGCCAGCACATCCGCGGTGGTGGTCAGCAAACCACCCAAAAGGCTGGAGCCCGTCGGCTTGTATGCCTGCACCTGAACGCCGGCCAATGTTCCCTTGAGGCTGTCGACCAGCCCTTGAGTGCCGAAGCTGTAGTACTGCGGCGGTGTCCTGACTTCCGGCGGCTGATTGTAGATGTGCGTGTTTTGTGTGGCGGCCACCGAGGTATCGACCTTGATCCCCAGACCACCGCCGTAGAACGGTATGCGGCTGTTCGGATCACAGGTCGCCGAGCCAAGTCCCAACAGCGGAATGGTGCAGGTGATGACCCCGACATCGATCAGCGCCAGCGGCTGCACAGTGATGTCCGCCGAGGACGAAAAGGCATTGGCAGCATCGATCCTGCCGACTTTGAGCTTGACCAGCGATGAGTTGGTCTGGGTGGTCAAGGTCTTGGTCGCATCGCTGACGCAACTGTAATCAGTGACATGACTATCGGCGGCGGCCACATCCAGGGCGATGTCGATGGTCGAGGTCGGCAGTATTTTCAGGTCGGTGCGCTGGCAGGTTCCGCCCAATGTGCAGAACAACGAGTTCAAGGTACCGGCAATGTTCAAGTGCAACAGGTTGTTCAGGGTGTCGGTCAACCCGCCCACCAATGGCGTGCTGACAATCGCGTTGGCCAGGCCGGCGACACCGCTGAGCAACGGCAGATTCAGCGAGATCACCGTGCGCACTTGGGCGGTTCGCACATAGATCCGGTTGGCGCCCATGGGGTCGGCCTTTGCCAGTGCCGGGTTACCGAACGCCGACAATTGCGGCGGCTCGATGACCTTGACCTTGACCGAGCCATTGACCAGCCCCGGAATGTTCAGCGGCACGCTCGCCACCAACGCATTCTGACTGTTGGCCAGTTGCACGAAGGCTTCCACCAACTGGAAAACTTGAAGATTGGCGTTGAGCGCCGAAGACGCAGCGCCGGTTTGCAGTTGCAGCAGTTGCCCGAGCACCACCGAAGTACTGCCCACCACCGCTCGCAGCCCAACGAGGCCGTCGACCGCCACACTGGCGGTCTTGCCGCCCTGGGTCAGCACATTGATGGCGGTGTCGATCAGTTGTGTCAGCCGTATGTTCTGGCTGAGCAGTTGGGTGTAATTCCCGGCTTGAACGTTGACATCCAGCGCCAGCTGATTGAGATAGCTCAGCACATTGATATTGGTGTTCACCAACCCCTGCCAGCCCGCCACACTGAGGTTGAGATTGCCGCCAAGCATCTGGCCTATCAACGCATTGAGGGCAGCCGACTTGCTGGCGTCGATGGTCAGCACGGTGGTGCCAATGGTCAGTTGGGCGATCGGCGGCAGTACCGCGTAAGTCCCGACTGCCGTGGCCGTAAGACGAGTGGTCGTGGACACGGCGCCCGGAGTGAACAGGCCGTAGAGGGCGGCGGCGACGCTGGTCGGTACCACGCGAGTGGCAACGACACTGATGGCTTGCTTTTGCGCAGCGTTCGCGCTGAACGCACGCAAATTGTTCGCCCCGGTCTGCACGGTGCCGCAGGTCACGTTCAACGTTGTGCCTTGCCCCACCGTGAAGCCGTTGCGTGCAGCGCTCGCTGTAGCATAAGTGGCAGCCGTTGTGCCCGGGAGGCAATCGCCCTGGCGCGACACCGCTTCCAGTGCCGCCACATCCACCACCCGCTGCAGGCGGCGCTGCTCCATGTACAAACGGCCGCTATCGACCACCAGCACCATGCACACCAGAGCCAGGCCCAGTGTCAGCGCCGCCATCAACCCGATCGCCCCGCGTTGCCGGGCCGGGCCGTTGAACTGCGTACGAGGCGACATGGCGCACTCCTTTGCCGGCGCGTTGCCGAGCGCTACCTCCGATGGTGGATTTGAGTGTAGACGGCGCTAGTGGCAACGCGCCATTTGGTGCTGCACAAAACCCTGCAGACCTCGTCTTCTCGCGAATGCGCTGTGTCATTCAACATGGATGTGGCTGACACGCCGTCTTCGCGAGCAAGCCCGCTCCCACAGGGAGATTTGTGGTGGGGCAAAAAATGGGAGCCTCTTGGGCTCCCTTTTTTTTACAGCGAACTAGCGTGGTGGATAGTTGGCCAATATTCGGGCCACCGTTTCGCGCACTGCGTTGCTGCGATCCTGCGGATTGGGCGTGCTGCTGAGCATCTGCTCATCGCTGCCGCGCCACACCAGTTTGCCGTCCTTGCCATCGAGCAGATCGATCTGGATCGTTGCCACCTTGTAGGTGATGTTGCGGGTTTCGTTGTACATCGGCGCGCCCCAATACCCGTTCCACGGGCCACCCCAACCGCCGCCGTAGTTGGTGGTCACTTGCTGCTGGCGATCCTCGACAATCAGGTAGGTCTGCACGCTCAGGTCGCCTTTGGCCCCCGCAGCGGCAGGGCGCAAGCCGCGTTGATCAAGTTGATCGCTGACGGCCTGGCGGATGCGTTGCTCGGTCAGGTCGCTCTTGATCCGTGGATCATCCGGGCGATATTGCAGCGCGGGTTCTTTCCAGCTCCAGCTGCGATAAGCGGCGAAGTCGCGGCTGGCGTCGAAGTCATGGTTGACCTGATTGGCGGCGCAAGCACTGAGCAGCGCGGCCATGACCAGTAAAGCGAGACGACGGAACATGGTTGTTCTCCGGTTGAAGGGCTGAACCTGCGAAGCGTTCTCACCTGAAGTCTAGCTCGGCGGATAGGCCGACAGGGCTTTTTCCAGAGCCTCGCGAATGGCGTCGGTGCGCACCAGTTGGCTACCCTGGTTGGCGGTCTCGGCGCTGGCGCTCCACACCGGTTGACCGGTGCCGGCATCGAACAGATTGACCTGCACCACCACGACCTGCTCCTGATAGGTGCGAACAATCGGCACAGTGTTGTACATGCCGTAACCGCGACCATAACGATCATAGCCGCCGTACCCGCCGTAGTAGCCGTAGTCGTCCTGCACCTGACGCAAGCGGGTTTCCAGACGCAGGTTGGCGCTGACCAGCAAATCGGCGGGACGGTTATCGTGCAACGGACGCAACCCGCGCTGATCCAGCGCATTGCTCACCGCTTCGGCCACTTGCGCCGAATCGGCCCAGGCCGTGCCCGGCGGCATTTGCCCGTTGAGCCAGGCCCAACTGCGATAGCGCCCGTAATCGCGTGTCGGCGCCGGGTAGGCGCTGCGATCAAACGTATTGGCCGCTTGCGGCGGCGCCGGCGGCAACGGCCGCGACTGCGCGACGTAGGGGTTGCTGCCTTGGCAGGCGGCCAACCCCAGACAGATCAGCAATAAACCGGATTGAGCTTTCATGTGGTGCTCCGATCAGATCGGCCGGCAGATCCAGTGCAAGTAACGCCCAAGCCCGGCGAAGCTTGGGTGGCGACGGTGAGCGAGCTCCATCTCCAGCAAATCCACGAGTTCGGCGCGGGCCTGGAATTCCACCGGCATGTAGTCGTGGAAAACCCGGATCCCGCTCTGGGTTTCGACCTGCCACAACCCTTCGAGTTGCGTTGCCAGCTCCCGCGGATCAAGCGGTTGCTGCGGGGTCAGGCTCTGCTTTTCACCGGCCATGGTGTTCTTGCGCATTTTCTTGAAATGGCCTTTGAGCAGGTTGCGATAAATCAGCGCATCACGGTTGTAGAACGCCAGCGACAGCCAGCCACCGGGTTGGGTCAGTTGATGCAGCACCGGCAGGATCGCATGGGGTTCGGCCAGCCATTCGAGCACCGCGTGGCAAATCACCAGATCGTAGGGTTCGGTGAGCTGACCAAGCAGTTCCTGCCACGGCGCCTGAATGAACGTTGCGCTCTGCCCGGCTTCGGCGAAGCGCTGACGGGCACCTTCGAGCATCGGTTCGGCCGGCTCGGTGAAGGTCACTTCATGGCCGCGTTCGGCCAGCCACAGCGACATGTGGCCCAGACCGCCACCGACGTCCAGCACGCGCAGCGGTCGGTCCGGTAACGCTTCGGCCAGGTCGGCCTGCAACACCGCGAGGCGAATCGCGCCTTTGGCGCCACCGTAGATTTTTTCGGCGAAACGGGTCGCCAACTGATCGAAATGCCGGTCGCTCATCAGCTGAACCGCCGTTCGCTGTCGGCGAGCTTGCTGCGCACCACTTCATTCATGTCCAGCCCCAACTCGCTGCACAGCAGTAACAGATACAGGACGATATCGCCGACTTCCTGCCCGGCATGCGCCAGTTTGTCCGCCGGCAACTGGCGCGACTGGTCTTCGGTCAGCCACTGGAAAATCTCCACCAACTCGGACATCTCGACGCTGGCGGCCATGGCGAGGTTTTTCGGGCTGTGAAATTGCCGCCAGTCATTGCGGTCGCGAATGGCGTGCAGGCGTTCGGTCAGTTCAACAAGGTTCATCGGGCTCTCCTGAAGGCGTATAGCTTCGGGGGGATGTCGGCTGAACGCAAGCGGCCATGGCTCGCTCCCACACAGGATTGAGGCAAACCCTCTATAGTTGCAGGGAACTCGGCCACCCGCGCGGTGGCCCAAGGCTCAGCTCTTTCATCAGGATGCACACATGCAGGTAGAAAGCTTTTTCGAATGGCTCGGCCAGGCACTCGGTTCGATCATACGTTTCATCGTCGACGGCCTCAGCGGCCTGTTCAACATTCTGAGCAACGCCGGCGGCAACTTTGTCGATGGCCTGGCGAAGACGCTGGGCATGGACACTTCGATCATCAGCATCCTCGCGCTGATCGTCGGCCTGATGCTGCTGTGGTCGGCGATTCGCGCGTTCATGAATGCGTCGATCATTGCCGGGATCATCTGGCTGCTGTTGGGGTTGTGGTTGTTGAGCTGGATTATTCATTAGCCCTTGTGGGAGCGAGCCTGCTCGCGAAGGCGTCAGATCAGTCAAAAATGTTCTGAATGACACACCGCTTTCGCGAGCAGGCTCGCTCCCACATTGGTTGCATCGCAGGCCGTACGAATCGCTACAATCCCCGCTCCCCCAAGGAGCCCGCATGTCCAAACTGATTGCCGACTGGCGCGACCGCCCGACTCACCGCAAGGTCTGGGCGCTCGCTGCGCCGATGATTCTTTCCAATATTTCCGTACCGCTGGTGGCGCTGGTTGACAGCACCGTCATCGGCCACCTGCCCCACGCCCATCAGTTGGGCGCAGTGGCGGTCGGCGCCAGCCTCTACACGTTTCTCGCCTGGGCCATGGGCTTTCTGCGCATGGGCACTACGGGGTTTGCCGCTCAGGCCGCCGGGCGCAGCGACGGCGCGGCGTTACGGCAGATTCTGTTGCAGGGTTTGCTGCTGGCGCTGGGACTGGCGATCGTGCTCGGCACTCTCGGCGTGCCGTTGAGCGGCGTGGCCCTGCACTTCATGCAGCCGTCGGCCGAACTCGATCAACTGACCCGCGAGTTCTTCCACACCCGGTTATTCGGGCTGCCGGCAGCGCTGGCCAGTTACGCCCTGGTCGGCTGGTTCCTCGGCACCCAGAACGCCCGGGCGCCGCTGGCGATTCTGCTCAGCACCAACCTGATCAACATCGCTCTCAACCTGTGGTTCGTGATTGGCCTGGAATGGGGGGTGGTCGGTTCGGCCCGGGCCTCGGTGATTGCCGAGTGGAGCGGCGCCCTGCTCGGCCTGTGGCTGACCCGCGGCGCATTGCGCGCCTATCCCGGGCACATCGCCTGGGCAGCGTTGAAGGTGTGGCAGAGCTGGCGCCCTTTGCTGGCGGTCAACCGCGACATTTTCATCCGCAGCCTGGCGCTGCAATCGGTGTTTTTCCTGATCACCGTGCAAGGCGCGCGGCTCGGCGATGCCACGGTGGCGGCTAATGCTCTGCTGCTCAACGGTTTGCTGCTGACCGCGCATGCGCTGGACGGTCTGGCGCATGCGGTCGAAGCGTTGTGCGGACACGCCATCGGCGCCCGTGATCGCCTCGCCCTGCGCCGTTCGCTGGTGGTGGCCGGCGGCTGGTCATTGCTGGCCAGCCTCGGTTTTGCCGCGCTGTTTCTGTTGGGCGGACACTTGTTCATCGAGATGCAGACCGACATCCAGAGCGTGCGCGATACCGCGTTCATCTACCTGCCGTATCTGGCGGTACTGCCGCTGATTGCGGTCTGGAGCTACTTGCTCGACGGCCTGTTCATCGGCGCCACTCGAGCCCGGGAGATGCGCAACGGCATGCTGCTGACCGTCGCCCTGCTGCTGCCGTTCGCCTGGGCATTACAGGGACTGGGCAATCATGGGCTGTGGCTAACATTCCTGCTGTTCATGGTCTTGCGCAGCCTGACCCTCGGCGCACTGGCCCTGTGGCTGCGGCGCAACGACGGCTGGTTCTGCGGTGCCGCTCACTGAGCCGGTGTGTGTGTTTGACGAACACGACGACCTGATCGAGCACCGGCGCCAGTCGCCGAAGTGGCCGCGACAGGGTCGCCACCAGCGTCACATGACTGGGGCGCGAGTAGTAAAGATCCTGCACCGGTACACCCGCCTCGCGCAGTTTGCGCGCCAGGCCTGCGGTGTTGCGCGTCGGGTTGACCAGATTGTCCTTGGTCGCGGCGATCAGCAGTGCCGGAGGCTCGCCCGCCCTGACATGGTTGATCGGCTGCGATTGCGGCGGTGAGTCCGGCCAGAAGAATACCGGACGCACCTGCGGATTCTTGATGGGCAGAAAATCATACGGCCCGGCCAGGCCGATCCAGCCGCTGAGGTCTTTGGGCGTCATGCCCACCGCACCGAGCAGACCCGGATCCAGCGCCAGCATCGCCGCGTTGTAAGCGCCGGAACTGTGGCCCATCAGGTACAGGCGTTGCGGGTTGCCGGAGAACTCGCGGATATGCGCCCGGGTCCAGGCCACCGCCCGCGCCGAGTCTTCAAGAAACAACGGATAGCGCACCTGCGGGTAGAGCCGATAATCCGCCAGCACCGCGACAATCCCCCGCGACGCCAGCGCCTCGCCGACAAACGCGTAATCGCCACGATCACCGCTATTCCAGCTGCCGCCGTAGAAGAACACCACCACCGGCGCGCCCTCCAGCGGCTGGCGCGGCACGTAGACGTCGAGCTTCTGTCGCGGATCATCGCCATAGGCAATCCCGGCGGTTCTGTGAAACGTGTCGGCGGGGGTCAGCGCATTGAGCACCTTGACCGGGGAACATCCCGTCAGCACCAGCAGCAGAAACCCGCCGAGGACTGCGCCGAACCGCTGCCACAGAGGATTTGTCATGGATGTCGCACCTCAAGATTGATCGTTCTGCCACTGTCGCCGCACATGCTCGAGCCGTTCCTGCTGGCTCAGCCCGTCCGGCACGCCCGGCAGTTGCGCCCGCGGATGCTGCAAGCGTAGCCACAACCAGCCATCCAGCACCGTACGGTCGCTGAAACCCAGGCTCAGCCCCTCCTGCACATGGGAGGCCATGCGCGCGTAGTCGGTTCCCATTGATTGGCACCAGCGCCAGATGTGTTGTTCCAGCAGGCAGCTTTGCAAACGTTCGCGCTGACGATGGGTGAGGCTTTCGTCGATCCCCAGCGGCTCGACCGCCCACTGCGGGTTGCGCAGTTGCTGCCAGCCCTGACTGCCGATGGCGAGGTCGGCCCAGGTGCCGCCGTACCAGCGCAGCAGACGAATCGGCCCGAGCCAGCGGCTCAAGTCGGCGGCATCACAGGCGTCGAAGAAATAACTTGCCGTCTGGCGGTTGTAATAACCGAGCAAGGCACGGTGATTGAGCCCGAACGAGACCGTCAGCATCCGGCGCAGGTGGCTCAGCATTACTGCCTGCGAGGCATCACTGGCGAACAACAACCCGCGCCATGTCTGCGGATCACGCTGACACAGCGCCGCCAGTGCCGGGCAGTCATGCAGGTCGACCAGCAGCGGACCGTGCTCGCTTACCGCTTGAAACTCGGTGCCCTCGAACAGCCGCGTGCAACGTACGCTGGCGAACCCTTGGCGCAATGTCGCCAGCGCCTGCTGCGCATCGGCGCCATCGAGCAACAGCCACTGTACCTGCGGGGCAAAGCCGACGCCGCTCAAGCGGCGCCGTCCTGATCCAGCGACGCGACCAATCGGCAACTGCAGATCGACGCCGTGCAGTGGTTGTAACTGCCGCCGCCGGGCATCAGACACAACAGCAACAGCGGTTCGGCAGACTTGAGCCATTGCGCCAGGCCCGCGCTCGGCAGCACGTCCGGCAGCGCCAATGGCGCTTCGCAGTCTTCGATCACCGCCGGCTCCTGCAGCACACCACTGATCACCGGCTGATCCGGATCGCCTTCATGAAAACTCACCACCACTTCAACGCCTTCACGCAACGATGTCAGTGAGGCGTCGCTCAACGCTGCTGCGAGCGGCAGCCAACAATGGCTGGCGGCAGCGCCTTCGCCCTGATAAAGCCAGTCGAACTGCACCGCCACCGGCCGCTGTTCGTCAGGCTGCGGTTCATCGACCGTCACCACCCACGCACGTTGCAGACTGTGCATGCGCGGCCTGGCACAGGTGCTCGTCAATGTCGGCAGTTGCGCCTGGGCGGCGGCGACGATCCGGTTGCTGTAAGCCGGCTCGCTGGCGGGATCAGCACGATGCTCGATCCGGCTCAGCAACCAGCGGCGGTTGCATTCGGCAAACGGATGCGCGGTCAACGCCAGCCACTGCGCGGCGCGCAAGGTCGGCAGATCGCTGTGGCCATAAGCTTTGCCGGCCTGCGCCGAACCCGCGTCCACATCGCTGGCGTCCACCTGCATCTGCCAGCGTCTTACCGCCGGGGTGCTCGCGCCATCGTCCACAGACGCCGCGCCGGCCACGGGAAAACGCCCTGGATCATCGACAAAGACCAGACAGTGTCCGTCCGGCCGGTGCTCGAAGTAGTAGTGGATCCGCGCCTGCGCGCACAGCCGCTGCACGAACTGCAGGTCCGACTCCCGGTACTGGGTGCAGAAAGTGTGCACCGGGTATTCGCACTGCAAATCAAAACGTCGTTGCGCACCAACGATCCCATGCTCCTTGAGCACCTGCGCGAGGATCTTCGGCACGCACTGGCTGCTGAAGATCCGCTGACTGAAACGCAGCGCCAGACAACTCAGCTTCGGTCCCAGTGTCACTCGACACAATCGGGCGCCCTGATCGTGCTCATGCTGAACGACACTCTGCAATTGCCCGCTCAGGCCATTGTGTCCGGGACCGAACTGCAGGAACGCCGAGCGGTAAAGCAGTCCGGCCAGGTCCAGTTGCGGATCATTGATCAACAGATCGATATCAAAGGCGAAGGGTTCGCTGATGCCCTCACTTCCGGTAAAGGCCAGCACCTCGAAGGGCTCGGGCAGCCCCGTTACATCGAGACGAAACGACGGCTCGTTGACTGATTCGAACATGGGCGGATCTCTACAGGAGGGGCGGCCGGGGATTCTCGCCGAGAGCCATGGCCGAGTAGAGAGCTGAAGTACAACTTAGGAAATGACCTACGCGAAAAGCAGACCGGATCACTTCTCCGGCCGTGGCAGGCAATTATTTCGCAGGGGATTTGGGAAATGTCCCACCGGGTCATCCGAATTTTCCACAGCTTGAGGGAAAATTTCAGACAACCCAGTGCAACAGACCTGACTCAGGAAGACAGGTAGGAGGAACGGGTCAGGCCCAGACGCAAGGCATCGAGGAACTGCGTACGCTCGCTGGCACTGATGCGGGCACTGGCGCACTTGTCGCGGTAGTGGGTCATCAGTTCTTCCGGCGACAAGTGCACGTAACGCAGCATGTCTTCGATGGTGTCGTGGGTCTCGATACCGGCGTGGTACACGCTGCCATCGGCGTTCTGGTAGATGTTCACCGAGTCGGTGTCACCGAACAGGTTGTGCATGTCGCCGAGGATTTCCTGATAGGCGCCGACCAGGAACACGCCCAGCAGATAGTCTTCACCTTCGTTCAGACCGTGCACCGGCAGGCTGGTCTCGATGCTCTGCTCGTCGACGTACTGGTTGATCTTGCCGTCGGAGTCGCAGGTCAGGTCTTGCAGCACCGCGCGACGCAGCGGCTCTTCATCCAGACGATGCAGCGGGATGATCGGCAGCACCTGATCGATCGCCCAGGTGTCCGGCAGGCTCTGGAACACCGAGAAGTTGCAGATGTACTTGTCGGCCAGCTTGTCGTTGAGTTCGTCGAGCACCTGGCGGTGCGAACGCTGACGTGCCTTCAACGAGTTGTGCAGGCGACGGCACACAGCGAAGTAGCACTGCTCGGCCAGGGCCTTTTCCGCCAGGGTCAGTTTGCCGTCGGCGTACTGCGAAGCCACGTCGCTCATGTAGTGCGTGGCGCGCCAGTAAGTCTCGGTGACCATCTCGATGTCGGTCGGGCCGAGCAGGTCCACCAGCCACTGCACGGTTTCCGGCAGGTTTTCCTTGTTTTCGATCAGCGGGATTTCGTCGTTGTGTTTCTCTACGTCGGTCACCTGCACCACCAGCATCGCGTGGTGCGCGGTCAGCGAGCGGCCGCTTTCGGAGAAGATGTGTGGATGCGGCAGGCTCTGCGCGTCGCAGAACTCCTTGAGCATGCCGACCACGACACCGGCGTAGTCGTCCATGTCATAGTTGATCGAACTGGCGTTGCGCGAGTGAGTACCGTCGTAGTCGACACCCAGACCGCCGCCGACGTCGATGTGATCGACCGGCAGGCCAAGGTTGCGCAGCTCGCCGTAGTAACGGATCGCTTCCTTGAAACCGTGCTGGTAGTCAGCCAGGTTGGCGATCTGCGAACCCATGTGGAAGTGCAGCAGACGAATGCCCTGATCCAGGCCGGCAGCGCGGAAGCGCTCGACCACCGACAGCAGTTGCGCCGCCGACAGACCGAACTTGGATTTCTCGCCACCAGTGTCCGCCCACTTCGACGACGCCAGCGACGACAGGCGCACGCGCAGGCCGACCTGTGGCTTGACCTTGAGCGAGGCGGCTTCTTCGATCACCAGGCCGACTTCGGATTCTTTCTCGATGACGATGAACACATTGTGGCCGAGCTTCTGCCCCATCAGCGCCAGACGGATGAACTCGCGGTCCTTGTAACCGTTGCAGACGATGGTGCCGCCCTTCGGCGCCAGTGCCAGCACCGCCAGCAGCTCAGGCTTGGAGCCGGCTTCCAGACCGATGGAAACGTTCTGGGTGGCGATGATGTTCTCGATCACCGCTTCTTGCTGGTTGACCTTGATCGGGTACAGCGCGGTGTACTTGCTCTGGTATTCCAGGCGCTCGATGTTCGAGTCGAAAGCACCGGTCAATTGACGGACACGGTCTTGCAGGATGTCGGGGAAACGTACCAGCAACGGCAGGGACAAGCCGCTCTTGCGCAGTTGGTCGACTTGTTCGAACAGGTCGATAGGCGAGCTGCTCGGGCCGTTCGGACGAACTTCGACGCGACCGGCGTCATTGATCGCGAAATACCCGGCCCCCCAATGGCGAATCCCGTAAACGCTGCGGCTGTCCGCAACTGTCCATTGGCTGCCATCGTCTTTACGTGTGCGTCGTACGGACATCGAAGTCCCCTATAAAGAAGTCATAGTGCGTCGCCTGATCGCAGGCCGGCGCAGTCTAAAGAATGAAAATGACGGTTCGTCAGTGCGGCGGTAGACCGCACTGACTGCGTGTAGTTTAGAAACCGGTCATGAACAGGCTCTGTGAAAACCATGGAGACGACGCCGGATCTGAACTGCTTCAGTGCCGGATCAAGCCGCAGATGGATTTCACAGAGGCTGCTAGCCGCCGGACTTCTTCGCTTTGAAACCGTGTTTGATCAGCTCTGCCAAGAGTAGCTCGACATGATCGCCCTGGATTTCGATGATCCCGTCCTTCAACGCCCCACCGGTGCCGCAACGTTTCTTCAACGTTGTCGCCAGCTCCTTGAGGGCGTCTTCGGCCAGTGGCACGCCGGTGATGGTGGTCACCGTTTTGCCGCCACGGCCCTTGCTCTCGCGACGCACGCGGGCAATGCCGTCCCCGGCCGGGATCACGGTTTGTTTGCAGATACAGGCGTCCACCGGTTTACTGCATTCCGGGCAATGACGACCTGCGTCGGTGGAAAATACCAGGCCACCAAGGGCGGCGAAGGATGCGGCTTTTTTGGCCACCGGCAATCCTCTTGGGAGGACAAAGACTGATCGCGACCTTGGGCAAGGTCATCGACCGCGAAGCCCCACTCAGGCAGGGGCAGCGCTGCTACACCGTGCGCTTGAACAAAAGCAGGTCGGTGCAGCTTGAAAAGGTCGCGCAGTGTAACGGCAAAAAGCGCAATTGCTAAGAGCCAATCGGCGCCAATTTATGTGTTCTTTGCGACGCCGCTTTGTTGAGCCTTCAGATAGCGCTTCAACGCGGCCAGAGAGTCCGGGCAGTAAGGCTTTTGCTCGATTTCCTGCAGCACCTGTTCGACCGGAATAAAGCGTGCTTCCAGCACTTCTTCCGGCTGCAGTTTCAGCGGGCCGTCCCACACCGCGGAAAATGCCGAGCACCACAGGCGGTTGCCGGTGTCTTCGAAGAAGAAATGATCGTGGGCGGTCAGCTCCACCCCACTCACGCCCAATTCCTCTTCCAGCTCGCGGGCCGCCGATTCGGCGTAGGTCTCATCGGCCTGCACCATGCCGCCGGCCGCCACATCCCAGTAACCGGGATAGATCGCCTTGCTCAAGGTGCGTCGATGCACGCAGAGCTCACCAGCGGAATTGAACAACATGATGTAGGTGCCGCGCCCGATCAGCCCGCGCTCACGCAGATCGGCCCGCACCAGGGCGCCGAGCAAGTTGTCCTGCTCGTCGACCCAGGCGATCTGTTCGGCATCGGAGGCGGCGCGGTGCGCCGCCTCTTTGGCGCTATCGACCATGACTCAGCCCTGATTGAGCAGTTGACGCAGATCGATCACTGCGGCGTTGGCCCGGGAAATGTAGTTGGCCATGACCAGCGAGTGGTTGGCCAGCACGCCGAAGCCGCTGCCATTGAGGATCATCGGGCTCCAGACCGGCTCCTGCGATGCTTCCAGTTCACGGATGATCTGACGCACGCTGACCGTGGCGTTCTTTTTCGCCAGCACATCGGCAAAGTCCACTTCGATGGCGCGCAACAGGTGCGACAGCGCCCAGGCCTGACCGCGTGCTTCGTAGAACACGTTGTCGATCTGCATCCACGGAGTCTCTACGACTTCCTCGTCAACTTGCGGGACTTCGCCAACCGCCGGCACTTCGGTTTTCAGCGCGGTGTTGAGTTTCACCCGGCCGACACTGGCGGACAGGCGTTGCGACAGCGAACCCAGACGGGTGCCGACATCGCCCAGCCAGTTGTTGAGGTTATCGGCGCGGGCGTAGAACAAGGCGTTTTTCTGCGTTGGATCAGACAGACGCGCCTGGTAACGGCTCAGGGAGTTGATGCCTTCCTGATATTCCGATTCGCTCGACGGCAGGATCCAGCTCTTGTTGTCAAAGTTGAAACGCGGTTCGGCCTTGGCCAGGTCGGCATCTTCGGCCGACTGCGACTGCGAACGGGCGAAGTCTTTACGCAGGGCACGAGTCAGGTCACGCACCTGCACCAGCACGCCGTATTCCCAGCTCGGGGTGTTGTCCATCCACAGGCCAGGCGGAAAACGGTCGTTGGAAATGTAGCCGCCCGGTTTGTTCAGCAACGTACCGGCAACGGTCTTGAGGGTTTCGACCGTGGTGTAGCCGACGACCATCTGCTTGCCTTCTTTCTCGGCAGCCGCCTGGGCGTTTTGTGCCACCGGAAACAGCGCCGGCTCCTGGCTCCAGTACCAGCCCAGGCCGATGGTCACCAGCAGATAAATGCCGATCAGCGTGGCCAGCGCGCGGCTGAACAACAGCCCGCCCACATAGCTGCGGGTGGCCGACTTCGGCTCAGCGGCACGTTCAGGCGCGCTGCCCGCGCGGTTCTTCCAGTCCAGCATGGCGATATCCTTTCAATCACTTGGGTTCAACGGTTCGACCACAACCATACAACAACGTGCCAAGGCCGGCACCCGCCATTGAAGAGAAGCAGAAAATCCACGGAACGCGCGGCATCGACCCGCGAATTCTCTAGGGGTTTCCCTGATACATCGCCATCAACAAAGCTGCGAAACAGGCATTTGCAGATCAGCGTCTGTCTGCAGCACAGCGTGGTGCACACAGGCTTGTTTACGCTTCGAGCAGCACCATAAGCCCGGTTTTCGGGAGGTTCATCGACGAACAGGTCTCATCCAAAACCACCCGGTCAGAAACTGAATTGTGCAGCACCGCAGATTATTGATGCACGACACTCATATAAGGGAAAAGAGGTGCTAGCATAGAGCCACCAGTCGATCTCAGCATGCGCCCTAACTAGTAGTCAGGATATGACCGAGCCAGAAGACCCCAGCCGTGAGCGCCTCAAGCACCACTTTGCCCAGCGGGTAATTCATCAGGCACGTCAGATTCTTGAGATATGGCAGCGCCTGCAACGCAGTGAGTGGTCCACCGCCGACCTCGCCGAACTGAGCGAGGCCAATCTGCGCCTGCTGCGTTTTGCCGAGCGCTTCGAGCAGCCCGAGCATACGCAACTCGCGCGTCATATCGGCCAGTCGCTGGAAGCGGTGGACGCCAATCGCGGACGCCTGAGCAGCGGTCTGATCACCGATCTCAATCGTTTGATGCAGCGTCTGTCGCGCACCGGTCTGCGCCATGGCGATCAACTCGACCAGACCTTCCTGCCGCCACTGCGCAAACCGATCTACGTCATGTTGCAGGATCACGACCGCGCCGAGCGGCTGGCCAAGCAGCTGGAGTTTTTCGGCCTGACCGCGCAGGCGCTGGACAGTGTCGCGGCGTTTCGCTCCTCGATGGTTGAGCGCTTGCCCGCCGCGATCGTCATGGACGTGGACTTCAGCGGCGCAGGCGTCGGCCTGCAACTGGCTGCCGAAGCTCAGGTTGGCCTGGAAGAACCGCTGCCGCTGCTGTTTTTCAGCCTGCACGAAACCGACACCCCGACGCGCCTCGCTGCCGTGCGCGCCGGCGGCCAGGAATTTCTCACCGGCACCCTCGAAGCGTCGAGCCTGCTGGAGAAGATCGAAGTCCTGACGTGCGTCGCCCAGTACGAACCTTACAAAGTGCTGATCATCGACGACTCTCGCGCCCAGGCCTTGCACACCGAGCGCTTGCTCAACAGTGCCGGGATCGTCACCCGCACCCTGATCGAACCGATTCAGGCAATGGCCGAGCTGGCGGATTTCCAGCCGGATCTGATCATCCTCGACATGTACATGCCGGCCTGCACCGGCACCGAACTGGCCAAGGTCATCCGCCACAACGACCGCTACGTCAGCGTGCCGATCATTTATCTTTCGGCCGAGGACGATCTGGACAAGCAGCTCGACGCCATGAGCGAGGGCGGCGATGACTTCCTCACCAAACCGATCAAGCCTCGGCATCTGATTACGACTGTGCGCAACCGCGCAGCGCGCGCGCGCAATCTCAAGGCACGCATGGTCCGCGACAGCCTCACCGGCCTGTACAACCACACGCACATCCTGCAATTGCTCGAAGACTGCTCGTTCCGCGCCCGTCGCGAGAACAAGCCGCTGAGCTTTGCCATGCTCGACATCGACCACTTCAAGCGAGTCAATGACAGTCACGGCCATCCGATGGGCGACCGAGTGATCAAGAGCCTGGCGCTGTTCCTCAAGCAACGCCTGCGCAAGACCGACTTCATCGGCCGGTACGGTGGCGAAGAATTCGCCATCGTCATGCCCGACACGGATATAGAAGCGGCGCACAAAGTGCTCGACGAGATCCGCCAGCGCTTCGCCGAAATCCACTACCCGGCGCAACCGCACGATTTGTGGTGCACCTTCAGCGCCGGCGTGGTGGAAATGCACGAGGATTCCGACAGCCTGATGATGGCTAGCCAGGCCGACGAAGCGCTGTACCGCGCCAAAGGTGCCGGACGCAATCGAGTGCAGACCGCGCGCGACTCAAAGCAAAGTGCCACCTTTTCATCGGAATCCACTGATTCGGTCATAACCCTGTAACAGAACCGCAATAAATTCAGGCGCTTACCATTTCTGCCGTTGGTAGCCGTCATGCGCCTGAAGTTGCTCACCAATCTCAACACTCTGCTGCTGGTCGCCGTTTGCGTGGCCCTCGGCGCGACGCTGTGGTGGTCGCAAAAAGCCCTGGAGCGTCCGTATCTGTTGATGGAGCGCTACCTCGGCCTGTCGCAGCAATTTCAGAATGACGTGGCGCGCAATGTCGAGGACTACCTCGCCAGCGGCGACGCCCTGCGCCTGAGCAGCGCCAGCCAGGCCATCGACGGCCTGCAGAAGGAGCTCGGCGAACTGCCGCCGGCACTGGCCGAGACCCTGCACCCGAGTCTGTCGAGCCTCGAAGAGTTCAGCAAAACCGACCTGCTCGCCGCCGGCAAACTGGCCGGTGATCCGCAAGCACTGCTGCTGCAAGCCGAACGCGAACTGAGCGCCAGCCTTGATCAACTCAGCACCTACGCCAATGGCAACGCGTCTTACCTGACGCCGCTGCTGGTCGCTTCGCAGCACCTGGGCAAGCTGTCGCTGGCCCGCGACAAACTGGTCAGCAGCGGCCGCAGTGAATTGGCCGCCGACGTCGAGCGCGAAGTCGACAATATCCGCACCCAGGCTCAGGCCATCGACGCCCTGCCCCTGCTCGGCGTGGTCGCCAAGAATGAATCCGGCAGTGATGATTTCGCCGCGATGATGGGCATCGAAAGCACAGAAAAAGCCGCCGCCGAAGACGCCGGGGTCGGCCTCAAGCGCGAACTCAACAGCCTGCTCGGTCGCTACCCGGCGGAGCTGGCACGCACCCGCGAGCAGATCCAGAAACGCACCGATCTGAGCACCGCGACCCATTTGAAGATCGCCGCCGTGCAACAGGCGATCGCCGGGCTTGAGCCGGTGGTACGCGCCCAGCACGGGCAGATTCAGGGCGAAGTGCGCCTGATGCAGGGCATGATGATCGGCCTGATTCTGCTGATCGCGCTGCTGATCGACACCTTGCAGCGGCGCCTGTCGCGCACTCTGACCAACCTCGCGCCGGCGCTGTCGACCTGGGCCGAAGGCGATTTCAGTCGCGACATTCAGTTGGGCAAGACCAACCGCGAACTGCATGACATCGAAGCGTCGCTGAACCGCCTGCGCGCGTATCTGGTGGATCTGGTCGGCACGATTCGCGGCAATGCCGAACAGGTGGCCGGCAGCAGCCGTACGCTGGCCGAACTGAGCAACGACCTGCACAGCGGCGCCGAGCATCAGGCGGGCGACACCGCGCTGATCCGCGATTCACTGGGTGAGCTTGAAGCGACGATTCAGCAGGTCGCTGGCGATGCACGACAGGCCGCCGATGCCAGTCGCCATGCCGGACTGGCCGTCGAGCACGGACAAACCGTGATCGGCCAGAGCCTCACCGGCCTGCACGCGCTGGTCGGCGAGGTGCAAGGCAACGCGCAGATGATCGAGCATTTGGCCGAAGAGTCGGCGACCATTGGCGGCGTACTGACGGTGATCCGCTCGATCGCCGACCAGACCAACCTGCTGGCGCTGAATGCGGCGATCGAAGCGGCGCGGGCCGGGGAAATGGGCCGTGGTTTTGCGGTGGTGGCCGAAGAAGTGCGCTCACTGGCGCAACGCACGGCGGGCGCCACGGCAGAGATCCAGACACTGATCGCCGGCCTGCAAACTGCTGCCCGACAATCGGTCGAAGGCATGCGCGCGCAAGTCGAACACGCCGAAGCCACTGCCAGTCAGGCACAAGCGGCGGACGGCGCGCTGGATAAAATCGTCGGCGCGATCCAGACCATTTCCGACACGGCGATCCGCATCGCCGATATCACCGCTCAGCAAAGCGGCGCGGTCAGCGAGATCCGTGATCACAGCGAGCGGATCCATCAATTGGGCGGGGATAACCTGCTGCGTATCGGCCGCGGGCGTGAGCAGGGTGAGAATCTGCTGGAGTTGGGTGGGCAATTGCATACGGCCGTACAGGCCTTTCGCGTCTGATGAACCGCCTTCGCGAGCAGGCTCGCTCCCACATTGGAATATGTACCCCCTGTGGGAGCGAGCCTGCTCGCGAAGGCGTCAGCACAATCACTACAAGTGACCGGATCAAATCACTCAGTCACAAATTTCGCGCAAACATCGGTCATCGTGCTGGCTATTGCAGAGAACTGGACAGTCACAAAGCCTTTGCGGCATAGTCGCCGGGTTCTGACGACTGCTCATTCATAACAAGGAACACGCAGATGGCGACGCTACTGGTGCTGCACGGCCCCAACCTGAACCTGCTCGGCACCCGCGAACCGGGCACCTATGGGTCAACGACCCTGGCGCAGATCAATCAGGATCTGGAGCGCCGCGCCCGTGAAGCCGGCCATCATCTGCTGCACCTGCAAAGCAATGCCGAGTACGAATTGATCGACCGCATCCACGCCGCTCGCGGTGAGGGTGTCGATTTCATTCTGATCAATCCAGCAGCATTTACGCACACAAGCGTCGCATTACGTGACGCGCTGCTGGGAGTGAGCATCCCATTCATCGAAGTGCATTTGTCCAACGTGCACAAGCGCGAACCTTTCCGCCATCACTCTTACTTCTCCGATGTAGCGGTGGGAGTGATCTGCGGCCTTGGCGCCAGCGGTTACCGACTGGCCCTGGAGGCCGCACTAGAACAGCTTGAAACACAGGCAACGACTTGAACCACAAGCGTTAAACGCCCCTGACCGACCCTTGGGAGTTGATGATTCATGGATATCCGTAAAGTTAAGAAACTGATCGAATTGCTGGAAGAGTCCGGCATCGACGAGCTCGAGATCAAGGAAGGCGAAGAGTCCGTACGCATCAGCCGTCACAGCAAGACCCCGGCTCAGCAGTACTACGCTCCGGCGCCGATGCAGGCTCCGGCCGCTGCACCTGCCGCCGCTGCTGCTCCAGTGGCTGCTGCCGCTCCGGCTGCCGCTGCTGCTCCGGCACTGAACGGCACCGTGGCCCGCTCGCCAATGGTAGGCACCTTCTACCGTAAATCTTCGCCAACCTCGCCAGCCTTCGTTGAAGTCGGCCAGACCGTGAAGAAAGGCGACACCCTGTGCATCGTCGAAGCCATGAAGATGATGAACCACATCGAAGCTGAAACCAGCGGTGTGATCGAATCCATCCTCGTCGAAGACGGCCAGCCGGTTGAGTACGACCAACCGCTGTTCACCATCGTTTGAACTGCGGAGAGCCTTTGATGACTGCGAAGTTGGAAAAAGTTCTGATCGCTAACCGCGGTGAGATCGCCCTGCGGATTCTGCGTGCCTGCAAAGAGATGGGCATCAAGACCGTCGCCGTTTACTCCAAGGCCGACAAAGAGCTGATGCACCTGGGTCTGGCAGACGAGTCCGTCTGCATCGGCCCGGCTTCTGCCGCTCAGTCCTACCTGCACATCCCGGCCATCATCGCTGCCGCTGAAGTGACTGGCGCTACCGCCATTCACCCAGGCTACGGTTTCCTCGCGGAAAACGCCGATTTTGCCGAGCAGGTCGAGAATTCCGGCTTCGCCTTCATCGGCCCGAAAGCCGAAACCATTCGCCTGATGGGCGACAAGGTATCGGCCAAGCACGCGATGATCGAAGCAGGCGTGCCTACCGTTCCAGGTTCCGACGGCCCGCTGCCGGAAGACGAAGAAACGGCGCTGCGCATCGGTCGTGAAGTCGGCTACCCGGTGATCATCAAAGCCGCTGGCGGCGGCGGTGGTCGCGGCATGCGCGTGGTGCACAAGGAAGAAGACCTGATCGCCTCGGCGAAACTGACCCGCTCCGAAGCTGGCGCGGCGTTCGGCAACCCGATGGTCTATCTGGAAAAATTCCTGACCAACCCGCGTCACGTCGAAGTTCAGGTGCTGTCCGACGGCCAGGGTCACGCCATCCATCTGGGCGACCGCGATTGCTCGCTGCAACGCCGTCACCAGAAGGTTCTCGAAGAAGCGCCGGCACCGGGCATCGACGAGCAGGCGCGCCAGGAAGTTCTGGCTCGCTGCGTCAAGGCGTGCATCGACATCGGCTACCGTGGCGCCGGCACGTTCGAGTTCCTGTACGAGAACGGTCGTTTCTATTTCATCGAAATGAACACCCGTGTTCAGGTGGAGCACCCGGTTTCGGAAATGGTCACCGGTATCGACATCGTCAAGGAGATGCTCAGCATCGCCGCTGGCAACAAGCTGTCGTTCACGCAGGATGACGTGGTGATCCGCGGTCACTCGCTGGAGTGCCGGATCAACGCTGAAGACCCGAAAACCTTCATGCCGAGCCCGGGCACCGTCAAGCATTTCCACGCACCAGGCGGTAACGGCGTTCGCGTCGATTCGCACCTGTACAGCGGTTATGCAGTTCCGCCGAACTACGACTCGCTGATCGGCAAGCTGATCACTTACGGCGCCACCCGCGACGAAGCCATGGCGCGCATGCGTAATGCCCTGGACGAGATCGTGGTTGACGGGATCAAGACCAACATCCCGCTGCACCGTGAACTGACCCGCGACGAAGGCTTCTGCAAAGGGGGCGTGAACATTCACTACCTCGAGCACAAGCTGGCAGGCGAGAAGCACTAAGCTTCAAGTCCGCACAGACAAGGCCGCCTTCGGGCGGCTTTGTTGTTTCTACAGTTTTCAAATCCCCCGTGGGTGCAATGCAGCTCCCACAAACCCTGCGCGCTCGCGTAAACTTGCGCGCTTCTCGCTGGCCGCTAGGCTGCAATCATATTTTTTCAAAGGTGCCCGCCATGCCTTGGCTGCAAGTACGTCTCGCCATCAGCCCGGAACAAGCCGAAACCTACGAAGACGCTTTCCTTGAAGTCGGCGCCGTTTCGGTGACCTTCATGGACGCCGAAGATCAGCCTATCTTCGAGCCGGAACTCAACACCACCCCACTGTGGGCGCACACGCACCTGCTGGCCCTGTTTGAGGGCGGCACCGAGCCTGCGCCGGTGCTCGCGCATCTGGAACTGCTGACCGGCAGTCCGCTGCCCGAGCATCACAGCGAAGTCATCGAAGACCAGGATTGGGAACGCAGCTGGATGGACGGCTTCCAGCCAATGCGTTTCGGTCAGCGCCTGTGGATCGTGCCGAGCTGGCACGCCGCGCCCGAGCCTGACGCGGTCAATCTGTTGCTGGATCCGGGCCTGGCGTTCGGCACCGGCACCCACCCGACCACCGCCCTGTGCCTGGAATGGCTCGACGGTCAGGACCTGAAAGACTGCAACGTCCTGGACTTCGGCTGCGGCTCGGGAATTCTGGCGATCGCCGCCCTGCTGCTCGGCGCGAAAGAAGCCGTCGGCACCGACATCGACGTGCAGGCGCTGGAAGCCTCGCGCGACAACGCCGGGCGCAACAATATTGCCGACGAGCTGTTCCCGCTGTACCTGCCGGAAGATTTGCCGCAGGTCAAAGCCGACGTGCTGGTGGCCAACATTCTGGCCGGCCCGCTAGTTTCCCTGGCGCCGCAGCTGACCGGCCTGGTGAAAACCGGCGGTCGTCTGGCACTGTCAGGCATCCTCGCCGAACAAGGTGAAGAAGTCGCTGCCGCCTATGCGCAGGACTTTGATCTGGACCCGATCGCCAATCGCGATGGCTGGGTGCGTATCACCGGCCGTCGGCGCTAGAATGACCGCCTGCATAAACCGGATCGCCGCATGACCGACAGCTTCGTCACCCAGTGCCCGCATTGCCAAACCAGCTTCCGCGTCAGCCATGCTCAGTTGAGCGTGGCCCGCGGGGTGGTTCGCTGTGGCTCCTGCCTGCAAGTGTTCAACGCCGCCAAACAGCTGCTGGAACAACATGCCGGCAAGGAAGCGGTCACTCCGGTGGCGCCGTCCATTGTCCAGCCAGCACCGTCTCAGGCGGTGGTCAGCGAGCCGCCGCCAGTGGTCGAAGCGCCCGTCAATGACGAACCGCCCGCGCCGCGCGCCATCAGCCAAAAGCAATGGAGCGCCAGCGAGCTGGACCTGGACAGCCTCGATCTGGACGAAGAACTCGCCCGCCTCGAACAACGGGAAATCCAGCCGACCACCGAATTCGGTCGTCAGCGCGAAGAGTCCCTGAGCGCCCGGCGCGACAGTCCTGAAGCCGATGAAACGGAGTGGCGCGACAGCCTGTTCAGCGCACGCGACGATGAACGTCTGCCCGAGCCCGAAGATGACGTCGAGCCAGATGCCGTCGAACCGGAACCGGTAAACACCGCGCGCACCGAGCCTTCCCTGTCGCTGGAGCCGGTGGATCTGGATGATGAACCGCCGATCCCGCAACTGCGCCTGCACGACCCGATCGACCCGAATGCCCGTCGTGAACGCCTGTCGGCCAACGTCGAGCCGGACGATGACGACTTGCCATCGGTCGAACCGCTGCGCAAAAAACGTCAACGCGCCGAAGTGTTGCAGGACCTGACCGACGACCCGCTGCAACTGGACTGGCAGAAACGCCGTTCGCCCTGGGGCCGCCGCCTGCTCTGGGGGCTGCTGGTGCTGTTGGCCGCCGCCGGTCTGGCCGGCCAGTACATTGCCTATCACTTCGATGAACTGGCGCGGCAGGATCAGTACCGCCCATGGTTTCAGCAGTTCTGCCCGCAGATCGGCTGCACGGTGCCGTCCAAGGTCGACATCGGCAAAATCAAAAGCAGCAATCTGGTGGTGCGCAGCCATCCGGAATTCAGCGGGGCGCTGGTGGTGGATGCGATCATCTACAACCGCGCGACGTTCTCCCAGCCATTTCCGTTGCTGGAGCTACGCTTCGCTGACCTCAACGGTCATCTGATCGCCAGTCGTCGCTTCAAACCCGGCGAATACCTCAACGGCGACCTTGAGGGCATGGCGGAAATGCCGCCGCAGACGCCGATCCACATCGCGCTGGATATCCTTGATCCAGGCCCCAAAGCGGTGAATTACAGCCTGAGTTTCCACTCGCCCGAGTGAATCGCTTCATCGCTTCAGGTTTGACGGCAGTTTTCTGACTTCGCCCGCGCTTACCAAACCGCTGGTAATAACAGAATAACTGTTCAGATTTTGTTCAATTCAGCCTTTATCCAGTCATCGAGAGCGGGTATCATGCCAACCCTTTTTCGAACTCTCATGATCCGGCCCCACTTCAGGGAAGTCCTATGTCGGCGGTACGCATCGGCCCATATACATTGCAGAACGGTTTGATTCTCGCCCCGATGGCGGGCGTCACCGACCAGCCCTTTCGTCAGCTGTGCAAGCGTTTGGGCGCAGGGCTTGTAGTCTCGGAAATGGTCACCAGTGACATGAGCCTGTGGAATACCCGCAAGTCGCGCATGCGCATGATCCACGAAGGCGATCCCGAGCCACGCTCGGTGCAGATTGCCGGTGGCGATGCGCAGATGCTGGCGGACGCGGCACGGGCCAACGTCGAACTGGGCGCACAGATTATTGATATCAACATGGGTTGCCCGGCAAAGAAGGTCTGCAACAAGGCCGCCGGCTCCGCGTTATTGAAAGACGAAGCACTGGTGACCGAGATCCTGCAGGCCGTCGTCGCTGCAGTGGATGTGCCGGTGACCCTGAAGATCCGCACCGGATGGGATCGCGACAACAAGAACGGCCTGACTGTGGCGAAGATCGCCGAGCAGGCCGGGATCACCGCGCTGGCCGTGCATGGCCGCACTCGCGCCGATCTGTACACCGGTGAAGCCGAGTACGACACGATTGCCGCGATCAAGCAGGCGGTGTCGATGCCGGTGTTTGCCAATGGCGATATCGATTCGCCGGAAAAGGCCCGTTACGTGCTTGACGCGACCGGTGCCGATGGCCTGCTGATAGGCCGGGCTGCCCAGGGGCGGCCATGGATTTTTCGCGAGATCGAACACTTCCTGCGTACCGGCGAGAAATTGCCGGCGCCGGAGCTGAGCGAAGTGGAACGCATCCTGCTGGAGCATCTGGCCGCACTTCACGCCTTCTATGGGGATGTGATGGGCGTCCGTATTGCCCGCAAGCATGTGGGCTGGTATCTCGCAACCTTGCCGGGCGCCAGGGAGTTTCGCGCCCACTTCAATCGTTTGGATGGTACGGAAACACAATGCGCCAACGTTCGGGAGTTCTTCGCCGAGCGTTACAAGAGCCTGACAGGGGACGAAGAAGGGGTGGCCGCATGACGATGATGACCGAGACTTTAGTGAGTGGAACAGCACCCGTGAGCGACAACGTGAATTTGAAACAGCACCTCAATACCCCGAGCGAAGAAGGTCAGACCCTTCGCGGGAGTGTCGAGAAGGCGCTGCACAATTATTTCGCCCACCTTGAGGGCGCGTCCGTCACGGATGTGTACAACCTGGTGCTCTCCGAAGTCGAGGCTCCCCTGCTCGAAAGCGTGATGAACTACGTCAAGGGCAACCAGACCAAGGCCAGCGAGCTGCTCGGACTCAACCGCGGCACGCTGCGCAAGAAACTCAAGCAGTACGATCTGCTGTAAGCATTCAATCAAACCAGAAAGGCGCCCGCGTAAAACCGGTCGCCTTTTTTGCTGACTTCCTTTGCTTTTGATGGAAATTGAGATGACCGACCAGACTACCCGCCTGCCGATCCGCCGCGCCTTGATCAGCGTTTCCGACAAGACCGGGATCCTCGAATTCGCCAAGGAGCTTGAAGCCCTCGGCGTCGAGATCCTCTCCACCGGCGGGACGTTCAAGCTGCTGCGCGACAACGGTGTTGCCGCAGTGGAAGTCGCGGATTACACCGGTTTCGCGGAAATGATGGACGGTCGGGTGAAAACCCTGCACCCGAAAATCCACGGCGGGATCCTCGGTCGTCGCGGTATCGACGATGCAATCATGAACGAGCACGGCATCAAGCCGATCGACCTGGTTGCGGTCAACCTGTACCCGTTCGAAGCCACCATCAACAAGCCCGGCTGCGACCTGCCGACTGCGATCGAGAACATCGACATCGGTGGCCCGACCATGGTTCGTTCGGCAGCGAAAAACCATAAAGACGTGGCGATCGTGGTGAATGCCAGCGATTACGCCAACGTTCTGCAAAACCTCAAGGCCGGTGGCCTGACCTACGCTCAGCGTTTCGACCTGATGCTCAAGGCCTTCGAACACACCGCCGCCTACGACGGCATGATCGCCAACTACATGGGCACCGTGAATCAGGCTGCCGAAACCCTGAGCACCGAAGGCCGCAGCGAATTCCCGCGCACCTTCAACAGCCAGTTCATCAAGGCCCAGGAAATGCGCTACGGCGAGAACCCGCACCAGAGCGCGGCGTTCTACGTGGAAGCCAAGCCTGCTGAAGTCGGCATCGCCACCGCGACCCAACTGCAAGGCAAAGAGCTGTCGTACAACAACGTGGCCGACACCGACGCCGCGCTGGAATGCGTGAAGAGCTTCGTCAAACCGGCCTGCGTGATCGTCAAGCATGCCAACCCGTGCGGCGTGGCCGTGAGCCCGGACGCCGAGGGCGGCATCCGTCAGGCCTACGAACTGGCCTACGCCACCGACACCGAGTCGGCCTTCGGCGGCATCATCGCCTTCAACCGTGAACTGGATGCCGAGACCGCCAAGGCGATCGTCGAGCGTCAGTTCGTGGAAGTGATCATTGCTCCAAGCGTCAGCGCAGAAGCCCGTGCTGTTGTGGCGGCCAAAGCCAACGTGCGCCTGCTGGCCTGCGGCGAGTGGTCGGCGGATCGCGTTCCGGCCTGGGACTACAAGCGCGTCAACGGTGGCCTGCTGGTGCAGAGCCGCGACATCGGTATGATCGGCACCGACGACCTGAAAGTGGTGACCCAGCGCGCACCGACCGAACAGGAAATCCACGACCTGATCTTCGCCTGGAAAGTCGCCAAGTACGTCAAGTCCAACGCCATCGTCTACGCCAAGAACCGTCAGACCATCGGTGTCGGCGCCGGCCAGATGAGCCGCGTAAACTCCGCGCGTATCGCCGCGATCAAGGCTGAGCACGCCGGTCTGCAAGTGGCCGGTTCGGTGATGGCCTCGGACGCGTTCTTCCCGTTCCGCGACGGTCTGGACAACGCGGCCAAGGTTGGCATCACTGCAGTGATCCAGCCAGGCGGCTCGATGCGTGACGCTGAAGTGATCGCTGCAGCTGACGAAGCCGGTATCGCCATGGTATTCACCGGCATGCGCCACTTCCGTCACTGATACAACCCGATCCAAATGTGGGAGCGGGCTTGCTCGCGAATGCAATCTGTCAGCAACAGCCGTTTTGCCTGACACACCGCTTTCGCGAGCAAGCCCGCTCCCACATAAAGCGCTCCAGCAGCGCCTGACAGATTTTTGAGGTTTTTGAAATGAATGTTTTGATCATTGGCAGCGGTGGCCGTGAACACGCCCTGGCCTGGAAAGTGGCTCAGGATCCGCGCGTGCAGAAGGTTTTCGTCGCGCCGGGCAACGCCGGTACCGCGATTGAAGCCAAGTGCGAGAACGTCGCCATCGACGTGCTGGCCCTTGAGCAACTGGCCGACTTCGCCGAGAAAAACGTTTCCCTGACCATCGTCGGCCCGGAAGTGCCGCTGGTGGCCGGCGTGGTCGATCTGTTCCGCTCCCGTGGCCTGGACTGCTTCGGCCCGACCGCTGGCGCTGCGCAGCTGGAAGGCTCGAAAGCCTTCACCAAGGATTTCCTCGCGCGTCACAAGATCCCGACCGCTGACTACCAGAATTTCACCGAGATCGAGCCGGCCCTGGCTTACCTGCGTGAAAAAGGTGCACCGATCGTGATCAAGGCCGATGGCCTGGCCGCCGGTAAAGGCGTGATCGTTGCCATGACCCTGGCCGAAGCCGAAGACGCCGTGCGCGACATGCTCGCCGGCAACGCCTTCGGCGACGCCGGTTCGCGCGTGGTGATCGAAGAATTCCTCGACGGCGAAGAAGCCTCGTTCATCGTCATGGTCGACGGCAAGAACGTCCTGCCGATGGCCACCAGCCAGGACCACAAACGTGTTGGCGACGGCGACAGCGGCCCGAACACCGGCGGCATGGGTGCCTACTCCCCTGCCCCGGTGGTCACCGCCGACGTGCACCAGCGCGTGATGGATCAGGTGATCTGGCCGACCGTGCGCGGCATGGCCGAAGAAGGCAACGTCTACACCGGTTTCCTGTACGCCGGTCTGATGATCGACAAGGCCGGCAACCCGAAAGTCATCGAATTCAACTGCCGCTTCGGTGACCCGGAAACCCAACCGGTGATGCTGCGTCTGCAGTCAAGCCTGGTGCTGCTGGTCGAAGCCGCTCTGGCGCAAGCGCTGGACAAGGTTGAAGCGCAGTGGGATCCACGTCCGAGCGTCGGCATCGTGCTGGCCGCCGGCGGCTACCCGGGCGACTATGCCAAGGGGGCGGCGATCAACGGTCTGGACGCAGCCGCAGGCCTGGAAGGCAAAGTCTTCCACGCCGGTACGGCGCTGAAGGATGGCAACGTGGTGACGGCCGGTGGTCGCGTACTCTGCGCCACCGCCATGGGCGCCAGTGTCAGCGAAGCGCAGCAGCAAGCTTACAAGCTGGCCGCCGCCATCGACTGGGAAGGCTGCTTCTACCGCAAGGACATTGGCTACCGCGCCATTGCCCGTGAACGTGGCGAAACCCAGGAATAAGCTGTCCTTCACGTCCGGCGCGGGATGCAGTCCCTCGCCGGGCTGTTCCGCCGCCGCGCATCGTTATATTCTGGCATCAACCTACGAAGGGATTTCGCCGTGCGCTGGCTCAGGATTGCCATAAGCTTCACCGTCACGTTGCTGACCTTGCTCTGCATGCTTCCGGCTCTGGCCGCGCAAGGCAGTGGCTGGTCGGTATTGCTTGACGATCAGGGCAATCTGCAACTGAGCGACATCCGCTCGGCGCGCTACACCAATCAATTCAGCCCTATCGAACTTGATCGCCTCACGGCGGCCGAGCCCGATGGCGCACTCTGGCTGCGTTTCAAACTGGCACCGGGCAAGCACGAGCAAGTGCTGCGAATCTTCGCCTTGGACCTGTCCAACCTCAGCCTCTACGTGCTGGACGGCGACAAGCTGATCGAGCAACGCACCTCCGGCACCCAGCAGCCACAGGTCGAGCGGCCACTGCCGAGCAGCGACTTCCTGTTGCCGCTGCCGCAAAGCGACAAGTCCCTCGACGTTTATCTGCGGATGGTTTCCGACCATCAACTGCGCCCGCACATCACCCTGCAATCGGCGGTGATGAGTGCCGCCAACCAGAACCAGACGCTGATCTTCGGTCTGCTGTTCGGCTGCCTCGGCATGCTGCTGCTGCACAACCTCGTGCGCTACGCCTACTCGCGCTCACGCAGCAGCCTGTGGCTGGCGGTCTGCGAAGGTCTGCTGGGCCTGAGCCTGTTGCTGTTGCTCAACCTCGCAGGGCCCTGGTTGCCGAACTGGCACGCGATCCAGACCCCGGGCGCTTATCTGGCGTTATTGCTGACCGCCCCGGCCGGGCTGATGTTCGCCCTGCGCTTCTTCGCCCCGCTCGGCCCGCACCCGCTGAACAAACTGTTGCTGGGCGACATTCTGTTCATCGTCATCTGCAGCCTGCTGCTGTTGTTTGTCAACACCCTGCCGCTGAACATCATCACCTACGCGCTGGTGGCGCTGGCCGGTCTGAGCATGTTGCTGGTCGGCTTCTATCACTGGCAGAAGGGCTACCGTCCGGCGCGGCTGTTCGTTGCCGGGATGGTGGTGTTCAACATCGGTACGCTGATTATTTTGCCGGCCCTGCTGGGGCTGACCCTGGTGGCGCCGCAAGGCCTGATCATGACCCTGATGGGTTTCATCTGCATCAGTGGCTTGCTGATGAGCATCGCCTTGGGTGAACGCCAGCGCAGCATCACCGAAAGCCGGTTCAGCATCAGCCGCGATCTTGCCGCGAGCAATGCCGAGATCAACGCCAAAGCCGAATTCCTCGCCAAGATCAGCCACGAAATCCGCACCCCGATGAACGGCGTGCTGGGCATGACCGAGCTGCTGCTGGGCACGCCACTTTCGGTCAAGCAACGCGATTACGTGCAAACCATCCACAGTGCCGGCAACGAACTGCTGACGTTGATCAACGAGATCCTCGACATCTCCAAGCTCGAATCCGGACAGATCGAACTGGACGATGTGCAGTTCGACCTCAACGCGCTGATCGACGACTGCCTGAGCATCTACCGGGCCAAGGCCGAACAGCAGAACGTCGAGCTGATCAGCTTCATCCAGCCGCAAGTGCCGCGCGTGATCAGCGGCGACCCGACCCGCTTGCGCCAGACCCTGCTGAGCCTGCTGGAAAACGCCCTGAAGAAAACCGACGAAGGCGAAGTGCTGATCGTCGTCGCCCTCGACGAGCGCAGCGTCAAACCGCGCCTGCGCATCGCCGTGCAGGACAGTGGTCAGCCAATGGAGGCGGAAGAGCGCGATGCGTTGCTGCACGCCGAACTGCACAGCAAACACTTCCTCTCGGCCAACCGTCTGGGTGGCAACCTCGGGCTGGTGATTGCGCGGCAACTGATCCGCCTGATGCACGGCGAGTTCGGGATCAAGAGCGGCACCAATCAGGGCAGCACCTTGTGGCTGACCCTGCCACTGGACCCGGATCGTCTGGAACACCCGACCTCCGACCTCGACGGCCCGTTGCAAGGTGCGCGCGTGCTGGTGGTGGACGACAACGATACCTGCCGCAAAGTGCTGGTGCAGCAATGCAGCGCCTGGGGTCTGAACGTCAGCGCCGTGCCATCGGGCAAGGAAGCGCTGGCGCTGCTGCGCACCAAGGCGCACCTGCGCGACTACTTCGATGTGGTGCTGCTGGACCAGAACATGCCCGGCATGACCGGCATGCAACTGGCGGCCAAGATCAAGGAAGACCCGAGCCTCAATCACGACATCCTGTTGATCATGCTCACCGGCATCAGTAACGCGCCGAGCAAGATCATCGCGCGCAACTCCGGGATCAAACGCATCCTCGCCAAACCGGTGGCCGGCTACACGCTCAAGACCACGCTGGCCGACGAGTTGAACCAGCGCAATAAAGGTCAGGTAGTGTTCCAGCCGCAAGTGGTCACTCCCGCTACGGCGGCCAAGGTGCCGAGCGATTTCCGCATTCTGGTCGCCGAAGACAACACGATTTCGACCAAAGTGATTCGCGGCATGCTCGGCAAACTCAACCTGCAACCGGACACCGCCAGCAACGGCGAAGAGGCCCTGCAGGCGATGAAAGCCCAGCGTTACGATCTGGTGCTGATGGACTGCGAAATGCCGATTCTCGATGGCTTCTCGGCGACCCAGCAGCTACGGGCGTGGGAGGTCAGCAATCAGCGTATACGCACGCCGATCGTCGCGCTGACCGCGCACATCCTCGCCGAACACAAGGAACGTGCGCGTCAGGCCGGGATGGATGGCCACATGGCCAAACCGGTGGAGCTGTCGCAACTGCGCGAGCTGATCGAACACTGGGTAGCCCAGCGCGATCAGCAGAACCGTACGGCGTCGACCTTTTAAGCAGGCCTGTCTGGGTGCGCCTCAATCGGCTGCGCAAAGCTGTCTGACTGCCCCTTCATCGGGCAACGTCAACCGCACAACGTTGTCCTTCATCCTGTCCCTGATTTTCAGGGCAACGGCGGCGCGTGCCGGAGCATAGAGGGTCTCAGACAAGTAGGCACCGGCGTAACGCATGCACACGTCGCCGCGCACATCCTCGGCCTGAAACAGCTCGGCCAGGAGGTTGCCGCCAAGCACCCGATCAGTCGCAAGCTCAAGATAGACACTGGTCAAGGAGGTCGGCGTATTCGCGACGACCACCAGCAGGCGCACAGCCGTGGCGGACGCAAGCCCATCTCCGGACTCGGACGCCAGGATGCTCTTCTGGATGTGCCTGCGCAGCAAAACCATGGCCGGCTCGGTGCCGGACAGGCCTGCCAGACGTCGCAGCGCTACAGATGCAGCGCCACTGTTATCCACAGCGTCGCTGAACATCGCGGCGATGACCCAATCACCGAGCGACTCGAGGTTATCCTTTCCGATGGACCATTGCCGTCGAGCTCTGGAGTGGCGCAGCCAATAGTTATCCAGCAACTGCACATACGCGCCATACCAGTCGATCTCCGGCGTCTTTTCGATTTTTTTATTGGCCGCCAATTGCGCCAGCAACAGACACTCGATCAAATCGTCATAGTGCGCCAGCTCCTCCGTTACCGGAACCAGCACAACGGCGCCGCCAACAATCAATACTGAATATTCGTCATTCATATCATTGCTCCCGATAACAAAAAAGGCAGCCGAAACCGGCTGCCTTTTTTTGATCAATCAAATTTCAATATCGACAATCTTGTCACTGTGAGCGATGAGTTTATTGTTAATAGTTTCACGAACCGAATCAGCTTTTAATGTGTTTTTGACAAATACGGTTTCGCCTCGATACAGGTTTACATTACGCACGTCGACATCGACAAACAGCACTTTGGTAGAGGTATTCTTGCGCTGGAAACGCACGCTGCCCAGGGCCATGATCGCCTCACCGTTGACTTCAACGCACGCACCCGCGGAAATTCCACCCACACCGTGTTGCAGCAGATTGCGCTCATAAGCCGTCAGCGCAGCAGTATCACGCTTTTGCAGGGCGGCAATCGCATCTCCCGCCACCTTGAGCATCAACGCCGTAGCCGGGCCTGGCAGTGCAGCGCCGGCAACCACGGAGCCGAGAATTTCCAGTACCAGCTTATCCATACGCACGCTGGTGCCCGCGACGTCCAAGTCGCTGTAATACTTGGTGACTGGCGTCCAGCCGGCCTGGGTCATCACCTCACGAAAACGCAGATACCACTCTTTACCCTGCTCTTCGGCCGGGTACTGTATTTGGCTGCAAGCGTGGCAAAGAGGAAGGCGTTTTCCGCATCGGATCGGTTTTGGGCGCTGATTCCGCCCGCGAAGCCCAGCGAACCTTCTCCCACAACAGAGCCCTTCGACGGTGCTTCTACGTCGTCACCTACAGCCATCAGGGCGCGAGGGCGAATAACCAACTGGTCGTCGATTTCACACTCTTCAATCGCTTTAACACAGGCAGCAATATAACTTTCTCGAACAGCTTGATTATGCACAATAAAATCCCTATTAATTATCAGACAAGTTCCTCTTGAACTTGCGATCAAACAATAACCAAACAAACATACAACCACAAACCCGAATCTGTAACATCATATCCAAACAAAAAAAACAACTAACAAAGAAGAACAACACAACGATCAAAATAAAATCCGGAAAAATGAACAGCCGTGCGCAGCATCTTCTGCGCACACAAGCAACTAACCGACTGATAGACTCGCCGTCATCACTCTCCGGATGCGAGTCGCCCTCATGCTCCACGTGTTATTCAGCGTTTACCTGAAGATGCTGGTGCTCTACAGCCCGTTCTTCGTGTTGTCCTGCTTCATCAGCCTGACTCGTGGCTACTCGCGCAAGGAACAGCGGCGCCTGGCCTGGAAAGTGGCGATCGCCACTCTGATCTCCAGCGTCTTGCTTTATCTGTTCGGGCGGGTGATTTTCGATGTATTCGGGATCACTGCGGACGCATTCCGCATCGGTGCCGGCAGCGTGCTGTTCATCTCGGCATTGGGCATGGCTCAGGGCAAGCCGGTCGTGCAGAGTGACAACGTGCAACAGGACGTGACGATCGTCCCGCTGACCATCCCGCTGACCGTCGGCCCGGGCACCATTGGCGCCCTGCTGGTGATGGGCGTCAGTCAGCCGCACTGGGACGACAAACTGACCGCGATCATGAGCATCACCCTGGCCAGTTTCACCGTAGGGGTGGTGCTGTATCTGTCCAATCACATCGAGCGGGTGCTCGGCGATCAGGGCCTGCAGATCGTCAGCCGGCTGATGGGCCTTTTCGTCTGCGCACTGGCGGCGCAGATCATCTTTACCGGGATCAAGGGCTATCTGGTGTCCTGAACGAAAAGGGCTGCGGAGAAAAATCTCCGCAGCTCGGTCTGATCTGCCAGCTCGCAATGGCTTACTGGTCGATGGACAGCCCGATCAGCGCGCCGAGTTCCAGCAGGGGTTCCGTGGCCATCGCACTCATCAGCTCCTCCAGGCTAACGGTCACCGAGATTTCGTCAGGTAACGCAATCCCGAATGTCACCTGCTGTTGCCGTGCCGCATCAAGGCTCGTGGCATTGCGCAAGATGATGCTGCTTCCCGAATCGGGATCCGTCAGCAGCAAATGGCCGTCGGACCTCGAGACCAGCCATCGCTGCATCGGCTCCAGTGTCAACGCCAGATGAATGCCTGCTTCCTCGGCGTCGACAATCAGGCAATCAAGCCGATCCCAAGTCTGTCGGGCCAGTGAAAGGTAATCTGCAGATTTCGCAAACTTGAGTACCAGTGTATCGACGCCATCCGGAATCGCTACAATCCTGCCCGATGAGCCAATACCGTCGATAACCAGCGTATCTGCAATCCGGCTGACCGCTTCCACAGTCATCCATATATCGATGGGGGTAATGTCTTCACTGGTATTGCTGAACAGTCGGCCCGTTACAGGGTCATGCAGCACCAGGGTCTGATCGTTCGCCACGCCCAGATATTGTGGCCATTCACGTCCTGACACCGCGACACTGAGCAGACGGCCGGCTGCGACGTCATACCAGCTGCAAAGATTATCGCTCCTGCCCGCAAAGAGGTAAGGACCGCTACGCTGACCGGCAAGCAGTCGCGCCAACTTTTGCTCGCGCGCCTGACGAGACGCCAGGCCATTGAAGAATTCGACTTCCACACCGACGATACGCGGTGGCTCGCCATCGACCAGGTTGAACAGCACGTGGTCATGCCGGCGGACGTGCAGGCCGGCTCCATTGGGCACGGCCCAGGCAAAAGTGTCCCGCGGCATGACTCGCTGCATCGGGGCCAGCAAGTGCGCCTGCAGCAGACGTGTCCCCGAACCGAATGCCGCCGCCAGGCTTTCAGGCGCCATGAAGGGCTGACGATAGATTCGTCCGGATGCCCAGTCCATCATCCACGCCGCTTTTTTATCTGGCGTCAGCCTCAACACGCGCATGGCTTTGCCCGCTGTGTCGGCAATCAGAAATTGCTGATCCAGATAGATGACATACAGCGATGTCTTGCCCGTTGCATCGCTGATACCTCCGACTTCCACGCCATCGGCGGATTCGTTCTGAATGCTGGTCCCGACCGTTTCCCACCACTTGAACCCTTGCCCAGTGCGCTGCTGGCGGGCCGACAGCCATGCGTGATTGAGTCCCACCAGCCGCGTCTGGCCGTCGTCATTCATCTGGAACAGCATGCCTTCGTCAGTGAGGATGACGTATTGTCCGCCCTGGCGGTGCACATGCTGCACCTCAAGGTGCAAGACACTTTGTGCAAACATCTCGGGCATCTGATCCGCTGCGCCGATGTGCTGTCGATAAACAAGGCGATGGCCAAGATGATGAAACAACACTGTATCGCCGCTTGATTGAAGCGGATCAAGCAGCACCCAATCGAGAAAGTCAGGTGTACCTTCCGTATTGCGCAGCACAGGCCGAATGACGCGCTCATCTTCACTGCGCACCCAGGCTCGGGTGGCTTTGCGCAAATTCTCGTCGAAGGTGTCGATCGTAATCATTGCGCCCAGTGTGAATTCCACTCTCTGGTCATCAAGTACCTCATGGTATGGGTAGTCGTGCCGTCGGAGGAAATCCGAAACATTGTCGCGTCCTTCGCGAATGATCCACGGATGGTCTGAATTCATATCGGAGATCGCAGTAAGGGCGAGGTAGTCTTCGCCGAGCAGGTAAGTCAGCTTGTAGAAGCTTTTCCACATGTCTTCAAAGCGCTGGACCACCTGCAGCAAACCCTCTGGCGTCGCCTGAATCGAAACAATGCAGGGGTTTTTTGATGAATGTATTTTCATCACCCGGTAAGTGCGTTTGATCTGCCCGGTGACCAGATCCGTACGCCAGATGATTCCCTGCGCCGGGCAGTAATAAAACATCTCCTCGCCGATCTTCGGGCCGATGCAGATCTGCGCCGCATACTGTGGGTCCAGTCCGCGCACCAAGTGCATGGCATCTTCGGTGTGGTCGTACCAGGCCGTGGTACGAACACCAGTCAGGGCATCGTGATAGTTGCGGATGACCGTCGGGCCATCGGCCAGACGATGAGCGCGGGCGAGTTCGCGCAAATGCTTGCGTGTGGCCGAGCCATCGGCATCGTTGAGCGCGTCGAGCTCAGCGAAAAGCAGCGCTCCCGTTGCCCAGCCCACCTGATAGAAACCCTCCTCGAGTTGCAGATACACGACACTCCTGGCGGGCACCTGCACCCGCATCGAGCCCAACTGAAAAGTATCCTGTTCCAGCTTCACCGCCGCCGCACTCACCCATGGGGCACGCAATGACCACGTCATTGGATCATCGGAGGAAACCTGCAGCCGCAACGACTTGACGCCCTCGGTCAGGGTGATCGAGCAGTGCCCGCCAGTGGCATCGATGTCATAGCAAAGGTAACCGTGCACCTCCTGCGGCAATGGGGGGACGTGCAGAAAACGCTGATCAGGGCCAATCGCAACACTGACGCGGGTTTCCTCGTAGTTGGGCACCATTTTTTCCATGATGTACTCGGTCGGTGCCTGGTAAAAGCTGAACCAGAATTGCCGCTTGCCTGCCAGCTTGTATTTTTCCAGTGCCAAAGCCGTTTCCATGTTTTCTGTGAGCGTTGTCGCAAATGGCAGACCTTCATGGACGAAGCCCAGAAAGCACTCCGGCACACTCGGCAGCACGACGCTTTCAATACCCGGCGCCATATCGAAGGAAATCGAGTCGCGAAGGTCGAGGGCCTCTCGAATGCTGAATGCCTTGCTGCGATCCCCGACGATCCTCGGCTTATGCAGAAAGGAGTAATCTTCCGCGGCGAAAATTTTGTGGCCGCCGAAGGTAATGAGCCCTTTGCGCAAATCAAGCCCGGTATAGACCGCACAAGGATTGGCAATGTAGGTATCGCCTTGCACCGAATGGCTTTGCGGTCGATAGGCCGAATGCACATCATTCAGATACCGGCCGATCCGTCTTCCACGTTCTGCCCTGGCGCTGAACCCCTCGACCAGGGCGCCGATGCCCACCGCCAGCCCGCCCAGAATCACCCCGGCGCCGCCGAGGAAGGCCGCCGCCGTGCCCGCACCGGCAACACCGGCGCCCAAAGCGCCAACACCCAGCGCCAGCCCAGCTGAATCGAAGGCCAGCTGCGTGGCATAGACCGCACGCTGGATATCGTTTTGGGCATTGACCAACAGATAAATGTCGAAGCCGATGCTGGCCAGCTGCAAAACGGTGCCGACACCTTCGTTCAAGACGTTGCCCAGTGCATTACTGACAATCGACGAGGTGGTTTTGGCCACCCGCAGACCGTCGGTAAACGCATGACGCACCAGATTCAGCAGTTGTACTGCGTCGACCACCAGCCCGTGAGCCATCTGCGCGTAGGCCAGGTAACCGTGGATACGTACGGCCGACGTCAACGCGGTCGACCCCATCCCGGACTCTGCGCTCTGCAAGCCGAGCAGCAGGGCTTGAATGGCAAATCCGGCGTTGAGCGTGTGCACCGCACCGACATCCGTCGGATCGATCACTGGCGCCCCCGCGCGTCTGCCGGACAACGCTTCAAACGTATCGCTCAGGTAAGACTTGATCCCTTGCAGGCGCGTGTCATCGGACTGCACTGTGCGTGTGCGCTGCGGATCACTGGCACTGACCAGGGTGATTTCGCTGCGCCCTTGCGCAGTGCTCTTCAGGGAGTCGAACACCGGAACGAAGTCACGAGACAGTTGATGCTGGTCCTGTAACCGCAGGGTCGCGCTTTCGATCGTCCGCGCCCACTTGTGGCTGTCCACACTGCTCAGCGCCTGTCCCAGACGCGCGTTCTCTGACAAGGAACGCGCGCGCAAGGCGGCATGCTGACTCCAGGGTTCGACGGCACGCCCGCCACCCAGCGGATCACTGCTGAGCAAATGCTCAACGCTAATTTCCGAAGGCAACGATTTACCCGCAATGCTTGCGCCGTCGAGTTCGATGACCTCGAAAACGCTGGCAGCCCCCCGTTCCAGACCATAAAGCCTGGCAATCACTTCCTCCTGCATGAAGCGCTGGACGCCTTGTTGCAGATCCTCGATCCGGGCGAACGCATACAGCCCGAAGTTGGGATCGTAGAAGCGATAGGATGTCTCGCCTTGCACCACAACCTTGCTCACCAGCATCGAATGATTGTCTGTGTTGAGCAGCAGGCTGCCGGCAGCGGTTTTCGCTTCCAGCGTCTGCATCAAAGTGGCCAGGTTCGCCGCCGGTCTCTTCTCGCCGAATCGCGCCATGGGTACGCCACGCAACTCGTCCAGCACCTTGAGCAGGGCATGGGCTTGCGGTGCGTCGGGAGTGAGATTGGCAATCGCCAGTTTGCCGATCAACGCGCGCTCGGCCGAGGCGCCTTTCTCCAGCGCGGCGGCCATCACCAGCGCCAGTGGATAGCAGCGTCGGCCCGGATCCCCCGCACCGCGCAACAACAAATCCTGCGGCAATTGTCTGGCCGTATGCGCACCCGCCTCGAAGAACGCCTCGCGCACTGCCGCACCCCGCGCAAGGATCGACGCCCGTCGCTCATTCATGGCGGCGACTTCGACCCGACTCACGTACTCGCGCCATTGCCGCACGCTGATCGGTTCGGCAAATGCCTGCGCCTTCAGCACCCTGGAGTTCTGCCCGAGCGATTCGCGCTCCGATGCATTGACTCGTGCCTCCACCGGTGCAGGATCGCGATTGAGCAGTGTCTGTTCGATCACCTCGTAGCGCGCGACCAGGCCACGGTCGCGCGTATCTTCGGCAAAGGCGACGGTGGTTGCCCAGGCGTCTGCGAACCCGACCTGATCCAGTGTTGCGGCACCGAACAGGCCGCCGAACATCACCCGATGCAACGGGCTCAACTGATCCAGCGGCAACTTGCCCGCCGCGATGCGCGCCAAGGCCTCGTTGAGATTACCCAGTGACTCGGCCCCCATGGACGTTGGAGCTTTGTCGACTGTCTGGTTCAGCACCTGCTGTCGAGCATCAAAATCGAGGCGGATGGGGACGTTGAACGTCACATCACCGGTCAAGCGGTCATTCATGGCCCGTACAAACGGCTCACCCAGATCATCCAGCAGTTGCTGCAGGACCGAGGTCAGCAACACCGGTTTGCCTTCGATGACCGGCCAGCCCAGTTTGAACGTGAGAGTCCGCTCTTTCAGCAAATCGGCAAGATTACCGGCGTAGCGCGACTTGAGCTTGCCCGAGTTCCACTTCTCATGTTCTTTTGCCAGCCAGTCTTCGGGGGTGCCTTTCACGGCCCAACCGGAGATCATTTCCTCTTCGGTGAAGACGTTGAAGCCCTCGACCTGCTTCAGGTGTTTGCGAATCGTGGGCAGTTGCTCATGCTGCATGTCTCTTTCGACATAGCCGACTACACCGCTTTCAAGCGCACCTGGTCCGGTCATGTCGATAGTGCCCAAAGCGTCGAGACGAATTCCGTCCTGATAATAACCGGCGATGGCCCTTACGAGTCGGTCGGGGGAATAGCCAGACGAACTTGGCAAGCGCCCGTCAGCCTGGGCTTCAAGTACGACCTTGACTGTAATATCCAGGACTGCCGCCACATCTGATGGCGTCACGCCTGCGAGGCTCATGCGGCGCTCAACCTCATACAGGCAGTCATAGTTCGTCCGGATCAAGTGCATGCTCGCATTGACCATGCCGCTGCCAGGGTGAGCCAGAACATAGGCATTCATTTCACTCGCCGACGGATCGCCCCAGGCCGCGCCGCGCCCGATGGCATCCTGGGGTAAAGACGTCGGCTGCGGCGAAGCGAAAATCTGCTCCACACCCGGCCTGCTCCGGGCAAATGCGCTCAGTGCCTCGAGATGCTCGGCGAGAATATGCCCGGTTCTGTCGACATAACGTTGCCGATCGCGCCCCGGCATCAAGGTATCGTCATGGTTGAGCAATAACTGCAGGACACCGATCTTCGCGTCTGTGCTGAAACCACTGATGTCCACGCCGCCCGGTCTCTCGATCAGCGGCGGCAAATAATCCATGTCGCTGTAACGCCCGCCCTCGAGAAACTCGGCCTGCAGTCGCACCACGTCACTGGCAGCAGCAAAGTTGCCGCGCATGGCGACTTCGCGCTGGTAGACGTCAGCCAGAAAATGACTGGCAAACTCCTGGCGAACATCGCGCAGGCGCAAGTCCTCACCCACCATGGCCTGATGCGAATCCAGACATTTCTGGCGGAAGGCTTCGAGCGTCGCACGTTCCTTGCCATAACCCCGCACCATCAGGTCGATCCGCGCCTCGTCTGCGCGTCCGGCCCAGCGTGGATGATTCAGGTAGTCGAACATCTGCTGTTTGAGTACCCGTGCGCGGTCTTCGATCATGCTCGACAGCAACGTTGGTTTTGCCTTTTGGGCCTCTTCTAACCCCATCGTGTCCGCACGGGCACTGTCGAGAATCACCCGATTCATTTCAAAGGCCAGCAGCGCATCACTGTCATACCAGAGATTGAATGCATATCCCTGCGACGCCAGTACCTTGCGCCAGATGTTCATGTAATCGCGCTGATTCGGCCCGACCTCACTGCCACCGACCCAGACAAAATGCATGATGCGCGGTATCGGTTTGCCAGCGGAGAGCATCTTCACAGTCGCACTCAAGCGGCGGTCGTAGTCGCCCAGTTTCAGGCGCAGTTTATTGACCTGAGCATCCGCGGCGTCCAGCTGTGTTGATTCAATCGCGTCCTTGAGCAATCTGATCGCTATCAATTGTTCTGCAAGACTGGTAGCCGCCGTAGCTCCGTCGTAGTAGCGCAAAGGAGCCTCCCCCAGGCTACCGCTGACGGACTCAAGTTCTGTGCGCGCAATAAGATCGGCGAACACTCTGCCCATCGTGACTTCATCCATAGTGCTCAATGCAATTTCCTTTTTTTTGGCCAAACGAACCCATCGCGACGACATGAACCGTCGCGACACAGAGAGAAAACAAACTTCAAAAAACCCAACGAAGACTTTCGTCAGGCCGGCACCGCTCCCAGCAACTGCGCCAGCGTTGTACTGCCGTCGCCATCATCGACTTCGACGATTTCCCGCAGCCTCTGCACCAGGCTCGATACCGGATAGGAACGCCCGCCCTCGAACCCGAGGAAGACGTCGCCACGCATCGCCGGATCCACCGAGCACACATCCCGCAGGATCAGGCTGTGCTGGCGATCCGGGTCGACAATCAGCAAGTGCTCGTCGACAAACGACAGTTGCAGTGTTTGCGGTGCGTCCAGCGCCCAGACCAGCTTGCCGGGAATCGCCGGGATCTCGCCCAGCGGGTGACGGCAATCGACAATCACCGAGTCCAGCCGCAACCAGCAGGCCCTCGACAGGTGATACGTGACACCGCCCTGCCCCAGGCGCAACACCAGACAGCTCACGTCATCAGCGATCAGTGGCAACAGGTCTTCAACCTTGTTCTGGCCCTCGACCACCAACACCTCGGCCTCGCGCCGCATGTATTCGAACGGGCCGATGCTCTGCTGACCGGGGTAGACGTGTACGCGGTGTGCCTGAAGTTCGTGCAGCAGCACATGCCGATGGCGGGTGCCGAGCAATTCGCAATCGTGTGGCAGATCCTGGCCTGCTACACGAATCAGTTGTGCATTCGCCACGTCGTACCATTGCAGGTTGCCCGCGCCAGACTCCACGGCGATGTAGGGCCCATGCTCGGCGGTCTCCAGCAATGCCTGCAGAGACTCCGGCAAATGTTCCGCGTGCTCGCTGGCCCAGTGATGATCGACACCGATGATCCTTTCAGCTTCCTGATATCGCAGCTTGAGTGACACGCCGTTGACCGATGTCCCGTACAGACCGGAGCCGTCATTGCGCACGGCGCTGAACCGCCAGTCGTCCCACTCGGCCTGCGGTGCCGGCAGCATGTCGCTCGCCAGTAACTGGGCGCCGCTGCCGAATGCTGGCTCGAGTTGCCGGCTGTCGAAGAACCGCTGACTGCAGATTTCACCGCTGGCGACATCGAACAGCCAGACCGCCTGGTTGTCCGGTGTGACCCCGAGCAGGCGCATTTCCCGTTCGTGCCCCGGATCGCACAGCAGCAAGCGGTTATCCACATACCAGGCACACAGGCTGCGATCACCGGCGGCGTTGCGCAGACCCAGAATGGCGAAACTGTTGACCGGGTACTTCACCGCCAGCGTTTCGAGTGCCTGCCACCACTGTGCGCGCCCCCTGAGCCAGCGCTCACTCAAGCCACCCAGATGCACTTCACCCTCTGCGGTCAGGTTGAAGAACAGACCGTCGTCGGTCAGGGCCAGATACCCGTCCTGTACCGGCACCACGTCATTCAACCCGTCGGGCTGCAGCCATTGATGTGTCCATTGCGCCGGCCAGCGCTCGCTGCCAGCGGACGCGCTGCGTTGCACCTTGCACAGCTTTTGCGCCAGCCGGTCGTAGATGAAAAACAGCTCGTGCTCATCGTTGACCGGCAGAAGCAGCAGATCACCAAGCTGTTTGATCGAATCGACCCAGCCGCGGTCATGCCCGAAGGCAAACGGATGAATGCACAACAGGTCACGGCTGCGAATCCAGACCAGGTCACGTTTGCCCGGATCGAACGCCCAGCAGACCGACACGTAAGCGGCCGGTTGCCAGTCGACGGTACTGACGCCTGCGCGTTCGGGTACCGGCGATAACGTGAAATAGTGACCAAGCACCGCCGACCAATCCGTCAAGGTCGGGTTGGCGAACACTCGCTGGCCCAGCTCACGGTCAATCTCTCGGGTAACTGCCACCAGTTGCAGTTGGCCTTCATGGATCAGGTAGTTGAATTGCGTGACTTGCCGATCGGTACCCAGCCATTGCTGTTCGATATGAATCACGCCCTGCGCATCGACTTCAATACGCCGAATGCTGCACTGCCCCTCCATGACAAGCAGACGGTAGCGGCACTTGAGCAAACCGCTGACGGCATCGATCTGCCAGATATCGTAGTTGTGCAGCTCATAGAAAAACGCAGAATCGTCGACCACCGCCGCCAGCAGCATTTCATCGGCCGCAAGTACCTCTTCACTGCGGATGTACAGAAAACGATCCTCGGCAGCGTCGTACCAGGCCGTGGTGTGACGCGGCTGGCTCTCGGGCTCGAAAGGAATCGGAAAGTGATGAACTGGCGTGTAAGGCAGCACCAGCCGATGCTCCCGGGCCAGTGTCTGGTAATGCGTGAGCAGCGACTGCTCATTCTCCCCGGCTGGCGCGCTCTGCTCGATAATGTCCAGTCGTCCGTCACTGCGGTTGACCTTGAACGATTGCCGCCCGGTCAGCTGAAGCATGACCTCATGCCGACCTCTGCCGCCGAACGTCACCTTCACCCCACCCACCGAAAGAACCCCGCCGACGTCGATCCGCACATCCCTCTCGGTGGCCCAGGCGGCTACCAGATTCCAGCGGCACTGCTGCAGGCTGGGGGACTGCAACTGGAGATTGACCCCGCGATTGAGGATCAGTGAGCAGGCGCCGCCCGCACCTTCGATGCGGTACGACACCTTGTCGTGCCAGACCTGCGGCATCATTGGCACCGCCAGCGCACGCTCGTGGGCATCCAGCCGCACCTCGATCACGGTTGGCCGATACGACGGTGCGAGACGGTTGATGATGTAGTGCACGGGAAAGGAGTAGAACGAAAACAGAAACCGCCGCTGGCCAGCCGCATCCTTCTTCTCCAGCTTGCGGGCGGTATCGAAGCCGGTGTCGTGACGCAGCGTCGAGAATGGCAACGCCTTGTATTCGTAACCGTAGTACGTGGTCGGCGTACACGGCAGGACGACCAGTTGCGTAGTCGGCGGATCGAAGTGGATGTAGCCGGGAAGACCCAGTTCACGCCGCAGATCGAGCGCTTGTTGATCATCCGGATTGAAATCCGGCACCCCGAAATGGTCGCGCAGCCGATACACCTTCGGACTGTCGAGCACCAGCATCGTGCGATTGAAGTCCAGGCTCTGGACGACCAGCGAAGGGTGAGCGACCCACGCCCCGAGTCCGTCGTCATAACGATAACCGACACCCCGACAGGCCCGCTCCAGATCATCGAAGAACAGCCCGACCTCCTGCGCCTGCTCAGCGATCCTGGCAAACCCCTGGGCCAGGGCCGCCACACCCACGGCCAGTCCGCCCAGGATCACCCCGGCTCCACCGAGCACGGCGGCCGCTGTTGCCGCGCCCGCCGTGGCAGCCCCCAGACCACCGGCGGTCAACGCCAGACTGGCGGAGTCGAAGGCCAGTTGGGTGCCGAATTGCGCGCGCTCGATCTCGTTGTCTGCCGTCGCCAATTGATAGATGTCGAAACCGACATTGGCCAGCCCCAGCACCGCGCCCACGCCTTCGTTGGCGACATGTCCCAGCGCCTCGCCCACCACCGGCGCACAGGTGCGGGCGATGATCTTCTCTTCATTGAGCGCGGTTTTTACCAGACTGATCAGGCCAGCGACATCCGTAACATTGCCATGCACCAGCTGCGCGTAATTGACGTAAGCGTGCAAACGCACGGCGGTGGTCAGGGTGCGGTCATCCCCCTCTCGTCCACGCAGGACGTTCATCAGTGCCTGGATGGTGAAGCCGGTATTGAGCGTGTGTACGGCACCCGCCTCTGCCATCTGTGGCGAGGCTCGGGTGCCCAGTGCCGAAAACTGCTCCGACAGATAATTTCTGATGCGCAGCAGACGGTGATCGGAGCTCACCACCTGCACCACATGCTCGGCCTGCGAGGGATCGATCAGGTTGATCCGGTACTCGCCGGCAGGCGTCATCTCCAGGGTTTCGAACAACGGCACCAGCGGTTTTGCCGCAGCATGCAAGTGCTGTAGAGCGTCAGTCGCCTGGGCAATCTGCTGTCCCCACCAATGACTGTCCAGATCGCGCAGGCTGCGCCCCAGGTGCGGATTACTGACCAGCGAATGGCCGCGAGCACTGTTCAGGCGCCGACGGATCGGTCGCTGTGTATGCTCCGGCAGCACATTGTCGGATTCCAGCAATTGCCCGACGCGCAAACCGCCGGACAGATCCAGCGCCGCTATCTTTTGCCCCTGCAGCTCGATCAGATCAAATGTCGGGCGCGCGTCGTCGCCATAGGCCGCATAGTATTTCGCCATGCCCTGTTTCTGGAAAAGGTCGGTCAGTGCCAGTTGGAGCTGGTCTGGCTGGCCGAACTCGAACACGCCGAAATTGGGATCATAAAAGTGATAGGTGGCGCGCCCACCATTGATGGTTTTCGCCACCAGCATGGCGTGGTTATCCGAGTTGAGCATCAGCGTGCGCGAGCTGGCGAACGCCTCCAGCGTGGTGCCGAGCTGCTGCAGATCGACCCGCCCCAGCGGCTTGCCGATATCGTGCAACTGCACGCCGCGCAACTCCTCGAGCGCCTCCAGAAATACAATTGAATCGCGCTGCTGCGGCTCGACGGTGGCCAGGAAGAATCGCTCGCGCAAGCGTCGCGACGCCGCCACGCCGTGCTCCAGAGCAGCGCTCATGATCAGCGCCAGCGGGTAACAACGGCCACCGGGATCCCCTGGCCCCTGGAGCAACAGATCCTGCGGCACCAGTTTGACGTCACTGGCCTCGATTTGCCCCAGTACCTGACCCAGCCGCAGGATCACCTGCTCACGATGTTCGCGGGTGGCGATGGTCTGGATATGGGCAACATGACGGCCCCATTGAAACAGCGTGTGCGCCTGCGACAGCGCAGCTCGTTTCAACGTTAGCGCGCTGTCCGACGAGACCATCGGCTGGTCGACATGGCTGGCGAGACCGGCCATGAATTGCGGCGCCCGATGCTGATACAGATGGCGTTCAATGGCCGCATAACGCACCGATGCTCCTACCTCGGCAACGCTGTTGGCGAGGTTGTCGAGCTCGGGGGCAAGTTGCGTGAAGCTTGAGTTATCCAGTGAGCGTACGCCGAGCATCTGTCCCAACACTACCCTTTGCAAGGGACTGATCTGGAAGAACTGCAACGAACCCTCGGCAATGCCGCTTAGCAACTCATCCAGCGCCAGCCCCTGAATCCGCGCATCACTGAGCGACGCCGGAGCTTGCAGAGTGACGGGTTGGGCCTTGATGGCCTGACGATCGTCGAACCCCAGACCCGGCCCTTCGGGAAAAACCAGCGGACCGTTATGACCTTGCCTCATCGCCGCCACAAACGGTGCACCGAGTCGGTCGATCATCCCTTGCAAGACCTCCGTCAATAACACCGGGCGTCCCTCGATGAGCGGCCAACCCTCTTCGAACAACACAGTCTGTTGTTTGAGCAGGGCAGCAACATCACCGCTGTAGCGGGCACTGAACTGTCCTTGCCGCCAACGCTGCTGTTCGTCGACAACCCATTGTTCATCATCGCTGGCGTTGTCTTTCCACGAGTGATCCTGCTCCTCCTCGGTCTTGTCGTTGATCATCCAGAGCGGCTCGATGGCAGTCTCGACGCGCACTGTTTCATCTTCGCGCGGGACGAAGTTGTGCCGTTCGTAATCGCGCATGCCAGCGCGCATCGCGGCCGGGCCAGTCAGAAAAATTGTCCATTCGCTCTGCGGGCGGATACCGTCTTCGAAATATCCAGCGACCGCCAGAATCAGTTCGTTCGCCGTTGCATGCTCGATCGAGGACAGAGCGGCAATCGAGCCGCAGTTTTGCTCGAATACCTCGCGCGCAAGCGTCGACATGCCGTAAAAATCGCTCAGCGCAACGCCGCGCTTGGCCGCCAGTCGAGCCGTCAGGTCGATGAAGTCATAATTGAAGCGAAACCGGTCGATCACGCTTTTGAGCATCGGCGATCGGGCATGGGCCATCAGGAAGGAATTGCTCAGCGAGCTCTGCACAGCAACTGCCCGCAAGTCCTGTGGGCGGACGAGCAACTCGGCCGGCGCCTGGAACACTTCATTCAGCGCCGGTTTTTGTCGGGCAAACGTCTCAAGCGCGGCGCGGTGTTGCTCGGGAATGCTTGCCAGATAATCAGTGTACTGGTGGCGCAGCGCCTCGCGTGCAGGCATCCAGTGCCGATTGTGATCGAGCAGCAGTTGCAGAACGCCAACGCGTGACCGGGGATCAAACCCGCTGATGTCAACGCCTCCCAGGGTCTTGACCAGTGGCGGCAGATTATCGACATCGGCATATCCGCCGCCCTCTTCGTAAACGACCTCGGCGCGCACCACATCGGAAGCAGCTGCCAGATTGCCGCGCAACCGGATTTCGCGCTCGTAGATATCCTGTAATTGCAGCGGAGTATCCAGGGCGTTCAAGTCGCGCAACTGCAGGTCGTCTCCTGCGAGGTCCAGCAGACTGCGGCGGTTTTGCTCGATCAGCGCCTCCAGTTGCGCGGCGTCCTGCCCATAGGCACGGGCCAACAGATCGACGCGTGCTTCATCAGCTGAAAGTCCCCGCGCCAGTGCGGCATCGATATGCATGGACATCTGTTGTTTAAGGACGATGGCCCGTTCTTCGTACAGCGTGCCCAACTGGTCTTTGGAAATACTGTCGCTGCCATCTTGTTGCAGGGCGTCAGCCTTGGCCGCCTCGACGATCAGCCTGTTGGTTTGCCAGGCCAACAATGCGTCGCTGTCGTACCAGAGATGGAGGCTGTAACCTTGCCCGTTCAGCACCTGTTTCCAGAGGTTGAGATAGTCACGCTGTATCGCGCCCAGTCCTCCACCGAGCCAGACAAAGTGCAGATTCTTCGGCACCGCAGTCGGGGTGCTCTTCGCGTACGCCAGGCTGTTTTGCACACGGGTCTCGAAAGCCTGGATGCTGTTATAGATGCGCGACAACTGTGCAGGCTGGCTATCGGATTGCGAGTATTTATGTGGCGAACCGATCAACTGGCCGATCGACTGCTTGAGCAGTGCCAAAGGCTCGATCAGTCGTGGAGAATCGAGCAAGCCGATACAGGCAAAATAATAACGCCACACTGACTGATAGGATTCACTGCCCCTGTACGCCGACATGGCCTGTTCCAGATCCGCCTGCTTGAACAGTTTGATGAATTTGACAAACCCGCTGGCGTCTTGAGTTCTTCGGTCCTGCATGAAAGTTGCTCCTTTGCCCTGACCAGTAACGAAAGTGCCCGCTGGCACTTGCATAGCGGCCAAACTAACTTCTGGCGAATCGGAGCTCAAACTTCAAAACTTTCAATACATGTCAAAATCAACAACTAAAAAACAACTGATAACGCATGTAACGGCAACAAGTTATTTCTACAATCAATATATAAATCAAACGCACCCGAGCAGAACGCGAAATTATCAAGGCTGCAATTTCAGGTCTGCCTATCAGTATTCAAGATAAGTCGAACAGAATGTAAGCAAAGAGAAAGCTCTCACACAGAAGCGGAGCAGATCGTACAGGTCGCGTTGAACAATATGACGCGGTCAGAACCGGAAACAATCTGTGCGGGAGATCGCGGTTGGCGAGGCAGCAAGCTCCCTCGCCAACGGCTCAGGACTGGGGCTTTTCGCCGTACCAGCGCGGCGTGTAGACCCACTCGCCACCTTCAGCCTTGGGGAAGGTGCAAGTCGTTGAAGAGCCAACCAGCACCATGGTGCGCATGTCCACCTGATCCGGGGTCAGTTGCCCCAGTGTCGTCACGCGCAGGGTTTGCCCCGGGCGACCGATGTCGCGCCCCAGCACCACCGGTGTTGCCGCGCTGCGATGCTGCGCGACGATTTCCAATGCGCGCCCCAATTGCCAGGGACGCGCACGGGAGATCGGGTTGTAGAAGGCCAGCGCCAGATCGGCCTCGGCCGCCAGATCCAGACGTTTTTCAATGATCGACCACGGCTTGAGGTTGTCCGACAGCGACATCACGCAGAAATCATGCCCCAGCGGCGCACCCGCTTGCGCAGCCGTGGCAAGCGAGGCGGACACCCCCGGCAGGATTTCCAGCTCGACGCTGTGCCATTTCGGGTCGGTCGACTCGTGCAACGCTTCGAGCACCGCCGCGGCCATGGCGAACACGCCGGGGTCGCCGGATGAGACCACGATGACCGAACGCCCCTCGGCCGCCAGCCGGAAGGCGTGGCGGGCGCGCTGCATTTCTTCGCGATTGTCGGTGCAGTGCTGCACCTGATCATCGCGAAACGGGCCGGCCATGCGCACATAGGTTTCGTAGCCGAGCACATCGGTGGCCCGCGCCAGTTCCGCCTTGACCGCAGGCACCATCAACTCGGCAGCGCCGGGGCCAAGGCCGATCACCGCCAGGCGCCCACGCTGCCGACCGATCTGCGCGACGTCGAGCGGCTGTTCGGCCCGCGCAATCGCCAGACCGTTGGTATTGCTGATCGCGGCCTGCGGCAGTGCCTGACGAGCCAACTCGCCGAGGTCTTTCTGCGCCGCGACAAAGCGCAGCGGCACCCCCAGTTCGAGGGCGGCTTCACGCAGTCTGGCCGACGCCATTTCAGTGTCAGCCGCCAGCAGACAGGCCAGCGACTGCTGCGCAACCCCGGCCTGCTGCAACGCGGCGCGCACGGCATGCGGCAGATCGTCCAACTGCGCACTCACCGCCACCGCCACACTGCGGGGATAGATCAGCAACTCGTTGGCGCTCGCGACACGCTCGGCACTGCCGACATGAATCGAGCGCTGCGCCTGCGGGTCTTGCGGCAACTGCGCCTGATCCAGCCACGGCGCCGCCCCTTCAATGCGCACGCTGTGCCCCGCCAGCAGATCGGAAACGAGACGCTTGCCCAGTTCCAGATCAGCCAGCGCATAACCGCTGGGTGGATTGAGCAGGCAGGTGCCAAAACGCAATTCGCCACTGGTGGTGATCGCCGCGGCGACCTGCAATGCGGCGGCGATTTCCCGGGCCATGACATTCACTCCGCCGAGGCCACCGAGCAGCGGCACCACGGCGCTGCCGTCTTCAGCAACGGCGAGCACCGCCGGTTCAGCACCTTTTTCCAGCAACAACGGCGCCAGGGTGCGAATGACAATGCCGGCCGCGCACAGGGCAATGATCGGCGTGTCTTGCTGATACAACTCACGCAGGGTCGCGCCGAATTCCTGATAGCTGCAGTCGGCGCCTTCGACGCGTCCGGCGAGGCCGTGGATCTGCGCTGTCGGATACAACTGCTGGATCCGCCGTGCGGTGGCGAGCGCGCCTTGTCCGAGGATGACAATGGCCGGTGTGGATGGCGTCATCAACCTTGCCACCGTTCGCCCGGGACGATGATCAGCGAGAAGTACGGCGAGGACATCGGCTCGACCTGATCCAGCGGCACGATCTTCTGATTGGCCATGGTCGCGCGTTCGACGTACAGCGCCCGCTCGGCCAGACCGAGTTCTTCGAGTACCGCACGGACCTTGGGAAAGTTGCGCCCCAGTTTCATGATCACCGCCGCATCGGCGTCGGCCAGACGGCGCTTGAGATCCTCATGCGGCAGCACGCCGGAGAGCACCGACAGGCTCTGGTTGCGATACACCAGCGGCGCGCCGAGCACCGAGGCGCCGCCGAGCATCGAGCACACGCCCGGTACCACTTCGGCTTCATAGCGCGTGGACAACCGGTCATGCAGATACATGTAGGAGCCGTAGAAGAACGGATCGCCTTCGCAGATCACTGCAACGTCGCGCCCGGCGTCCAGATGCGCCGCAACTTCTTCGGCGGCATCATCATAGAAATCGCTGATCACTTGCTCGTAGGACAGCGGCGCCGGCAGCACTTCGGTGGTCACCGGGTACACCAGCGGCAACAGATTCTGCGCGTCCTGCAGGTGCGCTTCGATAATGCCGAACGCATTGCCCTTCTTGCCCTTGGCGACAAAGTACGCCACCACTGGCGACTCGCGCAGCAGACGCAGGGCTTTGACGGTGATCAGTTCCGGATCACCGGGGCCCACACCGAGGCCGATCAAACGTCCTTTGGCCTGCATCATTCGATCTCCGTGGCGAGGGCATTGACTGCTGCGGCGGCCATGGCGCTGCCGCCGAGCCGGCCTTGCATGATCACGAACGGTACGCCGCGACTGTCAGCCGCCAGCGCCGCTTTCGATTCGGCAGCGCCGACGAAACCTACCGGGAAGCCGAGGATCAGCGCCGGTTTCGGTGCCCCGGCGTCGAGCATTTCCAGCAGATAGAACAGCGCGGTCGGCGCGTTGCCGATCACCACCACGCTGCCTTCCAGATGCGGACGCCACAGTTCCAGCGCGGCCGCCGAGCGGGTGTTGCCCAGCTCACGGGCCAGCTGCGGCACGCTGTCGTCACGCAAAGTGCAGATCACCTCGTTGTTGGCTGGCAGACGGGCGCGGGTCACGCCTTCGGAGACCATCCGCGCGTCGCACAGGATCGGCGCACCGGCCGCCAGCGCATCGCGCCCGGCCTTGCCGGCACCTTCGGAAAACTGCAGACCATCGACCGCCTCGACCATGCCGCAGGCGTGGATCACCCGCACCGCGAGTTTTTCCAGATCGGCCGGGATGCGCGCCAGATTGGCCTCGCTGCGAATGATCGCGAAGGAGTTGCGATAGATCTCCTGACCGTCGCGGATGTAATCAAGCATCAAGGGGGCTCCGTGAGCGGGCGTCGAGCAGGATCGCGGCCGCTTCAATAGTAAGGTTGCGTGCGTGCAGCGTGCCGAAACCCGGCAGCGCTGCATCGCGAAAATAAAGGTCGTAATGACCGGGGCTGACCGCTAGCAAAGTCGCCGGTGTGCGATGGGCCGCAGCGCAAGAGCGCGGGCAACCGGACAGGTGCACGCTCTGCGCCTGTGGCAATAGCGTCGCCAGCAGCCGCGCGTCGTGTTTGGTATCGGCCAGGCCTTTGCCGCAGCCGCTGGAGCCGGTGCAGGCAATCAGTCGGGACAACGGCTCGCTTATGTCGGTCAGCCAGTGCAATTGCCTCAGGTGTTGCAGGACTCGCCCCGCGTCGGCGGGCTTCACGTTCGGCAGCAGCAGACTTTGCCAAGGGGTGAAACGCAGGCTGCCATCTCCGAACTCGCGAGCCAGCTGGGCCACGCCCCACAGCATGGCCGGATCGAGACGGCCGAGCGCCGGCACCGCACCGACATATACCCGGTCGTCAGCGTTTTGCGCGTGAACACCGATATGCAGCGCATCCGCCATCGGCGTGCGCTGTCGAGCAACGGCAGCTTTGATCGCCACGCGTTCGCGCAATTGTTCGAGAAACGCCAGCAGCGGCAGTTCATCGAGCAAATGGCGCATGCGGGTCTGCTCCGGCCGAGCCAGCTCAAGGAACAACTCCAGCACCGCGACCACCAGTGCATGGCCGTTTTCCACGCTCACGGCACCGGCCGCACGATCGGTCGGGCAGCCGGCCAGACCGAACGCCAACAACACTTCACCGTCACGTTCGAACGCCGACAGCCACAGATCATGCGGATGCTCGAGCATCGCCAACGCCTCACCGCCGTCCAGTTGCACGGCGAACTTGGCGCTCAACTCATGAAAGCGCGGATGTGTCTGCAGGGTCGCCAGAATCTGTTCAGCCAGGGGCCGGGTATCGAATAGCAACTGCCGATCGATCCCGGCACTCGGGCTGAGCATCAGGTTGCGCACATCGTCGCCCGCTGCGGTTTGCGGCCCCAGGCCGGCGGCCAGCAAACTGTCGATCAATGCCGCTGACTGCTCGCCGATGCCGCGAATCTGCAGATTGGCGCGGTTGGTCGCCTCGATCGCGCCACTGGCAAAACGCTCGGCGGCATCGGCCACCGCGTCGGCCTGATTGGCAGTGATCGAGCCGCCATTGAGCTTGATCCGGCAAATGCCGCCGTCCAGCGCCTGGACAATACGCAGCAACCCCGGACAAGCCGAGGGGCGCAGAGCGGTGGACATTGAGCGTTCGTTCAAGGGATGACCGGCTGACGGGCAGCGCTGTGGTGGGCGAAAGGTCGCCATTATGCCTGCTTTGCCCGAGCGCATGAAAATGCCTGCCGGTCGGAAACTGCGGCTGTTCAGAGTTCGACCTCCTCAAGGTCGGGCACGCTCTCGCGAATCGCCTGATCTACAACGTCCCGGCTTTTGTCGATGTCCCGGCGACTGATCACCATTCTCCTGGCGCGGATGTCCAGTTGCGACATCGGTTGATGGACCTGCCAGAACAGGTAGCTGGTACTCAACACCAACTTGAAAAAGCGGATATGGCTGAGCAACACAACCAACTCGCCGTTGGCGTTCTGACTGACCGGCACAATGTGCGAGGTGAAGGTTTTGCCACTCAGGGCGGTAAACTTTTGCAGTAGCGCTACATCTTTTTCAAGCGCTGCCAGCCCGGCTTCAACCTGCGCTAATTGAACGCGCGCGAGCAAGGGTGCTGTCGACCGCCGCCACGCCTCCTGCACACTTCCGGAAAACGCCTCCTGGACCAGCACCACCGGTTTCTCCTCCTGTTCCCAGCCACATGACCACAAGCCTCCGACAAAGTAATCGAACCACTCTGCAGGCTGAAGACTGCTGTCACAACGGCTGTCCGCCGCGATCTGGGCGAGATAAATGCAGTTCCTCACAAATCTGTTATCGGCCTCTGCCCGCCCCTCCAGTCCGGTGAACAACATATTATTAACGGCAACTGCATTACTCTGACTTAAACGTGTAGCTGAATTGATATCCATATCGCTCCCTGCCAACTTGGCACGTGTTAATTTTATAGCTTCATTGCGCCAGACTTATTAAAAAGAACTGACTTGTAATCAAACTAACAAAAACGGAAGTTGAAAAAATCACTATTACTCGACATTAAGTTTCCGCGTTGTTCTCGACACGCCGCGACGACAGACCTGCGTCAGGTGCCGGCAGTCGCGTTATCATGCCGCCCGTGAAGATCTACTCAGGATTAAGGAACGGCATGACACCCTGGCTGACGGTTGTGGGAATCGGTGAAGACGGCTTCAAGGGCCTGGGCAAAAACGCCCGGCGCGCCCTGCTGGCTGCTTCGCGGATCATCGGCGGCCAGCGGCAACTGGACTTGCTGCCGGTGTGCATTCGTGGCGAACGCACTTTGTGGCCGAGTCCGTTTTCCCTCGCGCCGGTATTGGAGCAGCGCGGCCGAGCGGTGTGCGTGTTGGCCAGTGGTGATCCGATGTTCTACGGCGTCGGCGCCAGCCTCGCGCGTCACGTGCCGAGTGTCGAGATGCTGATCCTGCCCGCGCCCTCTTCCTGTTCGCTGGCCGCCGCCCGGCTCGGCTGGCCGTTACAGGAGGTGGTCACCCTCTCGCTGGTGGCGCGACCACTGGCGGCACTCAATGCGCAGCTGTTCAGCGGGGTGCGCCTGTTGCTGTTGAGCAATGACCGGCACAGTCCGGCGGCAGTCGCGGCGATGCTGCGCGAGCGCGGTTTTGGCGGCAGCCGCCTGACTGTGCTTGAGCATTTGGGCGGCGATGCCGAACGGCGCCTCGAAAGTACTGCCAATGACTGGAATGACCCGGCGATTGCCGATCTGAATGTGATCGCCATCGAATGCCTGGCCGATGCGCAGGCACCGCGCCTGTCACGTCTTGCCGGACTGCCCGATTCGGCATTCCAGCACGACGGCCAACTGACCAAACGCGATGTCCGCGCCATCACCCTAGCCCGCCTCGCGCCGATCCCCGGCGAACTGCTGTGGGATGTCGGCGGCGGTTGCGGCTCGATCGGCATCGAATGGATGCGCGCGCACCCGAGCTGCCGCGCGATTGCCATCGAGGCGGACGAAGGCCGACAGGCCTTGATCGAACACAACCGCGACGCGTTGGGCGTACCCGGTCTGCACCTGGTGCGTGGCCGCGCACCGCAGGCCCTTGCCGGGCTGGAGCGACCCGACGCGGTCTTCATCGGCGGCGGCGTGACCCGTGAAGGCGTGTTTGAAACCTGCTGGGAACAACTCAAACCCGGTGGTCGACTGGTTGCCAACGCCGTGACCCTGCAAAGTGAAGTCACTCTGATGCACTGGCGCGAACGCCACGGCGGCGAACTGACCCGAATTCACGTGGCCCAGGCGCAACCGCTGGGCGAGTTCGACACCTGGCGTCAGGCGTTGCCGATTACCCTGCTGGATCTGGTCAAACCCCTCGATGCGTGACGAAACCGCCGAACAACCCGCGCCCCTGCGTAGCGGTCTGACCACCGGCAGCTGCGCCACCGCCACCAGCCTCGCCGCCGCCCGCCTGCTGCTCGGCGGTACGTCGGCGGATGCGGTGCAGATCGTTCTGCCCAAAGGCAAACAAGTGCAGATGCGCCTGGAGTTCTGCCGCCTGACCGAGGGCGGCGCCGAGGCCGGGACGATCAAGGACGCCGGCGACGACCCGGACGTAACGCACGGTGCGCTGCTCTATTCGCACGTGCGGCTGCTGGCCGAGCCGGGGATTCGCTTTGTCGCGGGCGCAGGTGTCGGCACCGTGACCCGGCCGGGGCTGGTGCTCGGCGTCGGTGAACCGGCGATCAACCCGGTGCCACGCAAGATGATCAGCGACCACCTGACGCTGCTCGCCACCGAAAGCGCTTATGCCGGCGGCTTCGAGGTCACCGTCAATGTCGAGGGCGGCGAGGCGCTGGCACTGAAAACCATGAACCCGCGGCTGGGCATTCTCGGTGGTTTGTCGATCCTCGGCACCAGCGGTATCGTCCGGCCGTTTTCCTGCGCGGCGTACATCGCCTCGATCCATCAGGGCATCGACGTCGCCAAAACCAATGGCTATCTGCACATTGCCGCGTGCACCGGCAACGCCAGCGAAGACACCATGCGCCGGGTCTACGACCTGCCGGAAATCGCCTTGATCGAAATGGGCGACTTTGTCGGTGCGGTGCTCAAGCATCTGCGCAAAGTGCCTGTGGATAAACTCAGCCTGTGTGGCGGCTTCGGCAAGATCAGCAAACTGGCGGCCGGGCACATGGATCTGCACTCTCGCCATTCCAGCATCGACCTGCCGCAACTGGCCGAATGGGCGGCGGCGATTGGCGCCGATCAGGCGTTGCAACAGCGTATTCGTGAAGCGAACACCAGTCAGCAGGCCCTGGCGATGGCCAGTGCGGCAGGCATTGCCCTCGGCAATGAGGTCTGCCGCCACGCGCTGAATTTCGCCTGCAGCGTGGTGCCGGCGCAGGTGCAGGTCGAGGTGTTTGCGATTGATCGCCAGGGCGGCATTGTCGGCCACGCCGGAGGTTTTGCATGAAACGCATTCTGCTGCTTGGCGGCGTCACCGAGGCGTTGACCATCGCCCGTACGCTGGGGCCAGAACACATTTACAGTCTGGCCGGCGTGGGCCGGGTGCCGACCGACCTGACCTGCCAGGTGCGCGTCGGCGGCTACGGCGGGGCCGAAGGTCTGGCGCAATTCATTCGCGACGAAGGCATCACACTTTTGCTCGATGCGACCCATCCCTACGCCGCGCAAATCAGCCACAACGCCGCCATCGCCGCACAACTCGCCGGCATCCCCTGCTGGGCCTTGCGCCGCCCCGCGTGGCAGCCGCAACCGGGCGACGACTGGCGAGAAGTCAGCGACTGGGCCGAACTGATCGAAGCCCTCAAACCGTTCCGCCGCCCGCTGTTCACCCTCGGCCGCGAACCGCTGCAACACCTCGACGAAATCCCTGCCAACCAGTATTGGACCCTGCGCGCCCTCGACGCTTATCCCGGTAACGAACGCTGCGAAGTCATCGGCGCCCGTGGGCCGTTTCTGCTGGAGGATGAACGCGCACTGTTCGAATGCCGGCAGATCGATGTGCTGATCAGCAAGAACAGCGGCAGCACCGCGACCGAGCCGAAACTGGAAGTGGCGCGGGAGTTGGGGGTGCCGGTGATGGTGTTGAAGCGGCCGGAGGTGGCGGGGGTTGATCGGGAGTTTTGGACGCTTCAAGAAACACTTGTTGAATTGGAGACGATCACCTCCTGAGGCAAGATCCACGGCTTGCATGATAAGTAACCTATTTGTTACCTTCAGGGCCGACTGTGATCACACTCGAAGAATATCTACAAGAAAACGATTCAAGCCCGTTTGGCCGTTGGATCTCCACTTTGAGCGTGCCGGCCGCAGCGAGGGTTTCGAAAGCCTTGGCACGGTTGGAAGCGGGCAACACCTCCAACATCAAGTGGTTCGATGGTCTCGGCGAATACAAAATAAACTGGGGGCCTGGCTATAGAATTTATCTGATACAAGAGGGAAAACGACTGATCATCTTGTTCGGTGGAGGAGATAAATCCACACAGAGACAGGACATCAAACAGGTGAAAGCACTGATAGCCGAATTTCGAACTCGAAAAAAAGCTGAACAGAACCAGAGGTAATTTGATGGCGCTCACTCGAAGCTACAAAATTTCAATTTCAGAGCGTGCACAACGTGATCCCGAATTTGCCCAGGCATTACTGGACGAAGCCGCAACGCTTTTTCTGAATGGCGAGCCAGAAGTTGCGAGGATAATTTTGCGCGACCTCGTCAATGCAACTGTCGGATTCGAAGAACTTGCAAGGGAGACTGAAAAGCCCAGCAAAAGCCTGCATCGAATGTTGTCCGCCAAAGGCAACCCGAGCATGGACAATCTGGCAAAAATTTTTTCGGTAATCCGAACTACGCTGGGAGTAGACATGGAGGTTCACGCGGTACCAGTGAACTGAGCGATTGGTTGATGAGATCGCTGCGACACCAAACCGCACGACGCCTTTTTACTTATCGGCCCTGATCAGGCTAAATAGCCCGCGCCTGATCGCCCACCCAACGGATCTGTCCCCATGAACCGACACCGGCTTGCATTTGCCTGGATCGCCTGCTTTGCAGTGCTGTTCAACATGCTCGCCATGCCGATGACCGGGGCGATGGCGCAGGCGGCCAGTTCACCGGCCGAACAGTTGCTGTGGAGCAGCTTCTGCACCGGCAGCGGGACGAAGATGGTGGCGATCAACATCGGCGCCCCAGAGCAGAAAGCCCCGTCCAACGACAGCCATTCCAACATGCAGCATTGCTGGTGCTGCTCGGGTTCAGCGCCGCTGGTGGCGTTGCCGGGCCATGCACCGCAGCTGTATTTCGCCCGCTACGAAAGCAATCGCAGCGTGGCGCCGCCCTCGTTGCAAACACCGACACCGCGCCAGCAATGGCCGAGCCTTAATCCCCGCGCCTCGCCTCTGGTTTGATTTGTTCTCGCAATTGACCTGCGTATCAAATCGTTCTGGAGAACTGCCATGTTGAACAAACTCTTCGTCATCGCTGCGCTGTTGCTGCCGGCGTGCTTCGCCCATGCCCACGAATACAAGGCCGGCGAGCTGGAAATCGCTCACCCGTGGTCGCAGGAGCTGCCGCCCAACGCGCCGACCGTCGCGGCTTATTTCGTGATCAGCAATCCCGGCAAGACCGACGACCGCCTGCTCAGCGTCGATTCGCCGATCACCGCCGAAGCGCAACTGCATGAGCATGTGATGCAGGGCGACCTGATGAAAATGCAGCAGGTGCCCGACGTGGTGATTCCTGCTGGCGGCAAGGTGACGTTCGCGCCGATGGCCTATCACGTGATGCTGCTCAACCCGAAAGACCGCAGCCTGCTCAGCGACGGCAAACGCTTCCCGCTGACCCTGCATTTCGAGAAGGCCGGTGACGTCACCGTCGAAGTCGCGGTGCAGAAGAAACCTCCGCAAGATACCCAGGCACACGATCACGCCCAGTAACCGATCCGGCTGACCACGCCCGTGCGCCCGCAACGCGCCGGGGCATCCCGCCTGCATCGCCAGAGCCAGACTCTGACCCGCGGTAGCTGGATCGCCCTGTTCGCCATGTTGATGATCTTCATCGGCCCGCTGATTTCTCAGTCGATGCCGATGGATCAGCACGCCTCGACTTCCATGCCGATGAGCATGGACTTGGCGATGGATATGCCGGGCATGGATCACGCCGCGCACGGTGCACAACCGGCTGCCGAACACTGCCCGCCACAATCCTCGCACCACGCCCTATGGGAAAAATGCGGTTATTGCAGCCTGCTGTTCAATTGCCCGGCGCTGACCGGTGGCGGCACGTTCGCCACATTCAGCATTGCCCACGTCAACACCTTCACCCCGCCCTTCCCGCGTCTGGGCCATGCCCGGCAGACCTTCTTCCCCGGCGCCCGCACCCGCGCCCCGCCCATCACGGCGTAAACACCGCACCTTTGATTGCACACGGTTGAGAAGACAGCTTCAGGCTGCCGGCCGTGTCGTTTACGACTGTTTGATGGAAATTGTCATGTCCAGGTTTTCTGCTGTTCCACGCTCGGGTTCTGCCCAGGCGTCTTTCGCGCTGAACGCATCGCGCATTGGTTTCTCGCACGCCACCGCCGTCCTTTGCGGCGTTCTGTTATCGCCGCTGGTGCTGGCCGATGACCACGCCGGTCACGTTGATGAACTCAGCCCGACGGTGATCACCGCGATCGCTCCCAGCTCGCCGTTGACCATCGTCACCAACCCCAAGGATCCGCGTCAGCCGGTGCCGGCCAGTGACGGCGGCGATTACCTGAAGACCATTCCCGGCTTCGCCCTGGTGCGCAATGGCGGCACCAACGGTGATCCGGTGCTGCGCGGGATGTTCGGTTCGCGCCTGAACATTCTCACCAACGGCAGCATGCTGCTCGGCGCCTGCCCCGGGCGGATGGACGCGCCGACCTCGTACATCTCGCCGGAAACCTACGACAAACTCACGGTGATCAAGGGCCCGCAAACCGTACTCTGGGGGCCGGGCGCATCGGCCGGCACGATCCTCTTCGACCGTGAGCCGGAAAGCTTCGGCGAACTCGGCACGCGGGTGAATGCCAGCGTGCTGGCCGGCTCCAACGGACGCTTCGACAAAGTTGTCGACGCCGCTGCCGGCGGGCCATTGGGCTACGTACGGGTAATCGGCAATACCGCGCACTCCGACGACTATCGCGACGGCAACAACGACAGCGTGCCGTCGCGCTACGACAAGTGGAACGGTGACATCGCGCTCGGCTGGACCCCGGACGCCGACACCCTGATCGAACTCACCGCCGGCAAGGGCGACGGCGAAGCGCGCTACGCCGGGCGCGGCATGGACGGTTCGCAGTTCCTGCGCGAAAGCCTCGGCCTGCGCTTCGAAAAATCCAACATCACCGACGTACTGGAGAAACTCGAAGCGCAGGTCTACTACAACTACGCCGACCACGTGATGGACAACTACAGCCTGCGCACCCCATCCGGCACCGGGATGATGGCGGGGCCCATGGCCTCCAACGTCGACCGGCGCACCCTCGGCGCGCGGATCAAGGCAACCTGGCGCTGGGCCGACATCCAGCTGATCACCGGTCTCGATGCGCAGACCAACGAGCATCGCCAGCGCAGTGGCATGGGCATCGACACCTACAAGGATCAGCCGTACACCAAGGACGCCGATTTCCATAACTACGGCGTGTTCAGCGAAATGACCTGGTACGCCGCCGACCGTGATCGGCTGATTACCGGCGCCCGGGTCGACCGTGCTTCGGCCAAGGATTACCGGCAGCGCATTGGTTCGGGAATGATGAGCCGGCCAAATCCGACCGCCGACGAGACCCGCGCCGACACCCTGCCAAGCGGCTTCGTGCGTTACGAGCATGACCTCGCTGACAGCCCGGCCACGCTGTACGCCGGCCTCGGTCACGCGCAGCGCTTCCCGGATTACTGGGAGCTGTTTTCACCGAAGTCCGGCCCGGCCGGCTCGCTGAATGCGTTCGACTCGATCAAACCGGAGAAGACCACCCAGTTCGACTTCGGCGTGAACTACAAGACTGCCGAACTCGAAGCCTGGGCCTCGGGCTACATCGGTGTGGTGCGCGACTACATCCTGTTCGACTACACACCGACGATGATGGGCATGAGCACTTCGCGCGCGGAAAACATCGACGCGCGGATCATGGGTGGCGAGCTCGGTGCCGCCTACAAACTCACCGATAACTGGAAAGCCGACGCGACCCTGGCTTACGCCTGGGGCAAGAACAGCAGCGACGGCAAAGCCCTGCCGCAAATGCCGCCGCTGGATGCGCGCTTCGGCCTGACCTACAGCGAAGACAACTGGAGCGCCGGGGCGCTGTGGCGCGTGGTCGCGGCGCAAAACCGCATCGACCAGAACAAGGGCAACGTGGTCGGCAAGGACTACGACAAGAGCGGCGGCTTTGGCGTGTTCTCGCTCAACGGCGCCTACCGGATCAACAAAAACTGGAAGGTCAGCACCGGCGTCGACAACCTGTTCGGCAAGGCTTACGCCGAGCACCTGAACCTGGCCGGTAACGCCGGTTTCGGCTACCCGGCCAACGACCCGCAAGCGATCAACGAGCCGGGGCGCACGCTCTGGACCAAGGTCGATATGAGTTTCTAACCGAGCGGCACGCCTTGCCCTTGTGGGAGCGGACTTGCTCGCGAAGACGGCGGTACATCCAGCATGGGTGGCGCCTGACACGACGCTTTCGCGAGCAAGCCCGCTCCCATAGGAGTGCAGTGGTGAAACTCCCCATACAGAACAAAGAAAAGATCCAAGCCAAGCGGAGCAAACGTGATGCAAAAGCCCAAACCGAACTTCTACAACCTGGCCTGGCGCTGGCATTTCTATGCCGGCCTATTCGTCGCGCCCTTCATGGTGATGCTGGCCCTGACCGGCATCATCTACCTGTTCAAACCGCAACTCGATTCACTGATGTACAGCAGCCTGCTCAACGTCCCCGCCGGGCATCACACGGTGCCGGCCGATGATCTGCTGCAACGGGTGAAAAGCGCTTATCCACAAGGCCAGATCACCCAGTACCTGCCGCCGGCCAACGCCGAACGCAGCGCTCAGTTTGTCGTGAAGAATGAGGGTCATGAACTCAATGTGTTCATCGACCCGTACCACGGCGACATCCTTGGCGAGCAGGATGCGAAGAAAAATCTGCAAGCCGTCGCCCGCGCCATTCACGGCGAATTGATGATCGGCACGCTCGGTGATCGCCTGATCGAACTCGCCGCCGGTTGGGGCGTGGTGCTGGTGGTGTCGGGGGTGTTTCTGTGGTGGCCGCGCGGTCAGGCCGCCGGGATTCTGTGGCCACGCCTGAACAGTCGCGGTCGGGTGTTGTGGCGTGATCTGCACGCGGTCACCGGGTTCTGGGGCGCGGCATTGCTGCTGGTGATGCTGCTCAGCGGCATGACCTGGACCGGCTTCTGGGGCAAGCAGTACGCCCAGGTGTGGAACGTGTTCCCGGCCGCGATGTGGAACAACGTGCCGACCTCCGACGTCGAGGCCGGCAGCCTCAATAACGCCGCGCGCCAGACCGTGCCATGGGCAATGGAAAACACGCCGATGCCGATGTCCGGCGACCACGCCGAACACATGGCCCACGGCGGCATGCAACACGGTCCCGCCGCACCCGCGATCAGCCTGCAAGAGGTGCAGAACATCGCCATTGAACGCAAGGTCGAACCGGGCTACAGCATCACCCTGCCGACCACCGCAACCGGTGTGTTCACCATTGCCGTGTTCGCCGACGACCCGCGCAACGACGCGACCCTGCATGTCGATCAGTACACCGGCAAGGTCCTCGCTGATGTGCGTTTCGAGCAGTACGGCGCGGTGGCACGGGCCACGGAAATCGGTGTGATGCTGCATGAGGGCAAGATGTTCGGCACCTTCAACCAGATTGTCGTGCTGCTGATCTGCCTGATGATTCTGCTCAGCGCCGTCAGCGGTGTGGTGATCTGGTGGAAGCGGCGTCCGCAGGGCAAGTTCGGCGTGCCGCCGCTGCGCCATGACCTGCCGAAATGGAAAACCGGCGTGGCGATCATGCTCGCTCTGGCCGTGATCTTTCCGCTGGTGGGCGCTTCGCTGGTGCTGGTCTGGCTGCTGGATCGGCTGCTGTTGTCGCGTCTGGGCCGCCAAGCTGAATCTGCCTCAACTTCAACGTGAAGCAGGCGAGATGCGCGTTTCAGACAGATCTTTAAACTGCCGGGACTTAAACTCCGGCATTTTTTAGTGTTACTGTATAACGCAAATAGGCCGCCCTGCCCGCAACCAAAAGTTGCGGGCTTTCTTTTGAAGAAGTGATTCACCGTCCCGATGAACAAGTACCTCTTGTCCAGCCTCTGCCTGTTCGCCCTGAACAACGCCAACGCCGACGGCCAGCCGCTGACGCTGCCCACCGGCACCATCTCCGCACCTGCGGTTGACGAAGAAAGTGTCAGCCTGACCACGCCGACCACCGCCGGCTCGCGCCTGAACCTGACGGCCATGGAAACTCCGGCCAGCGTCGAAAGCCTTAGCGGCGAGCAGGTTCGCGCCCGTGGTGATCGCAGCGTGCAGGACGCCGTGTCGCGCAGCACCGGCATCAGCCGCACCGGCACCCCGGGCGATGGCGGCACCTCGTTGCAGGCACGCGGTTTTACCGGGCAGAGTTCGGTGATGCAGTTGTATGACGGCAATCGGATGTACACCGGCATGGGCACCGTGACCTTTCCGGTCGACACCTGGTCGGTGCAGCGCGTAGACGTACTGCGCGGCCCGGCCTCGGTGCTGTACGGCGAAGGCGCGACCGGTGCGGTGGTCAACGTGATTCCGAAGAAACCGTTCGAGGGTGAAATCGAAAATCACCTGCGCGTCGGCTACGGTTCCTACGACAGCCAGCAGCAGGCGTTCGACAGCGGCGGCTCGCTGAGCGACACCCTGAGCTATCGCCTCAATCTCAATCGTCTGCGCAGCAACGGCTGGATCGATCGCGGTGACTCCTCCAGCGACTTCATCAGCGCCGCCCTGCGCTGGCAGGCCACCGAAGACCTGGCCTTCACCCTCGCCCACGATTACGGCGATCAGCGCCCGCAGAACTACTTCGGCACTCCACTGATCAACGGCCGATTGCAGGACAGCCTGCGCAACAAGAACTACAACGTGCGCGACGACCAGCAGCACTACAACGATCAGTGGACGCGCCTGACCAGCGATTGGCAGATCAACGACGCCGTCTTTGCCAGCAACGAGCTGTACTACCTCAAAGCCCAGCGCCGCTGGCAGAACGCCGAAAACTACAACTTCGACACCGCCACGCAACAGCTCAGCCGCAGCGGCTACTTCGGCATCGGCCATCAGCAGGAGCAGGTCGGCGACCGCCAGACCTTCACCTTCAAGCACTCGCTGTTCGGCCTCGACAGCCAGACCGTGACCGGCGTCGATTACAACCGCATCCGCTTCCAGCTCAATAGCAACTCGCCGTTCAACGATGTGCTGCCGAACGGTCAGGCGCTGGATCTGTATCACCCGCAACCGGGCTATTTCGAAAGCGCCAACCCGTACCGCGACCAGTTCGACAGCACCACCAAACAGATGTCAGTGTTCGCTGAAAACCGCACGCAACTGAGCGAGCGCTGGTCGCTGGTGACCGGCGTGCGCCGTGATTACGTGCACGTTGATCGCAACAATCTGATCGACGACAGCCAGAGCGACAAGACCCTGACCGGCAACAACTGGAAGGCCGGACTAGTGTTTGCCCTGACGCCCGAGACTTCGTTCTACGGTCAGGTCGCGACCAGCACCGACGGCATCGGCGGCCTGATATCCCTCAGTCCGAGCCAGCAGCAATACGACCTGTCGACCGCGCGCCAGACAGAAATCGGCCTGAAGCAGTTGTTCTGGGATCAGCGCGGCGAGTTCACCCTGGCGGCCTATCGCATCGTCAAAAAGAAACTGCTGACCGACGATCCGGGCAACCCGACGCTCAAGCAGCAAGTTGGCCAGCAATCTTCCAACGGCCTGGAAGCCAGCCTCGATCTGCAACTGCCGCACGCCTGGCAACTGCAGGCCAACGCGGCGATTGTGAAGGCCAAGTACGATGACTTCTCCGAAGTGGTCGACGGGCAAACCCTGTCGTACAACGGCAATCGCCCGGTGGATGTACCACGGCGCACCGCCAATCTGTGGCTGAACAAAAACCTCAGTGATGATCTGAAGGCCGGGGCCGGCGTGCGTTATGTCGATGCGCGCTACGCCGACATGGCCAACCGCAACGAGCTGCCGAGTTACACCGTGGTCGATGCGACGCTGTCGTGGCAAGCCCTGCGCAACACCACGCTTGGCCTGCAACTGAACAATCTGTTTGACCGCCAGTACGCACAAAGCCAATACAATGCCGGCCAGCAGTGGATTCTCGGCGAGCCGAGATCGTTCTTCGTCACGGCGGATTACACCTTTTAAAAGCTCAAACATTCCTGTGGTGAGGGGATTTATCCCCGATCGGCGGCGAAGCCGTCGCAATCCGATGAATACAGTCTTCTGACAAATCGTGATTACAGGTTTTGGGACCGCTGCGCGGTCCATCGGGGATAAATCCCCTCACCACAAATGATGTAATGAATTCAGGAATTTGATGACCTCGCTAAATCTCGCCAACCTCGCCTGGACACCTCTGGGCCACGGCCACTGCCATCACCAGTTCCAGCTGCGTGACGCCTCGTTGCAGGTGGCCGCCGGTGAGTTTGTCGGGCTGATCGGCCCCAACGGCAGCGGCAAGACCAGCCTGCTGCGCTGCGCCTATCGCTTCAGCCAGCCGGAAAGCGGAGAGGTCAGACTCGATCACCACAACGTGTGGAAACAGTCCTCGCGCTGGTGCGCGAAACGCATCGCCGTGGTTTTGCAGGAATTCCCCGATGCCTTTGGCCTGACCGTCGAAGAAGTGGTCGCCATGGGTCGCACGCCGCACAAAGGCCTGTTCGATGGCGACACGCTGGAAGATCGCAATCTGACGACGCAAGCGCTCAAATCCGTCGGCCTCGACGGCTTCGAAGACCATGCGTTCGCCACCCTGTCCGGCGGTGAGAAGCAGCGGGTGATCCTTGCCCGCGCCCTGACTCAGCAACCGCAACTGCTGATCCTCGACGAGCCGACCAACCACCTCGACCCGCGTTATCAGCTCGAACTGCTGCAACTGGTCAAACGTCTGCAGATCGGCACCCTCGCCAGCATTCACGACCTGAACCTGGCCGCCGCGTTCTGTGACCGACTGTACGTGATCAATCACGGGCGGATCGTCGCCAGCGGCACGCCGCAACAGGTACTCACCACCGAGCTGCTGCGCGACGTGTTCGGCGTCGAGGCGTTGATCGATTCCCACCCTCTTCACGGCTACCCGCGAATCACCTGGATAACCCGACCATGACTGTGCGTTCCCTGCTTTGTGTCGCTCTTTTGTTGTGCAGTGCCCAGGCCTTCGCCGAAGCTACGAAATACCCGTTGACCATCCATAGCTGCAACCGCGAAGTGACCTTCAACGAAGCGCCGAAACACGCGGTCAGCCACGACATCAACATGACCCAGATGATGCTCGCCCTCGGCCTCAAATCGCGCATGGCCGGTTACAGCGGCGTCAGCGGCTGGAAGTCGGTGACGCCCGAAATGCAGTCGTTGCTCGACGGTTTGCCGGAGCTGGCTGCGAAATATCCATCGGTGGAAACCCTGCTCAACGCCAACGTTGATTTTTTCTTCGCCGGCTGGGATTACGGCATGCGCGTCGGTGGCGACCTCACGCCGCAGACCCTGCAACCGCTGGGCATCAACGTGTATGAGCTGACCGAATCCTGCGCCTTCGTGATGAAGCGTCCGGCGGCGACGCTGGACGACACCTACAACGACCTGCGCAACCTCGGGAAAATTTTCGACGTGCAGGATCGCGCCAACGCACTGATCGCCGACATGCAGAATCAGGTCGCCGAGATCCGCAAAGACCTGCCCGCCGACAAGCCGCGCGTGTTTCTCTACGACAGCGGCGAAGACCGCGCCATGACTTCCGGGCGTCTCGGCATGCCGCAGGCGCTGATTGATGCTGCAGGCGGGCGCAACATTCTCGACGACGTCGACGCGAGCTGGACGAGGGTCAACTGGGAGACCGTGGTCGAACGCAATCCGCAGGTGATCGTGATCGTCGACTACAGCGAAATCACCGCTGAACAGAAGATCGAATTTCTGCTGAAGAACCCGGCGCTGCAATCGGTCGATGCGATCAAGAACCAGCGCTTCATCGTCATCCCTTACGTGCAGGCCACGCCGGGGATCGATAACGTGCTGGCGGTGGAAACCCTGGCCAAGGGGTTCCACGGCGAATGATCGACCGTCGCTACGCCTTGTTGCTGACCGCCCTCGGCGCCGTGTTGCTGGTGTCGTGCGTGATGTCGCTGGGATTCGGCCCGGCACGGGTGCCAGTGGACGTGGTGTGGCGGATTCTGCTGCACAAGGCTTTCGGTCTCGGCGAGGTGAGCTGGAGCGCCGGACAGGAACACATCGTCTGGCTGATCCGCGTGCCGCGCATGTTGCTCGGGGCGTTGGTTGGTGCCGGGCTGGCGTTGATTGGCGCGGTGCTGCAAGCGGTAACGCGTAATCCACTGGCCGATCCGCACCTGCTCGGCGTCACCTCTGGCGCGACACTCGGCGCAGTGATCGTGGTGCTGCACATCGGTGAGATCGTCGGTTTGCTGACCTTGCCGATTGCCGCATTCATCGGTGCATTGCTGAGCATGTTTCTGGTACTGGGCATTGCCAACCGTCAGGGTCGGCTCGACAGCGACCGCTTGCTGCTGTGCGGCGTGGCGGTGTCGTTCGTGATGATGGCAATCGCCAATCTGCTTCTGTTCATGGGCGACCATCGCGCCAGTTCGGCGGTGATGTTCTGGATGCTCGGCGGCCTCGGCCTCGCGCGTTGGGAGCTGCTGACGGTGCCGGCCCTGAGCGTGTTGCTCGGCCTCGGTTTGCTGCTGGGTATGGCCCGACCGTTGAACGCCTTGATGGCCGGCGAACAGACCGCCGTCACCCTCGGTCTGAATGCCCGTGCGGTGCGCCTGCGGGTGTTTGTGATCGCGTCCTTGATGACCGGGGTGCTGGTGTCGATCAGTGGCTCAATCGGTTTTGTCGGGCTGATGGTGCCGCACATTGCCCGGCGTCTGGTCGGTGCCGAACACCGCCGATTGCTGCCGGCCTGCGTCTTGCTCGGCAGCCTGTTTCTGGTGTGGGTCGATGTCGCCGCGCGAACCCTGATCGCGCCGGAAGACCTGCCCATCGGCGTTGCCACCGCTGCCATCGGCGGCCTCTTTTTCATCGGCCTGATGCGCCGCCGCTGACACAACAAACATAAAAAACTGTGGGAGCGAGCCTGCTCGCGAAGAGGCCGTGCCAGCCAACTTCATTTTTGAATGACCCACCGCATTCGCGAGCAAGCCCGCTCCAACAGTGAATGGCACTGTTTGCGAAATCGGCGCCCTAATCTGGCGCACACGAATGCACCGTCACACGCGACTCGTTCCTTCATGGTGCACCCCACCCGCGCGCAACCGCTCTAAACCGACATTTTTCTGCCCGATCCCGACCGGGCACAGCCCTTGCAAAACAGTCTTCAGTCGTCCGCATCTGCCAACCATAAAAAACTTTAATGTTCATGGAGATCGCACAATGAAGCGTCGCAGTTTGATCAAGGCTTTCACACTCACGGCATCCATTGCCGCGATGGGCATGACCTGGACTGTCCAGGCCGCCGAGACCATCAAGGTGGGGATTCTGCATTCGTTGTCCGGGACCATGGCGATCTCCGAAACATCGCTCAAAGACATGGCGCTGATGACCATCGACGAGATCAACGCCAAGGGCGGGGTGAACGGCAAGATGCTCGAACCGGTGGTAGTCGACCCGGCGTCCAACTGGCCGCTGTTTGCCGAAAAGGGCCGGCAGTTGCTGACCCAGGACAAAGTCGCCGTGGTGTTCGGTTGCTGGACGTCGGTGTCGCGTAAGTCGGTACTGCCGGTGTTCGAAGAACTCAACGGCCTGCTGTTCTACCCGGTGCAGTACGAAGGTGAAGAGATGTCGCCGAACGTGTTCTACACCGGCGCCGCGCCGAACCAGCAAGCGATCCCCGCCGTTGAATACCTGATGAGCGAAGAAGGCGGCAGCGCCAAGCGCTTCTTCCTGCTCGGCACCGACTACGTCTACCCGCGCACCACCAACAAGATCCTGCGCTCGTTCCTGCATTCCAAAGGCGTGGCCGACAAGGACATCGAAGAGGTCTACACCCCGTTCGGTCACAGCGACTATCAAACCATCGTCGCCAACATCAAGAAATTCTCCGCCGGCGGCAAGACTGCTGTGATCTCCACGGTCAACGGCGACTCCAACGTGCCGTTCTACAAAGAGCTGGCCAATCAGGGCCTGAAGGCTACCGACGTACCGGTGGTGGCGTTCTCGGTGGGTGAAGAAGAGCTGCGCGGCATCGACACCAAACCGCTGGTGGGCAACCTTGCGGCGTGGAACTACTTCGAGTCCGTGGAGAACCCGGTGAACAAGAAGTTCGTCGCTGACTGGAAGGCTTACGCGAAGAAACACAACCTGCCGGGCGCCGACAAAGCGGTGACCAACGACCCGATGGAAGCCACTTACGTCGGCATCCACATGTGGGCGCAGGCAGCGGAAAAAGCCAAGTCCACCGACGTCGACAAAGTTCGCGAAGCGCTGGCCGGCCAGACCTTCGCCGCGCCGTCCGGTTACACCCTGACCATGGACAAGACCAACCACCACCTGCACAAACCGGTGATGATCGGCGAGATCCAGAACGACGGTCAGTTCAACGTCGTGTGGCAGACCGAAGGCCCGATCCGCGCCCAGCCTTGGAGTCCGTTTATCGATGGCAACGACAAGAAGCCGGATTACGCGGTGAAGAGCAACTGAGCCATTGGGTGTCGGGCTGTTAAGACTTTCAGTCCGACACACTCCCTCTGTGGGAACAATATTTTGTGGTGAGGGGATTCATCCCCGACCGGCTGCGAAGCAGTCGCGAAATCAGTCGACGCGATCAATCTGATACACCGCGACCGCTGGATTTGGGGCTGCTTCGCAACCCATCGGGGATGAATCCCCTCGCCACAAAGACTGCGCCCACAATTAGTCCGCGCAAGGCGACTCTTTATGCCGACTACCCTATACCGCTTCATCCTCGCCATCGCACTGCTGTTGCCGATGACTGCCTTTGCCGGTGACGCCGAAGACTTCGTCGCCGCCAATCCCGTGCAGCAAGCCAGACTGCTGGAAGCCTGGGCCGCGCAGCCCGAGCCGGCGCGTGTCGAGCTGATCAACGCCCTGCAACAAGGCGAATTGACCCTCGACGGCCAGCCGAAAACCCTGCGCCTGAACAACCGCCTGCGGGGTCTGATCGACACCGCGTTGGCCAGCCACCAATTGCTCGCCGCCGACGCCAAAACCCGTCTGACTGCCGCGCAGCAATTGCAGAAAAGCGCGAAACCCGCGCAGCTGAAATTCCTCGACCAGCAACTGGCTGGCGAAAAAGACGAGAACGTCCACGCCGCCCTGAGCCTGGCGCTGGCCAATCTGCAGCTGGTCGACAGCGATCCGGCGGTGCGTCTGGCCGCCGTGCGCCTGCTCGGCGAAACCGGCGATCCGCTGGCCCGCACGCGCCTCGAAGGCCTGCTCGAACCCGGCGTGGAAAGCGATGCCGGGGTGCGCACCGCCGCCGAAACCAGTCTGGCTCAGGTCAAGCGCAAACTGCTGATCGGCGAAGTGTTGGGTCAGGCGTTCAGCGGCATGTCCCTCGGCTCGATCCTGCTGCTCGCGGCCCTCGGGCTGGCGATCACCTTCGGCCTGCTCGGGGTGATCAACATGGCCCATGGCGAGATGCTGATGCTTGGCGCCTACTCGACCTACGTGGTGCAGCTGATGTTCCAGCGCTACGCCCCGCAAGCCATCGAGTTCTATCCGCTGATCGCACTGCCGGTGGCGTTCTTTGTCACGGCGGCGATCGGCATGGCGCTGGAACGCACGGTGATTCGTCATCTCTACGGCCGGCCGCTGGAAACCCTGCTCGCCACCTGGGGCATCAGCCTGATGCTGATCCAGTTGGTGCGCCTGCTGTTCGGAGCGCAGAACGTCGAGGTGGCGAACCCGGCGTGGCTGTCCGGCGGTATTCAAGTGCTGCCGAATCTGGTGCTGCCGTACAACCGCATCGTGATCATCGCCTTCGCCTTGTTCGTGGTGGTGCTGACCTGGCTGCTGCTGAACAAGACCCGCCTCGGCCTCAACGTGCGTGCGGTCACGCAGAACCGCAACATGGCTGCCTGCTGCGGCGTGCCGACCGGGCGCGTCGACATGCTCGCCTTCGGCCTCGGCTCGGGCATCGCCGGCCTCGGTGGCGTGGCGCTGAGCCAGATCGGCAATGTCGGCCCGGACCTCGGCCAGAGCTACATCATCGACTCATTCCTGGTAGTGGTGCTCGGTGGCGTCGGCCAACTCGCCGGCAGCGTGCTCGCTGCGTTCGGCCTGGGCATCGCCAACAAGATTCTCGAACCGCAGATCGGTGCGGTACTGGGCAAGATCCTGATCCTCGCGCTGATCATTCTGTTCATCCAGAAACGTCCGCAAGGCCTCTTCGCACTGAAAGGACGGGTGATCGACTGATGAACCAGCCTCTACTTGTCACGGCCACGCAAAAGGCCGGCCCGAAAGTCACCCTCGCCATCGGCGCGGTGATCCTCGCGCTGCTGATCGCTCTACCGTTGCTCTCGCTGTTGCCGGCAGACAGCGCGCTGCATGTCTCGGCCTACACCCTGACGCTGGTCGGCAAAATCCTCTGCTACGCCATCGTCGCTCTGGCGCTGGATCTGGTCTGGGGCTACGCCGGGCTGCTGTCGCTGGGCCACGGCCTGTTCTTCGCCCTCGGCGGTTATGCGATGGGCATGTACCTGATGCGTCAGGCCGCCGGTGATGGTTTGCCGGCGTTCATGACTTTTCTGTCGTGGACCGACCTGCCGTGGTACTGGAGCGGCACCAGCAGCTTTATCTGGTCGATGTGTCTGGTGGTGCTGGCACCGGGTCTGCTGGCGCTGGTGTTCGGCTTCTTCGCCTTCCGCTCGCGGATCAAGGGTGTGTATTTCTCGATCATGACCCAGGCCCTGACCTTCGCCGGGATGCTCCTGTTTTTCCGCAACGAGACCGGCTTCGGCGGCAACAACGGCTTCACCAATTTCCGCACGATTCTCGGTTTCGGCATCACTGAGCCGGGCACCCGCGCGGTGCTATTTCTGGCGACCGTACTGTTGCTGGTGGCGAGTCTGTTCATCGGCTGGCGTCTTGCACAGAGCAAGCTCGGCCGGGTGCTGACCGCGCTGCGCGATGCAGAAAACCGCCTGATGTTCTGCGGCTACGACCCGCGCGGTTTCAAACTGTTCGTCTGGGTCTTGAGCGCGGTGCTGTGCGGTCTGGCCGGGGCCCTGTACGTGCCGCAGGTCGGCATCATCAACCCCAGCGAAATGTCGCCGACCAACTCGATCGAGGCGGCGGTATGGGTCGCCCTCGGCGGTCGCGGCACGCTGATCGGGCCGCTGCTCGGTGCCGGTGTGGTCAACGGCATGAAGAGCTGGTTCACCGTGGCCTTCCCTGAATACTGGCTGTTCTTCCTCGGCGCGCTGTTCATCGTCGTGACGTTGTATTTGCCCAAAGGCGTGATCGGCCTGCTGAAGAAACGAGGTGAACAATGAGAGTCACTGCGAGTGCTGAATTCATGCTCGAACCGGCGTTTTTCCCCGTGGAACCGAACAAGGACGAAGGCACCAGCCGTGACACGATCGGCCTCGGCCAACGCGTCGGCCCGGGCCTCGATACCCGTCACGGCACGATCCTGACCCTGGAAGACATCAGCGTCAGCTTCGACGGCTTTCGCGCGCTGAACAATCTGAACCTGTACATCGGTGTCGGCGAACTGCGCTGCATCATCGGCCCCAACGGCGCGGGCAAGACCACGCTGATGGACGTGATCACCGGCAAGACCCGCCCCAGCCACGGCAAAGCCTGGTTCGGCGAAACCCTCGACCTGACGCAGATGAGCGAAGTACAGATTGCCCAGGCCGGCATCGGGCGCAAGTTCCAGAAACCCACAGTGTTCGAAGCGCTGAGCGTGTTCGAGAACCTGGAACTGGCGCAGAAAACCGACAAGTCGGTGTGGGCCAGTCTGCGGGCGAAGTTGAGCGGCGAGCAGAAAGACCGGATCAGCGAAGTGCTCGACACCATCCGCCTGACCACCTCGGTCAATCGCCCGGCGGGCTTGCTGTCCCACGGGCAGAAACAGTTTCTGGAAATCGGCATGTTGCTGATGCAGGACCCGCAACTGCTGCTGCTCGACGAGCCGGTGGCGGGCATGACCGATGCCGAAACCGAATTCACCGCCGAGCTGTTCAAGTCGCTGGCCGGCAAGCATTCGCTGATGGTGGTGGAGCACGACATGGGCTTCGTCGGCTCGATTGCCGATCATGTGACGGTGCTGCATCAGGGCAGCGTGCTGGCCGAAGGGTCGCTGGAGCAGGTGCAGGAAAACGAGCGGGTGATCGAGGTCTATCTCGGCCGCTGAATTTTGCGAATGCAAAACCTGTGGGAGCGAGCCTGCTCGCGAAAGCGGTGCATCAGGCGCTGAAAATGCTGAATGTGACGCCGCATTCGCGAGCAGGCTCGCTCCCACAGGGTTCTGTGTGCAACAGAAGGAATTTGAACATGCTGCAAGTCGACAAGCTGCACCAGTACTACGGCGGTAGCCACATCCTCCGTGGCCTCTCATTCGAGGTAAAAGTCGGCGAAGTCACCTGCCTGCTCGGGCGCAACGGCGTGGGCAAGACCACCCTGCTCAAATGCCTGATGGGCCTGTTGCCGGCCAAGGAAGGCGTGGTGAATTGGGAAGGCAAAGCGATCACCACGTTCAAGCCGCACCAGCGGGTACACGCCGGTATCGCCTATGTGCCACAGGGCCGGGAAATCTTCGGCCGGCTCACGGTGGAAGAAAATCTGCTGATGGGCCTGTCCCGTTTTCCCGGCAGCGAAGCGAAAGAAGTCCCAGGTTTCATCTACGAATTGTTCCCGGTGCTGCTACAAATGAAGCAGCGCCGCGGCGGCGACCTGTCCGGCGGTCAGCAACAGCAGCTGGCTATCGGTCGCGCCCTGGCCAGTCGTCCGCGTTTGCTGATCCTCGACGAGCCCACCGAAGGCATCCAGCCCTCGGTGATCAAGGAGATCGGCGCGGTGATCAAAAAGCTCGCGGCGCGTGGCGACATGGCGATTTTGCTGGTGGAGCAGTTCTACGATTTCGCTGCGGAGCTGGCCGATCAGTACCTGGTGATGTCCCGGGGCGAGATCGTGCAGCAGGGCCGCGGTGAAAATATGGAGGCCGAGGGTGTACGAGGTCTGGTAACAATTTAATCTGTAGCTTCCTAACGATAATTACAAACCATGAACTTACCGCTTCCCACTGCCCTGTTTACCCCGAGCTGGCACGCCGAGCTGGAGCTGGCCTACGCCCGCTTCGGCGACTGTACGCGCCCGGTTCAGCGCCGGCATCTCGGCCCGCTGCGCGTGCAAAAGCACCTGTATGCCGAAGGCCCCGAGGTCTGCCAGCACATCATCGTCCACCCGCCCGGCGGGATCGCCGGCGGTGACCGGCTGAACATCAGCGCCCGCGTCGAAGCAGACGCCTGGGCGCAGATCACCAGCCCCGGCGCGGCCAAGTGGTATCGCGCAGCGGGGCCGGCGTATCAGCAACTCGATTTGAAAGTGGCCGCAGGTGCGACGCTGGAGTGGCTGCCGCAGGAAACCATCGTCTACAGCGCCGCCCAGGCCGAACTCACCACCTCGATCGAGCTTGAGGGCGATGCGCGGCTGTTCTACTGGGACGTGGTGGCGCTGGGCCGACCGGCCAGTGGCGAGCGCTTCGACCTCGGACACTTTCAAGCGCATCTGGATATCCGCCGTGACGGGCGATTGCTCTGGCACGAGCGTCAGAGGATTACTGGCGGTGACGGGTTGCTGGATTCGCCGATCGGTCTGGATGGCCATCCGGTGTTTGCGACGCTGCTGGTGAGCGGTGAAATCGATGCCGAGCTGCTGGAGCGTTGTCGCTCGCTGGGCCATGAGGTGCGCGGTGATCTGACCCAGTTGCCCGGCCTGTTGGTGGCTCGGTGTCTGGCGTCAGAAGCATTGCTCGCCCGTGCCTGGCTCATCGATTTATGGCGTTTGTTACGCCCGGCTCTGCTAGGCCGCGAAGCCCAGCCCCCGCGAATCTGGAACACCTGAAATGCAATCCAATTGTGGGAGCGGGCTTGCTCGCGAAAGCGCTTTATCCGTCACCTCAAATATTGAATGTGCCGGCGCCTTCGCGAGCAGGCTCGCTCCCACAGGGATCTGTGCCAACAGTCCCGACCCTTTTCAATCTGCCCTGATGGATACCCGCAATGGACCTGACCCCACGCGAAAAAGACAAGCTGTTGATCTTCACCGCCGGCCTCGTCGCCGAACGCCGACTGGCCCGAGGTGTGAAGCTCAACTACCCGGAAGCCATGGCCTACATCTCCGCAGCGCTGCTCGAAGGCGCCCGTGATGGCCAGACCGTGGCCGAGCTGATGCACTTCGGCACCACCCTGCTGAGCCGTGAACAGGTGATGGAAGGCATCCCGGAAATGATCCCGGAGATCCAGGTCGAAGCGACGTTCCCCGACGGCACCAAACTGGTCACCGTCCACCAACCGATCGTCTGAGGCCGCGCCATGACCTACACCATTCGCGATGCCCTGCACGCCGACCTGCCGGCAATCCGCGACATCTACAACGACGCGGTGCTCAACACCACGGCGATCTGGAACGAATCGGCGGTCGACCTCGGCAACCGCCAGGCGTGGTTTAGCGCCCGTCAGGCCCAGGCCTACCCGATTCTGGTGATCGTCGACGTCGACAACGTTGTGCTCGGCTACGCTTCCTTTGGCGACTGGCGGCCGTTCGACGGTTTCCGCCATACCGTCGAGCACTCGGTCTACGTGCGCAGCGACCAGCGCGGCAACGGCCTTGGCCCGCAATTGATGAGCGTGCTGATCGAGCGGGCCAAAGCCTGCGACAAGCATGTGATGGTCGCCGCCATCGAAAGTGGCAACGCCGCTTCCATTCGTCTGCATGAGCGCGCCGGTTTCAGCATCACTGGACAAATACCGCAAGTCGGCACCAAGTTCGGCCGCTGGCTCGATCTGACCTTCATGCAACTGACCCTCAATCCTGGCGCCCAGCCGCCGGTCGCCAACAAGGAGTGATACGCGATGAACCCCGCCCAACTGCGACGCGTCAATGCGGAAAGTTTTGCGCACTATCGTCAGGGCCTGATTGATCTGCTGCTCGACGCCGTGGGTTATGGCGCCAGCGTCGGCTTCATGGCCGACCTCGATGCCGCGCAGGCCCGCGCCTATTTCGATGAAGTGCAGCAACAAGTGAACAAGGGCAGCGTGTTGCTCTGGGTGGTGGTCAAGGATGAAGAGGTGCAGGCCAGCGTGCAGTTGGGCCTGTGCCAGAAGGCCAACGGCCTTAATCGCGCAGAAGTGCAGAAGCTGCTGGTGCGTGAACAGGCGCGCCGCCGTGGCCTCGGCCAGCAATTGATGAATGCGCTGGAGCTCGAAGCGGCCAAGCACAAGCGCGGCATGCTCTACCTCGACACCGAGGCTGGTTCGCCCGCCGAAGATTTCTACAAGGCCCTGGGTTACACCCGCGCCGGCGAAATTCCCGACTACGCCTGCGACCCGCACGGCACGTATCGCCCGACCGCCCTCTACTACAAGACTCTGCAAGGAGCCCGGCCATGATTCCCGGCCAGTACCAGATCCAGCCCGGCGACATCGAATTGAATGTCGGCCGCCGCACCCTCAGCCTGAAAGTCGCCAACAGCGGCGACCGGCCGATCCAGGTCGGTTCGCACTATCACTTTTTCGAAACCAACGACGCGCTGACCTTTGATCGCGCGGCCAGCCGTGGCATGCGCCTGAACATCCCCGCCGGCACCGCGGTGCGCTTCGAGCCGGGGCAAAGTCGCGAGGTCGAGCTGGTGGAGTACGCCGGGCATCGGCGGGTGTTCGGCTTTGCCGGGCGGGTCATGGGTGATCTCTAAGTAATACGGTGTCTGCTCTGGCCCCTTCGCGAGCAAGCCCGCTCCCACATTAAACCGAGTTCCTCCAGCTGGAATCCGATCCCCTGTGGGAGCGAGCCTGCTCGCGAAAGTGAGCGCAGCGAACGATCTCAAAACCAATTGAATTCCAAGGCGAACACATGAAGATCTCGCGTCAAGCCTACGCCGACATGTTCGGCCCCACCGTCGGCGACAAGGTGCGCCTGGCGGACACCGAGTTGTGGATCGAAGTCGAAAAGGACTTCACCACCTACGGCGAAGAAGTCAAATTCGGCGGCGGCAAAGTGATCCGCGACGGTCAGGGCCAGAGCCAGCTGCTCGCCGCCGAAGTGGTCGACACGCTGATCACCAATGCGCTGATTATCGACCACTGGGGTATCGTCAAAGCCGACGTCGGCCTCAAGGACGGGCGCATCGCCGCGATCGGCAAGGCCGGTAACCCGGACGTACAGCCCAACGTGACCATCGCCATCGGCGCCAGCACCGAGGTGATCGCCGGTGAAGGCATGATCCTCACTGCCGGCGGCATCGACACGCACATCCACTTCATCTGCCCGCAGCAGATCGAAGAAGCGCTGATGAGCGGCGTCACCACCATGATCGGCGGCGGCACCGGGCCGGCGACCGGCACCAACGCCACCACCTGCACCTCCGGGCCGTGGCACCTGGCGCGCATGCTCCAGGCCGCCGACGCGTTCCCGATGAACATCGGCCTCACCGGCAAGGGCAACGCCAGCCTGCCGGAGCCGCTGATCGAGCAGGTCAAGGCCGGCGCCATCGGCCTCAAACTGCACGAAGACTGGGGTACCACCCCGGCGAGCATCGACAACTGCCTGAGCGTCGCCGACCAGTACGACGTGCAGGTGGCGATCCACACCGACACCCTCAACGAATCCGGTTTCGTCGAAACCACCCTCGGCGCGTTCAAGGGCCGCACCATTCACACCTATCACACCGAAGGTGCCGGCGGCGGTCATGCGCCGGACATCATCAAGGCCTGCGGTTTTCCTAACGTGCTGCCGAGCTCGACCAACCCGACCCGGCCGTTCACCCGCAACACCATCGACGAACACCTCGACATGCTGATGGTCTGCCACCACCTCGACCCGAGCATCGCCGAAGACGTGGCGTTCGCCGAAAGCCGTATCCGCCGCGAAACCATCGCCGCCGAAGACATCCTCCACGACCTCGGCGCGTTCTCGATGATCAGCTCCGACAGCCAGGCCATGGGCCGCGTCGGCGAAGTCATCACGCGCACCTGGCAGACCGCCGACAAGATGAAAAAGCAGCGCGGCCCGCTGCCGCAGGACGGCGAAGGCAACGACAACTTCCGCGCCAAGCGCTACATCGCCAAGTACACGATCAACCCGGCGATCACCCATGGCATCAGCCATGAAGTGGGTTCGATCGAAGTTGGCAAATGGGCCGACCTGGTGCTCTGGCGTCCGGCGTTTTTCGGTGTGAAACCGACGCTGATCCTCAAGGGCGGCGCCATCGCCGCCAGTCTGATGGGCGACGCCAACGCGTCGATTCCAACCCCGCAACCGGTGCACTACCGCCCGATGTTCGCCAGTTACGGCGGCTCGCTGCACGCCACCAGCCTGACGTTCATCAGTCAGGCCGCGCAGGAGGCGGGGTTGCCCGAGGCATTGGGCCTGAAGAAGAAAATCGGCGTGGTCAAAGGCTGCCGCGACGTGCAGAAAACCGACCTGATCCACAACGATTACTTGCCGAACATCGACGTCGATCCGCAGACCTATCAGGTCAAGGCCGACGGCGTGCTGCTCTGGTGTGAGCCGGCGGAAACCTTGCCGATGGCTCAGCGTTACTTCCTGTTCTGACACACGACAAAAGGCCCCCGACCCGCGTCTTGCGCACGGGCCGGGGGCCTTTTTCATGGGGCAGGAAAACCGATGTGCAAACGGTCGTGTATTTCCCGCCAAAGGGACTAATATTCGATTCGCTCCGCCTTTTTTCAGGAACTGCCCATGCGTCTTTCCGAGTTCATCGTGGCCAATATCGACCCTATCGTCGATGAGTGGGAACAGTTCGCCGCGACCATCACGCCGGCCGCCGACTATCTGGATTCCACTGCGCTGCGCGATCACGCCAGCGAGATTCTGCGGGCCGCCGCCCGCGACATGAACAAGCCGCAAAGCCCCGCCGAACAGGCTGCCAAGGCCAAGGGCGAAGGCCCGGAAAAGACCCCGAGCCTGGACGAGGCCGGCGCCAGCCATGGCGAACTGCGCCACACCGTCGGTTTTGACCTGGTGCAGATGACCAGTGAATTCCGCCATTTGCGTGCCTGCGTGATCCGCCTGTGGGTCAACAGCCTTGACTCGCCGGACATGACCTATTTTCAGGACATGATCCGTTTCAACGAAGCCATCGACGAGGCACTGGCCGAATCCACCGCGGCCTACGCCGAGCAGGTCAATCGCTCGCGGGACATTTTCCTCGCCATCCTCGGCCATGACCTGCGTGCGCCGCTGCAGGCGGTGAGCATGTCCACCGAACTGCTGCTGCGCAAATCCAGCCTTGAAGGCGATGCCCTGGCCTGCGCCCAGCACATCAAGCGTGGCGCGCGGCACATGGCGACGATGGTCAGCGATCTGCTGGAACTGGTGCGCAGTCGTCTGGGCCGTAGCCTGCCGATCGAGCCGGCACCGATGGATCTGGCCGTTGCGGCGCGAGCGGCGATCGCCGAAGCTTGCGCCGGTCAACCGCAATCCGATCCCAGGCTCACCGTGCACGGTGACACCAGCGGCGTGTGGGACGCCGGACGGATCGACCAATTACTGCAAAACCTGATCGGCAATGCCTTGCAGCACGGTGCCAACCAGCGCGACGTGACCCTCGATCTGCGTGGCGAGGGCGACCACGTGTGCCTGTCGGTGCACAACTACGGCACACCGATTTCCGAAGAGGCGATCGGTACGATTTTCGACCCGCTGGTGCGCAGCGCCGACGAAGAACTCGGACAGCCGTCGACCAGCCTCGGGTTGGGTCTGTTTATCGTCAAGGAAGTGGTGACCGCCCATGGCGGGACGATCGATGTCAGCTCGAGTGAGGCTGACGGGACGTTGTTCAGTGTGGTGTTGCCGAGAAAGGTTTAAGCAGGCCAACCGCGTAATCGTTCTTCGCGAGCAGGCTCGCTCCCACAGGAGACCGCAGTCAACCTGTGGGAGCGAGCCTGCTCGCGAAGGGGCCGGCAAAGACACTCCAGAACCAACGGTAAAACTATTCGACCACCAAACGCCCCAACCGCTGGCGCAGCATGCGATTCTCGGCTCGCAGTTCCTTCACTTCATCCAGCAGATCAAGTGCCAGGGCGACGCCCTCCCACTCCAGCTCCAGCTCGCGCCGCAACTTCGCGGCGCGCTTGGCCAGGCTCAGTTCGTAGTCGGTGAACCGCCATTCCCGGGGCTGCGCGCCCTGAGGTTCGAGGATGCCGTGTTCGACGATTTCGATCACGTAGACGTCCGACAGATCGGCCGCCTCACAGAATTCTGCCATGTCCAGTTGAACGATCAGGGGGCTGCTCATGATGGGCTACTCCGTCGTCGGATTCAGAAGTTCTCTCGTGGGTTGAACGCAGCTTTCTTCGCCAGTTCCTGCCACAGCGCCTTGACCTCGTCGTCGGAGGTTTTCGGCATCACGGCCTTGAGCTGCACGAACAGGTAACCGCGCTCACCGGCCTTGTTCTTCAAGCCATGCCCCTTGGCGCGCATGCGCTGACCGTTCTGACTGCCGGCCGGAACCTTGAGGTTGATCTTGCCGGTCAGGGTCGGCACGGCCACCTCGGTGCCCAGCGCCAGCTCCCACGGTGCCAATGGCAAGGTGATGATCAGGTTTTCGCCTTCGACATCGAATTTCGGGTGCGGCGCAAAGCGAATGGTCAGGTACAGATCGCCATTGGCCCCGCCACCGATGCCCGGTGCGCCCTGGCCTTTGAGGCGGATGCGCTCGCCGTCGGTGACGCCCGCCGGGATCTTCACATTCAGGCTCTTGCTGGTGTTGCTGACGTGCTGACCGTTGGCGTTGTATTGCGGGATCTGGAAGCTGACCTTCTTCGATTCGTCCGACAGCGTCTCCTCAAGGAAGACCGGCAGTTCCATTTCCACGTCTTGCCCTCGGCGCCCTGCACTGCGTTGTTGCCGACCGTCGCCACCGAAACCGGCGCCGCGATTGCCGAAGATCGAACTGAAGAAGTCCGAGAAGTCGCCGGTGTCGCCACCGCCGCCGCCAAAACCGCCACGGCTCTGCCAGCCCGGCGGGCCCTGGAACGGCTGACCGTGCTGGCCATAACGGCGCAGCTCGTCATATTCGGCGCGTTTGTCGGCGCTTTTCAGCGCTTCATAGGCTTCCGAGGCGTCCTTGAACTTGGCCTCAGCGTCTTTTTCCTTGCTGACATCGGGGTGGTATTTGCGCGCCAGCTTGCGATAGGCAGCCTTGATCGCCTTGTCGTCCGCTGTCGGCTCCACGCCGAGTATCTTGTAATAGTCTTTGAAGTCCATCGAAGGAATCACCATCCGTTATCGATTTCGCGCCGAGACCAGCATGCGCTCATTCGCGCGTGCCGGGTTGACCGATCTCAACTTTGTGACCGGGTGGCGCAGCAGAAGTTTATCGGCAGTGGACGACGGTTCTTGCGACCGCCGGTATGTCTGCCGGCCCATGCCAGCAAGTTTGGGGCGAAGCTGCGACTTTCAAGAAGCTTAGTCGTGAAATAGCAGATGACCGGCCTTCGAATCTGCCGCGCACTGACATACACTGCGCGGCCGTTTTTTGACCGGAACCCGAAAGACATGAACAACGCCTCTCCAGCCCGTGCCTGCGGTATCGACTTCGGCACCTCCAACTCCACCGTCGGCTGGCTGCGCCCCGGCATGGAAACGATGATCGCGCTGGAAGACGACAAGATCACCCTGCCGTCGGTGGTGTTCTTCAATATCGAAGAGCGCCGTCCGGTTTACGGGCGCCTGGCCCTGCACGAGTACCTGGAAGGCTACGAAGGCAGGCTGATGCGCTCGCTCAAGAGCCTGCTCGGTTCCAAGCTGATCAAGCACGACACCAGCGTCCTCGGCACGGCGATGCCGTTCAAGGATCTGTTGGGGCTGTTCATCGGCCAGCTCAAGAGCCGTGCCGAAACGGCCGCCGGTCGCGAGTTCGAACAAGTGGTGCTGGGGCGTCCGGTGTTTTTCGTCGATGACGACCCGCTGGCTGACCAGGAAGCCGAAGACACCCTGGTCGAAGTGGCACGCAAGCTCGGCTTCAAGGACGTGTCGTTCCAGTACGAACCGATCGCTGCAGCATTCGACTACGAGTCGACCATCGAAAAAGAAGAGCTGGTGCTGATCGTCGACATCGGCGGTGGTACCTCGGACTTCTCGCTGGTACGTCTGTCGCCCGAGCGTCGCGGCATGGACAACCGCCACGATGACATCCTCGCCACCGGCGGCGTGCACATCGGCGGGACCGACTTCGACAAACAGCTGAGCCTGCAAGGCCTGATGCCGCTGTTCGGCTACGGCAGCCGGATGAAGAGCGGCGCCTACATGCCGACCAGTCACCACATGAACCTGGCGACCTGGCACACCATCAACTCGGTGTACTCGCAGAAATCCACCCTGGCGCTGGGCAGCATGCGCTACGACATCGAGGACACCGGCGGTATCGACCGTCTGTTCAAGCTGATCGAACAGCGCGCCGGGCACTGGCTGGCGATGGAAGTCGAAGAAACCAAGATCCAGCTGACCCACGCCGACAGCCGCCACGTACCGCTGGACCGTATTGAGCCGGGCCTGAGCGTGGAACTGAGCCGCGCCCTGTTCGAATCGTCGATCGACGCCTTGCTTGAACGCGTGCGCGGCAGCGTTACGCAGCTGTTGAACGATGCCAACGTGTCGGTGGCGCAGGTCGATACGGTGTTCTTCACCGGCGGTTCGAGCGGCATTCCGGCACTGCGCAATAGCGTCTCGGCGATGCTGCCGAATGCGCGACATGTGGAAGGGAATATCTTTGGCAGCATCGGCAGCGGTCTGGCGATTGAGGCGATGAAGCGCTACGGCGCGACGGCCTGATCCGGAATCGGCAGTGCGCCCTTCGCGAGCAAGCCCGCTCCCACAGTAGATCGCATTTCAACTGAAGGAATGCGCTCAAAATGTGGGAGCGAGCCTGCTCGCGAAGAGGCCAGCTCAAACACTACAAATTCTGAATCAAACCATCCCGCCCAGCTTCAACTCACTCTTCAGGTACGCGTAATAAATCGGCCCCGCCACCACTCCCGGCAGGCCGAACGCAGCTTCGAACACCAGCATCGCCAGCAGCAACTCCCACGACTTGGCACTGATCTGCCCGCCGACGATGCGCGCGTTGAGGAAGTATTCGAGCTTGTGGATAAAGATCAGATAGCCCAGCGCCGCCACCGCCACCCAGATCGACAGCGACAGGCCGACGATGGTGATCAGCGTGTTCGACATCAGGTTGCCGATCACCGGCAGCAGGCCGAGCAGAAAGGTCAGGACGATCAGGGTCTTGGTCAGCGGCAGCTTGATACCGAACAGCGGCAAGACCACCACCAGGAAAATCGCGGTGAAGAACGTGTTCAGCAGGGAAATCTTGATCTGCGCGAAGACGATGTTTCGAAAGGCTTGAACCACCAGATGCAGACGGTCGAACAGGGCGGCGGCCAGCGGTTTGCGTTTGGTCAGATCCGGCACGCGCTGCAGGGCAATGATCGCGCCGAGGACCATGCCGATCAGCAGGGTGACGAACATATGCGCCGCGTCCTTGCCCACCAGTTGCAGCTCGGACAGGTGCTTGCTCGCCCATTCGCCGATGGCCACGCGAAATTCCGCTGCGCTGGCCGGCAGGTAGGCGTCGAGAAACGGCGGCAGTTGCCCGCGCGCGCGATCGACCACGCCCATGAATTTGTCGAGCGAGGCGCCCGGATTTTCCGCTTCGTGCAGCAGGAAACTGATGGCGCCGGCAAAGATCAGCGCCAGCACACTGACCACCAGGGTGCCCAGCAGTGCCACCGCCAGCCAGCGCGCACGCCGACCTTCGATCAGCCGTTGCAGTTGCGGGGTGAGCATGTTGACCAGCTCGAACACCAGCAAACCGGCCAGCAGGCTGGGCAACAAGCGCAGCGGCAACGCCAGCAGCAAGCCGCCGCAGATGATGATGCAACTGACCCAAAACACAACATGACGCTCAGAAAACGTTGGCATACAGCCTCAAAACGAACGGCGTAAAAGGATTGGCAGTCTGCCAGCGATCCGGGGAGAGCACTAGGGATATGCAGGGGCTATTGTCGTGCTCAATGGCCCCTTCGCGAGCAGGCTCGCTCCCACAGGGGGTACGCATTTCAATGTGGGAGCGAGCCTGCTCGCGAAGAGGCCGGCCCGTTCACCGCAATCCTTGCTGATTATTTTTTCTTCAGGCAATCACTCATGAAGGTCTTGCGCGCATCGCCGGTCAGCGCCTTGGTTTTCGCATCGGCGTTGCAGGTTTTCATTTTTTCCTGCTGCGGGGTCAGCACTTTGCCGTCATTGGCGGCCGGTGCAGCCTTGAGGCAGGTGCTCATGAAAGTCTTGCGCTCGTCGCCTTTGAGGCTCTTGGCGGTAGCATCAGCATTGCAGGTGGTCATTTTGTTCTGTTGCGCCGTGGCGGCGAAACCCTGGGAACACAGGAGCAGACCGATCATCAACAAAGGGACACGCAACATCTTCATGGAGTTTTCTCCTTGTCGCCGCATCGATGGATGCGGCCTCCGCTGAAGTGTAGCCAAATCTTGTTACACCTTCCTGCCTTCCAGGTGGCTACGCCGATACTGTTCCGGCGTACATCCGGCCTGCCGGGCAAACATGGCGATGAAGGCCGAGCCGCTGCTGTAGCCGAGATCGAAGGCGATCTCCTGCACGCTGCGGGTACTTTCCAGCGCCTCGATGGCCGCGAGATAACGCAGGCGCTGACGCCATTCGCCGAAACTCATCCCCAGTTCACGCACGAACTGCCGGGCCAGCGTGCGCTCACTTACGTACACCTGCGCCGCCCAGTGCGCCAGTGGCTGGTTATTGCCCGGATCAGCCTGCAAGGCGTCGAGGATCGCCAGCAACCCAGGATTGCTCGCGTACGGCAGATAACATTCATGTACCGGCGCCTGTTGCAGTTGATCGACCAACACCTGGGCCAGACGCTGGTCAGCGTCGAGTTCGGGGATCTTCACGTCGCGGGCGGCGAAGTCCTTGAGAATCGCCTTGAGAATGTCGCTGATTGCCAGCGTGCAGGCGCGCGGCGGCAGATCGGCGCAAACCTTCGGATCGAGGCACACCGCGCGGTAGTTGACCGGTTGGTGGCTGTAGAAACTGTGCTCGACCTGCGGCGGCACCCACACCGCGTAGTGCGGTGGCGACATGAAGCGGCTGCCGTCGACATCCATGTGCAGCACGCCGTGGGCCGCGTACTCCAGCGTGCCCCACGGATGGCGGTGCGGCGCCGCATATTCATGGGTGTTGAAATCGGCGTAGCGGAAGTACACCGCCGACGGCAGTTCGCTGAAATCCAGCAGATCGATATGTTTACTGTTCATGCTGTCCGGTTGCAGAGGCAGGTTGTCCGTTTCGCAGTATAGGCCTACATCCAGACAAGGGATAATCAGCGTTCATCAACGTACTGGTTTTAACCCCATGCAATACGCGTTTCCCCTGCTGGCGATTTTCATCTGGGCCGGCAATACCGTGATCAACAAACTGGCGGTCGGGGCGATCTTCCCCGCCGAGATCGGTTTCTATCGCTGGCTGCTGGCCGGCCTGTTGTTCACCCCGTTCATGTTCAAAGTGGTGATCGCGCACTGGCCGCAGATCCGCCCGAACCTGGGCAAGATCTTTATCCTCGGCGTGCTCGGGATGGCGGTCTATCAAAGCCTCGCCTACTTCGCCGCGACGCTGACCACGGCGACCAACATGGGCATCATCCTGTCGCTGATGCCGCTGATGTCGCTGGCTATGGCAATCATCAGCCTCGGCCAGCGCCTGACCGCTGGGGCATTGTTCGGCGCGGTGCTGTCGTTCGCCGGCGTGCTGGTGGTGGTGTCGTCCGGCAGCCTCGGCGCGCTGCTGCAACATGGAGTGAACCTGGGTGACGCGATGATGCTGATCGCCACCCTGGCCTACGCGATCTACAGCACCCTGCTGAAAAAATGGCAGCTGCGCCTGCCGCCGCTGGTGTTGCTGTACCTGCAGGTGCTGGTGGCGATTGTGGTGCTGTTTCCGCTGTACGCCGCCTCGCCGAAAACCGGCTTCACCGCGCAGAACATTCCGCTGGTGCTGTATGCGTGCCTGCTGGCCTCGATGCTCGCGCCGCTGGCGTGGATGCAGGCGGTACAGCGCCTGGGACCGAGCCGCACGACGTTGTTCTTTAACCTGCTGCCGCTGATTACCGCGCTGATTGCGGCGGTGGTGTTGAAGGAAGAGCTGGCGATGTATCACCTGGTGGGTGGGGTGTTGACGTTGGGTGGGGTGATTCTGTCGGAGCGCTGGACCACCGTTCTAGGCCGAAAACTCAGCGTTGCCTGATCTGGCCCTGTGGTGAGGGGATTTATCCCCGATGGGCTGCGCAGCAGCCCTTGTTTTGAGATAAAAAGCGGGGCCGCTGCGCGCCCCATCGGGGATAAATCCCCTCACCACAAAAGCGAGTCACAATCCGGCGGCCTTTAGCCGCGCCGCATGCTCGACAAACAACCGCACCGGATCCGCGCCCTTCCCCACCAGCCCCAGCGACTGATTGACGATGTCGAAGTGATCCAGCGGATAGTCGTCGCCAATCACCGTGCCGAGGTGCGAGCTGTAGCGCCCGACCATCCCGTCACACTGCCCTGGCTCGCGCACGAAGGTTTTCGCGAACAAGCGGCAGCTGCGGTTGGTGCCGTCGAACAGGTTGCCGCCGCGATCGGTCTTGCCCGGTTGCAAGGTTCCCGACCACGAGTAATAACGCACGCCATTGACCTTTTCCGGCCCGTGACCACCCCAGGTCTCGGGCAGGCCCTGTGGATAACGCTGATTGAACAGCGCCACGCCTTCGCTGGTCAGCGATTGATGCGAAGCGTGGATGTCCACCGGCAGTTTCGGCCCGTGGTAACCGGTTTCCAGCAACGCCATCAGCCAGCCGACAAAACGCAACAGCACCTCAAGCATGCGGCCCTTGGCGCTGTTCGCCGGGTAGTGTTTCTGCAGATAGTCGGCCAGTTCAGAACCGTGATTGGGCCCGGCCACGGAGGTTACCGAGGCGACCAGATCCGGCCGTTTCGCGGCGGCATAACGTGCGGTCAACGAGCCTTGGCTGTGGCCGAACAGATTGACCCTGGCGGCGCCGGTCTCGCGCAGAATTTCGTCGATGCGCACCAGCAACTGCTCGCCACGCACCTCGGTGGAATTGAGCGGCGATACCTGCACCGCAATCACCGTCGCCCCGCCACGGCGCAACGCCTTGATGATCCCGTACCAGTACGGATACAGCAGCAGCCGGATGAACCCTAGCATGCCCGGCACCAGCACCAGTGGATAACGTGTCGCCGAACCTTGTGACATGGGCAAACATCCTTGTGGTCGCTGAGTGGATGCCAGACGTGCAAAACGCCCGCCAAGCCTCCTCCCTGATGATGACAACTGCACCATCAGCCTACTTCAGGCCCACCACCCCCGCCACAATCAGCCCCACCGACAGCAGTTTGACCAGGGTCAGGCTCTCGCCGAGCAGGGCAAAACCGAGAAACACCGTGCCCAGCGAGCCGATCGCCGTCCAGATCGGATAGGCGATGCTCACCGGCAACTCGCGCATCGCCAACGTCAGGAAGTAGATCCCGCCAGTCGCCGCCACCACCGTGATCAGCGACGGCCACAAGCGGGTAAAGCCTTCGGCGTACTTCATGCCCATGGCGAAAGTCACCTCGAAGCCGGCGGCGATCAGCAGGAACAACCAGGCCACTTAGAACGTCCGGGCGAGGTCGAGCAAGCGCTGCTCGGCCTCGGCCACTGATACCGCGAAGGTGCGCTCGGCCGACTCTTCGCCCTCGGCTGCGACCACGCTGACGTCGTTGATGCCGACGAAGCCCAGCGCCGTGCGCAGCCATGGATCGGCATGGTTCAACGCTTCCAGTTCGCCGCCGGGGCCGAAGCCGAAACCGCCGCGACTGGTGACGATCAGCGCTTTCTTGCCTTGCAGCAGCGGCGTGTACTGGGCCACGCCGTTGTCCAGGGTGTGGTCGAACGTCAGGCCCAGGCGCACGATCTGATCGACCCTGGCCTTGAGGCCGCTGGGCACGCTGAAGTTGTACATCGGCGTGGAAATCAGCAGCAGGTCATGCTCGAACAACTCGCCGACCAGTTGATCGCTGAGCGCCAGATCGGCCTGCATCGACAGCGGGCGTGCTTCGGGTTCAGGGTAAAACGCCGCCGCCACAAACGCTTCGTTGACGGCTGGAATCAGCGCCCGTCCGACTTCACTGCGGGTGACCTGCGCCTGCGGATGACGTAATTGCCAGGCACTGAGAAAGCTTTCCGCGAGGCGCCGCGAATGCGAACGCTCACCCCTTGGACTGGCATGGATCGCAAGAATCTTGCTCATCTGAATCTCCTTGGGACTAGACTTTAATGGCTGCGTAGCGCCAGATTGGCGCCGACCCGCCGCCGTCTCAACTGAGCAAAAATCAGTCGGGATGAATCTGTTTCATCCATGGAGTATTCAATGTTCGCCTCGTTGCCGCTGACTGCCCTGCGCGCCTTCGAATCCGCTTCGCGGCTGTTGAGCTTTAAGGCCGCTGCTGAAGAGCTGTCAGTCACACCGACGGCGATTTCCCATCAGATCCGAGCGCTGGAAGACTGGCTCGGCGTGGCGCTGTTCGAGCGTTTGCCGCGTCAGGTGCGCCTGACCGAAGGGGGCGAGCGGCTGTTTCGCAGCTTGCACGGGGCGCTGCTGGAAGTGGCGCAAAGCGTCGACACCCTGCGTCCGCAACGCAGTGGCAGCAGCCTGACGCTATCGACCACCGCCGCGTTTGCCGCGCTGTGGCTGGTGCCGCGCCTCGGAAGGTTTTATGCGCAACACCCGAACATCAACGTGCGCCTCGATACCCACTGCGAAGTCATCGACCTGCATCAGGACGCCAGCGTCGATCTGGTGCTGCGCTATAGCCTCGACGATTACCCCAACCTTTACGGCTTGTGCCTGTTCGATGAGACCTTCGGCGTGTATGGCTCGCCGGAACAGGTGGCGCTGGCCGCCCGGCGCACGCCGGCGCTGATCAGCGTGCGCTGGCACAACTCGAAGCTGTATGCCCACGGTTGGGAAGCGTGGTGCGCTGGCTCAGGCGAAAACTGGTTGAACCAGCATCCGGCGATTCGCGAGTACGACGAAGAGCATTACGCCCTGCAAGCAGCGATTGCCGGACAAGGTCTGGTGCTGGCGAGCAATATTCTGGTCTCGCAGAGCGTCGCCAGTGGGTTGCTGGTGCCGTACAAGGGGCAGGTGCAAGTCGATGGTGCCGGATACAGCGCGCTGTGTGTGCCGGGACGGGAGCGGCATCCGCCGGTGCGGGCATTTTTTGCCTGGTTGCGCGAAGAAGCGCAGTTGTCCGGGCTGGTACCAAGGTCGCCGGAAATCTCATAAAACTTTTTACGTCGCTCAGGACTCACAACTTGGGTAACCGATCACGCCTGTAGAGCGTGGCGCCATTGGATTAGCCTCCTGGAGATCAACATGAGCGACGACCTGCACTTGTCAGATGTCAAAACCCTGCGCGAACGTGCGCGACAACACGTCGAGAACGGCGCGGTAACCGAGAGCTACAGCGCCGACCGTGACGAGGTGCTGCGCTTGCTCAACGAGTCGCTGGCCACCGAGCTGGTCTGCGTGCTGCGTTACAAGCGTCATTACTTCATGGCCAACGGCGTCAAAGCCCACGTGGCCGCTGAAGAATTCCTCGAACACGCAACCCAGGAAGCACAACACGCCGACCGTCTGGCCGAGCGCATCGTGCAACTGGGCGGCGAGCCGGAGTTCAATCCGGACCTGCTGTCGAAAATGTCCCATGCCCAATACGTGGCCGGGAACACCTTGAAGGAAATGGTCTACGAAGACCTGGTGGCCGAACGGATCGCCATCGACAGCTACCGCGAGATCATCCAGTACATCGGCGAAAAAGACCCGACCACCCGGCGCATCTTCGAAGACATCCTCGCGCAGGAAGAAGAGCATGCGGATGACATGGCCGACATTCTGAAAGACTTGTAAGCCTTTCAAAAAACGCCTTCGCGAGCAGGCTCGCTCCCACACTGGAATCTATTTCAAATGTAGGAGCGAGCCTGCTCGCGAAAGGGCCCTGTCAGTCACCGATCATTTTGTTGGCTTGACGGTCACTGGCGCCTTGCCCGCCTTCATCTGTTCAAGCAGAGGCGCACACTGGTTCGGCTCCCCACCGCTCGGCGCCACCAGCGCCAACAACCCCGCCGCCGGTGCAGCAATCACACCCAGCGCCACCATCCCCGCGCCGCGCAGCATCAATGGCACAGCCTTGACCCCGGCGTCCGGCTTGATGAACTTGCCGCGCACGTACAACGGTGAACGCAGCGAAATCAGACGCCAGCCCTTGGACTCCGGTGTCACCGTCAGGTCCAATTGCTCGGTGGCCATGTTCGCGGTGCCGTCGATGTAGATGATCGCGTTCTCGGTATCGAACACAAACAACCGCGTGGTCGCCAGGCCAGTCTTGATGTCGAAGTCCGCCGCCGCGCAGTTGATCTTCACTTCCTTGTCGCCAAAAATCTTGCCGACCACGTAGTTGCCGACGTTGAGTCCCGCCAGTTCCATCAGCTCACGGCTGATTGCGCCGTCGTTGATCAGCATCTTCAACTGGCCATTGGCGCCGCCGAGCAGCTTGGCCACCGAGTTGCCGCGACCGCTGATATCAGCATCACCGTTGAGCTCACCGAAGCTGGTTTTCATCGGTTCGAAGGTCGGGAACAACTGCTTGAGCTTGAAGCCGCGCGCAGTCAGTTTGGCCCGGCCTTCCAGCGGTTCGGTGCGACCATTGAGGCGGATCTGCGCGTCCAGATTGCCGCCGGCCACGCCGAAGCGCAGCGGCTCGAGGCTGAGTTCGCCGTCGTTGAGTTTCAGGTGGGTATAGAGGTCGGTGAACGGCAGCTTTTCGCTGTGGACGATGCGCTTGCCGGTGAACTCGACGTCGGCATCCATCGCGCGCCAGCGGTCGGTCTTGAATTCTTCCACCGGCAGCACTTTGTCGGTCGGCTGCTTGCTCTCGCCGCCGCGGGCCTTTTGCTTGTCATTCGAGTCGGCGCCGATCAGCGGCGCGAGGTCGGCGAACAGCAATTGATTGGACAGCAACGCGCCGCTGAGCTTGGGCCGTGGCTGGCTGGCGACGTAGGTCAGATCGCCGTGAATGTCACTGCCGCCGATCTTGCCGTTGAACTGTTCATAGGTGAATTTCGCACCGGCGGCGTCATGCAATTTGGCAATCAGATGGCCGTCGGTGGAGTACGGCGGCGTGTCCGGCAGGGTCACGCCGGTCAGTGGATAGAGGTTGCCGAGGCTGGCGCCGGCCAGTTTCAGACGCAGATCAAGAGCGCCAAGGTTCAGCGGGTCGGTCAAGGTGCCAGCGAGTTCGATGCTGGTGGCGCCGATCTTCGCCTGGGCCTGCAGCGGGAATGGTTTGTTCGCGTCCTGCAACGCCAGCAATCCGCCGATCTTGCCTTGGCCAGTGAGGTTCTGGCCGTGGTATTGGCCTTTGACCTTCAGCGCGAATGCATAGTCCTGCGGCGCGGCGCCCTTGTCCTGCGCGGTCTTCGCGGCTTTGGCTCCGACGATATCGCTGAACGGAATCGGTTTGCCCAGCGGATCGATCAACACGTCGAGATTAGTCTTGAGTGTCTGGTCATCCAGGGTGACGTGGCCCTTGTCGAAGCCAATCGCACCGATGTCCACCACCCAGTTCGACGGTTCGGCATTCGGGTCTTTCGGGTCGAACTTGAAGGTCCAGTTGGCGCGGCCATCGGCCAGGCGTTGCAGTTGCGCGTTGGGTTCGGTCAGGTCGATTCGCGGGATCGTCACCCGTTGCGCCAGCAGTGCCAGCGGCGAGATGCGCAGTTCCACGCGTTTGAGCGTGACCATCTGCGGCTGCTTCGACCAATCCGGGTTGCCCAGCGTCAGGTCCTCAGCCACCACGTGCGGCCACGGCACCCAGGCCCGCCAGCCGCCTTCGTCCGGCTCACGCTGCCAGATCACCGCGAGGTTGCCATTGATGGCGAACGGACGATGCAATTCTTCCGAGACTTTGGCGTTGAGCGGCGGTTTGATCCGGTTCCAGTCGAAGAACACGATGATCAGAACCAGTACCGCCAGCAGCAGTACGAGAGTGGCGAAGGTCCAACTGAAGATTTTTCCGGTGCGCGTCATGCACAAAACTCCTGATGACGACCGCACGCCGATTTCGCGACGCACAGCTGAAACGGCGGGCCAAAGCGGCCCTCATGAATTCTACGACTGGCAAACAGTGCGCAGGTTTAATCGGAATATAGATTCCGCGGCAAAAAATCGCCCGAATGCTGACCGATTGGTCGAACAGCGTTACCGCTGCCCGCACATTTGCGAGGCGCGAGTGAGTCGAAAATACCCACTGCGGTGCAAAACCACCGCCCGCAAATGCCCGAGCTAGAGCGCTTCCGCAGAACAATCAATTCTGTTGATTATTACCATTGCGTTTATGAACTTTTATATCGACTTATCGAGAGTAGCATTGGCTTCGTACCCACTTTATCGCCCTCCCAAGGAGCAACCCATCATGAAACGCCAATTACTGCTCAGCCTTACCCTGTCGATGCTAGCCAGCACTGCTTTCGCCCTGCCCGCTGCCGATCAGGCTACCCCACAAGTGAAATCCAGCCACTCGGTGTTCAGCCAGACTGTGGCGGCTGACGGCAGCGACCGTACCCCACAAGGTCAGACCCTGGCTGAAAACGGTCGTCATCGTCTGGAAGAAAAAGGTCTGGTTGAAGATGGCTACGACAAGACCCCACAAGGTCAAGCTGTAGCAGAAGGCGGCCGTGATCGCCTGGAACAGAAAGGTCTGGTTGAAGACGGCTATGACAAAACTCCACAAGGTCAGACCCTGGCTTCCGATGGCAGCGACCGTACCCCACAAGGCCAGACCCTGGCTGAAGACGGTTTCGATAAAACCCCACTGGGCCAAGCCGTTGCCGAAGGCGGTGGTGACCGTGTGATCGAACGCAACAGCGCTTTGAGCTAAGCCCATGGCGGCCTGGAAAAAAAGCCCAATCACCGGATTGGGCTTTTGACTTTTTCAGTACCGACAATCTGCGAAACCTTTTTTCCTGCTGACTTTCCCCCTGCCGTTCGACGCCAGCAAAGCCGATTTGCTAGAGTGCGGCGCTTGTCCCGCTCAAGAAAACGCCTTTGCGATGCTGCCCCGCGCCGAACAGAAACAACAGACCCGCAACGCCCTGATGGACGCTGCCCGCCATTTGATGGAAAGCGGCCGAGGTTTCGGCAGCCTGAGCCTGCGCGAAGTGACCAAGACCGCCGGCATCGTGCCCACCGGTTTCTATCGGCATTTCGCCGACATGGACGAGCTGGGTCTGGTGCTGGTCAGTGAAGTAGGCCAGACCTTCCGCGAAACCATCCGCCTGGTGCGCCACAACGAATTCGTCATGGGCGGGATCATCGATGCGTCGGTGCGGATCTTCCTCGACGTGGTCAGCGCCAACCGTTCGCAGTTCCTGTTTCTCGCTCGTGAGCAATACGGCGGCTCGCAGCCGGTGCGTCAGGCGATTGGCCGTCTGCGCGAAAACATCAGCGCCGACCTCGCGGCCGACCTGACGCTGATGCCCAAGCTGCAACATCTGGATGCTGCCGGCCTGAGCGTGATCGCTGACCTGATCGTCAAATCGGTATTCGCCACCCTGCCGGACATCATTGACCCGCCCGCCGAGGCCCTGCCGGAGCATCTGACGCCGCAGGCGAAGATCACCCAGCAATTGCGCTTCATCTTTATCGGCCTCAAGCACTGGCAAGGGTTGGGCAGTACCGAGTAATTCCCTTTCCCAAAACCCCACAAATCCCCTGTAGGAGTGAGCCTGCTCGCGATAGCGTCCGTTCAGTCAGCCGAGAATTGACTGGAAGACCGCTATCGCGAGCAGGCTCACTCCTACATTGCTCTGTGTGACAGCCACAAATTGGCGCATGTAAAAATCTTCACGCACCAAAACCTTCCAAAATTCTGCAACATCTTGAAACATCCTCTACGCTCCGACAGGGATTTCCTACATCTCGTCCGGTTGGCAAGCCCCTTGCTCTAGCCCTCCTACAAGTCCACTGCTGGAAGCTTTCCGATGCTGGTGATTCATCGCAGAATCGACCCTCAACCTGTCTGGTCCGCCGAGTTGCACCTGACCTTCGAAGCGCGGAGCAAAAGCCGTCTGCGCTGTTTCAGTGCCGATGGCGAAGACGTCGGGCTGTTTCTGGAGCGCGGTCAGGCACCGTTATATGACGGCGAATGCCTGCAGGCCGAGGACGGCCGCATCGTTCGCGTCTGCGCACGCCCCGAGCAACTGCTGCACGTCACCTGCACCAATGCCTTCGAACTGACCCGCGCCGCCTATCATCTGGGCAACCGCCACGTCGCCTTGCAAGTCGGCGATGGCTGGCTGCGTCTGCTCGACGATTACGTGCTCAAGGCCATGCTCGAACAGCTCGGCGCCCAGGTCGAGGCGATTGAAGCGCCGTTCCAACCGGAACACGGTGCCTACGGCGGCGGCCATCACCATTCGCGGCATGGCGACGAAGATTTCAACTACGCGCCCAAACTCCATCAGTTCGGCGTACGTCTGTGAACCCGGCCTGGGCGCTGCTGCGCCTGGCCAGTCCGCAACTGCCGATTGGCGGCTACAGCTATTCGCAAGGCCTGGAAATGGCGGTGGATAACGGCCGCGTGAACAACCCGGACAGCGCCCGGCGCTGGATCAGCGATCAACTACTGCTCAACCTCGCCCGTTTCGAGGCGCCGCTGCTGCTGGCTCATTGTCAGGCCGCGGCCGAGGAAAACTGGCCCGAGTTGCTGCATCTCTGCGAAACCCACCGTGCCAGTCGCGAGACCCGTGAGTTGCATCTGGAGAGCCGGCAGATGGGTTACTCGCTGCAGCAATTGCTCAACGGTTTGCCGGAACTCGACGCGCCAGCCCGCAGCTTTCTTGAGCAATGCGCCGAACCGCACCTCGCTCTTGGCTGGGCACTGGCTGCCCGCGCCTGGCAAATCAGTCCGCAGGATGCGCTCGCCGCGTGGCTGTGGAGCTGGCTGGAAAACCAGCTCGCGGTACTGATGAAAACCCTGCCGTTGGGCCAGCAAGCCGCCCAGCGCCTGACCAGCGAACTGTTGCCGCTGCTGCAACAGGCGCAGCAGGACGCCACCCGCATCAATCCCGAACACATCGGCAGCGCCGCATTCGGCCTGTCCCTGGCGTGCATGGCGCATGAGCGCCAGTACAGCCGTCTGTTTCGCTCTTAGGGCCTGTCATCTTGGAGAAGCACATGAACACACAACCCCTGCGCGTCGGCATCGGCGGCCCGGTCGGTTCCGGCAAGACTGCATTGACCCTGGCCCTGTGCCTGGCGCTGCGCGACCGCTACAACCTGGCCGTCGTCACCAACGACATCTACACCCGCGAAGACGCCGACTTTCTGGTGCGCAACGAAGCGCTGGCCCCGGAGCGGATCATCGGCGTGGAAACCGGTGGCTGCCCGCACACGGCAATCCGCGAGGACGCCTCGATCAACCTCGAAGCGGTCGATCAACTGAACCGGCGCTTTCCGGGGCTGGACCTGATTCTGGTGGAATCCGGCGGCGACAACCTGTCGGCAACCTTCAGCCCGGAGCTGTCAGACCTGACCATCTACGTGATCGACGTCTCCGCCGGCGACAAGCTGCCGCGCAAGGGCGGCCCGGGGATCTGCAAGTCCGATCTGCTGGTGATCAACAAGATCGACCTGGCGCCGCTGGTCGGTGCTTCGCTGGAAATGATGGATAGCGACACCCAGCGCATGCGCAACGGCAAGCCATTCGTCTTCAGCAACCAGAAAACCGGCCAGGGCCTTGAAGAGATCATCGCCTTCATCGAGCGCCAAGGCCTGCTGAACGCCGCCTGACTTATTGACCAACAAGGAAGCTTATCCATGACACTCAAACGCATTCTCGGCGCCGTGGCGCTGCTGCTGACCCCGGCCCTCGCTTTCGCCCACCCGGGCCACGGCGACAGCGGTCTGGTCGCCGGTATCAGCCACCCGATCGGCGGCCTCGACCACTTGCTGGCGATGGTCGCGGTCGGCCTGTGGGCCGCGCAGCAACAAGGCGCGGCGCGCTGGGCGCTGCCGTGCACCTTCGTCGGCACCATGCTGATCGGCGGCCTGCTCGGCTTTGAAGGGCTGGAGCTGCCGGCGCTGGAAAGCGGGATTGCAGCTTCGGTACTGGCGCTGGGTCTGGCGGTGGCACTGGCGGTGCGCCCACCGCTGGTGATGGCGGTGGCGGCAACGGCGTTGTTTGCGTTGTTCCATGGCGTGGCGCATGGCCTGGAGCTGCCGGACATGAGCAGCCCTTGGGCGTATGCCGCCGGTTTTGTCGCGGCGACGGCGGCGCTGCATGCGGCGGGTTATGGCCTGGTGCGTGTGTTGCCTCAGGCTGCTGCACCATTGGTGCGAGTGGCGGGGGCTGCTTCGGCGGTGACCGGTGCATGGTTGCTGGCCGGCTGATCTTTATCGCCTGAACCGGCCCCATCGCTGGCAAGCCAGCTCCCACAGGTTTGTGGTTGATAACAATCCTTGTGGGAGCTGGCTTGCCAGCGATGACGGCCGATCAGACACTGAGACTCTAACAGCAGTCTCTCTGCTACCATGTCGCGCAATCGCCCCAGCCGTGACGACGTCCGCCAATGCCCCATGCTTGCCGCTCCACCTCCCTGCCCGAATTGACCGCCCTGTTCAGCGATGTGCAACAGCACTTTCTGGACGTGATCGTGCCGCTCTGGCAAGGCCCGGGCTGGAACGCCGACATGGCGCTGCCCTACGAGGCACTCGACGCCGCGCATCAGCCCTTGCCACCGCAACGCTATCGGGCGATGGCCTGCGCACGGCAGCTGTACCTGTTTTCCAGCCTGATCGGGGTTGTGGATAACGCCGAGGTACGCGCCGCCGCGCTGTTCCGCTCGCTGCAACGGCATTTCCACGATGCCGAGCACGGCGGCTGGTTCTACAGCATCGACGCGCAAGGCAAGCCGCTGGATCAGCGCAAAGACCTCTACACCCACGCCTTCATCCTGTTCGCCTGCGCCCATTACTGGGCCAAGTCCCGGGAGCCGCTGGTGGAATCCACGCTGAACGCCGCACTGGAAATCATCGGTCGGCGCTTCGCCACTGGTGATGGCCTGTACGAATCCTGTCTGGACCGCGACTGGATAACCCTGCAAACCGGGCCACTGCAAAACCCGCTGATGCACCTGGCCGAAGCGTTCCTCGCCACCTTGGCGGTACGTGAAGACGCGGCGACGCAGCAAGCGCTGGTCGAGTTATGCACAGCCATGCACACGCAGTTCGTCGACCCGCAACATGGCGTGTTGATGGAAAAACCACTTGGGGCTGTGGATAACTGGTACGAGCCAGGGCATCAGTTCGAATGGTATTTCCTGCTTGAGTCTTCAGCCCTGCTGCGCGGTTCGAAACTGCACGCGGCGCTGAAGCGAGCCTTCGCTTTCACCGAGCAATTCGGCGTTGAACAGCCGTCCGGCGCCGTGCGGGCGATGCTCGATCTGGAACTGGATGGACGACCGAAGGATTCGACTCAGCGGATCTGGGCGCAGGCGGAATACCTGCGCGCCCTGACCTTGCGCCCGGACAGCGAAGCTACAGTGCTGCGCCAGTTGCAGGCGCTGCAACAGCGTTTTCTGCATGCGGGCGGTTGGCATGAGTGCCGAGATGAGCTGGGAGAGGTCAGCCGCAAGGACATGCCTTCAACGACGCCTTATCACTTGGCGACGTGCTACAGCGGGCTGGCTGAATACCTTCGTTGATTGAAAAATAGCTTTCGCGAGCAAGCCCGCTCCCACATGGGAATTTCGGCGAACACATAATCTGTGAACAGCCTGGATCCCTGTGGGAGCGGGCTTGCTCGCGAATAGCCGTTACACGGTCTCTAGGCAATCCACTTCCTGTCACCGGTAAAGCTGATCGTCAACCAGCGTGCCGCATCCGGCTCGCCGAGCTGCGCCGAGATTTCCTCCCGCAACACATCCAGCTGACCTACGCTGCTCAGCGCATAATCCGCCGGCAACACCACATGAATCTCGATAAACCGCGCCCGCCCGTGCTTCTGCACGTAGGTCACGTAATCATCGAAACCATGCTCGACCTTCGCCGCTTCCATGACCTGACGCACCTGATCATCCAGGGTGTCCGGTGCAATACCCAGTACATCACGCAGCGCCGGGCCGAGGATCTTGAACGCCGGGGGCAACATGGTCAGCGCCAGCACGATCAGGATCAGCGGGTCGACAAATTTCGCCCACTCGTCAAAGCCCTGGGCCTTGAGCAGCAACGCGGCGAGAAAACTGATCAACAGGCCGACCGAGAGCATCGCGTCCACCAGCCAACTGATGTTGTCGAACTGGATCAGGCTGGACTTGAGCTTGCGATTGCGCCGACGCACGTAGAAGAAATAGGCGAATTCGACGACGGTGAACACCGCCGCATAAATGATCACCAGCCCCAGCTCGATCTCGCGGCCACCGTTGATGATGCCGAACACACCATTGAGAAACGCATAGATCGCGATCAACAGCAGGAAGCTGCCTTCGATCAGCAGCACCATCGGCTCCAGATGCCAGAAACCGAACTGGAAGCGGTGATTGCTCTCTTTGGCGATCAGCCGGGCGGTGATCAGCATCAGCACTTTGATGAACGTTGCGATCAGCGAGAAAAAACCATCGAAAAGGATGGATTGCGAACCTGAAACAAAACCGGTGACGATCCCGGCAATCGACACCGCGAACATCAGGATGGTCGATTGTTTGAGCAGTGACTGCTCACCTCGGTTACTCACGTAGCCTCCTCTAAAAACCTTTGAACCGCGGGGTGCGGTGGGGTTATTAGGGGGAGAGTTTACCTTACCGTCCTGTTTTGGCCGATTTGACCTATTCGCGAGCAGGCTCGCTCCCACTTTGAAATGCATTCCAATGTGGGAGCGAGCCTGCTCGCGAACAACGGTGACGCGGTATCAGGCTTTGTTACGCTCGATCGCAAACCCCGCCCAGGTCTGGCTCACCGGCATCAGCTCCAGGCTGTTGATGTTGATATGCGCCGGGGCGTTGAGCACCCAGAAGATGGTCTCGGCGATGTCCTGCGGCTGGATCGGCTCGGCACCGGCGTAGGTCGCGTTGTAGCGTTCCTGGTCACCGGCAAAACGCACCAGCGAGAACTCGCTTTCACACAGACCTGGCTCGATGTTGCTGACGCGCACGCCGGTGCCCTGCAGGTCGCAGCGCAGGTTCAGCGAGAATTGCTTAACGAACGCCTTGGTCGCGCCATACACGTGGCTGCCCGGGTACGGGTAGTTGCCGGCGATGGAGCCGAGGTTGACGATACCGGCGCCACGGCCGTGAGCGATCAAACGCGGCAGCAGCAGACGAGTGCTGTACATCAGGCCCTTGACGTTGGTGTCGACCATGGTGTCCCAGTCGTCGAGGTCGCATTTCGGTGCGGGGTCAACGCCCAGTGCCAGCCCGGCGTTGTTGATCAGGCCACGCAGCTTGGCGAACGACGGCGGCAGATTGGCAATTGCCTCTTCCATCGCCTTGCGGTCACGCACGTCGAGCACCAGACCATGCACTTCAGTCTGCTTCGACAACTCGGCGCACAGCGCATCGAGACGTTCTGCACGACGGCCGGTCAACACCAGTTTCCAGCCAGCCTCGGCGAAACGACGGGCACAGGCTTCACCAAAACCGGAGGTTGCGCCGGTAATAAACAGGGTGTTGGACATCGTGTTCTCCTTGCGTCGGCCGCCAGCGCAGCCATTGGAATAGAAAATCAGCAGCCAGCATGCCCGGCCCGGCATTTACGAGCAACACCCGCACCGGGACATCTTCCGATCAAAATTTGATCAATCGTCGCTACACCGTATGTGGCTTGGCCTGTAGCCATGTGCACGCACGTTATCCACAGTCCCTTCCACAGTTTCCGGGGGCAAGTGGAAACGCGCAAAGCCGCGCCATACAAGGCTTTGCGCAGGAAACAGAAAGTTTTTTGCTTGACCCTGGAGCCGCTGTTGTGCCGGAGATGGCATTTTGCACGACCGGACGGTCAGTGCAGTGATTGCGCGAGGCCAGTAATTACGGCCCTCAGCGGAGTCTTTCCAGAGTTTAGTCACAGACTTACCCACAGGCTTGCTCACACGTAATTGTTTCTACAGAACAGCCTAGAAAAAGGTTGACAACAGCGTCTTCAGCTCCAGCAAAAACGCCTGATCAAAAAGCGATCACCAGCCTGCAAGCCACGGAACACAAGGGCTTCAGCCAGCTACTCCCACGTTATTCACAGCCAGCTCCACAGTAAACGGGGACAAGTCAAAACTGTGGAAAAACAGCCATTTGCAGCGTCTATATGTCGCGCTTTGGCAGCTATGGGAATTTGTTTTCCACAATTCTGAAATCTGGCGCAGATCAACTGTGGGAGCGGGCTTGCTCGCGAAGAGGATGTGTCATAAAACACGGCGTTATCTGACACACCCTCTTCGCGAGCAAGCCCGCTCCCACAAGGGATTTGTGCGGGACTTGGGATGTAAAAAGCCCCGGGACTTACGTCGCGGGGCTTGTGGACAACTCAGGAAGAATCAGTGCCCGCCCAGATAAGCGTTACGCACCTCCTCATTCACCAACAACTCCTTGCCGGTACCGGTCAGACGAATCTCGCCGTTGACCATCACGTACGCCCGATCCGACAGCTTCAACGCATGGTTGGCGTTCTGCTCGACGAGGAAAATCGTCATGCCGGTTTTCGCCAGTTCACGCAGGGTGGCGAAGATCTGTTTCACCACGATCGGCGCCAGGCCCAGGCTCGGCTCATCGAGCAACAACAGCTTCGGCCGACTCATCAAGGCGCGGGCAATGGCGAGCATCTGCTGCTCACCACCGGACATGGTCATCGCCCGCTGGGTACGGCGCTCTTCGAGCCGCGGGAACAGCTCGAACATGCGCTGCATATCCTCCTTGGCATATTTGTCGCCGATCGGGATGGTACCCATCAGCAGGTTCTCCTCGACGGTCATGTCGGGGAACACCCGCCGCCCTTCCGGCGACTGCGCGATGCCGTTGGAGGCGATGTAGTGCGAGGACTTGTGGGTGATGTCGACGCCTTGATAGAGGATCTGCCCACCCGCCGCGCGCGGCTGGCCGAAGATCGACATCAGCAGCGTCGATTTACCCGCGCCGTTGGAGCCGATCAGGCTGACGGTCTCGCCTTCGTTGATCTGCAGCGACACGCCCTTGAGGGCCTGGATCGGGCCGTAGAACACGTCCAGGTCTTTGAGTTCGAGGATCGGTTTGCTCATACCAGCTCCTCTTCGTCGGCGCCCAGGTAGGCGGCAATCACTTTCGGATCGTTGCGGATCGCCTCGGGACCGCCTTCGGCGATGACCACGCCGTGATCCAGCACCACGATGTGGTCGGAAATGCTCATGACCATGCCCATGTCGTGTTCGATCAGCACCACGGTCAGATCGTGCTCGTCGCGCAGCAGCCGGATCATCGCGCTCAGCGCTTCGGTTTCCTGAGGGTTGAGGCCGGCGGCCGGTTCGTCGAGGCAGATGATCTGCGGCCGCGTGCACATGGCCCGGGCGATTTCCAGACGGCGTTGCTGGCCGTAGGACAGTTCACCGGCCAGACGGTTGGCGCAGTCCACCAGATCGACCACTTCGAGCCAGTAGAACGCGCAGTCCAGCGCATCACTTTCGGCCTTGCGGTAGCCCTTGGTGTTGAGGATGCCCGCGAGCATGTTGCGGTTGACCCACATGTGCTGCGCCACCAACAGGTTCTCCAGCACCGACATTTCCTTGAACAGGCGAATGTTCTGGAATGTCCGGGCCAGGCCGGCGCGGTTCACCAAATGGGTGCCGCCGAACATCTTGTAGTACAGGCGACTGAGGAAGCTTTTCGGCGAGACGAAGTCGGTCGGTTTGAAAGACTCGCCCAGCAGCTGGATGACGTTGGTCTGCTTGCCGCGCACGTTGAGTTCGATCTTGCCGCCGGAGGCCTTGTAGAACCCGGTCAGGCAGTTGAACACCGTGGTCTTGCCGGCGCCGTTCGGCCCGATCAGGGCGAAGATCGAGTTGCGTTTGACCTTGAGGCTGACATCGCTCAGGGCCTTGATGCCACCGAAGTGCATCATCAGTTTTTCCACAGAGAGTACGACTTCACTCATGGCGCAGTCCTCTCATAGTGAATGGCACCTTTACGTGGAGTGACCCCGGTACGGCTGATGCGAATCAGCCCGCGTGGTCGCCAGATCATCATCAGCACCATCAGGATGCCGAACAGCAGCACGCGATATTCAGCGAAGCCGCGCAGCAGTTCCGGAGCAACCGTCAGCACGAACGCTGCAATCACCACGCCGATGGTCGAGCCCATGCCGCCGAGCACGACGATGGCGAGGATCAGCGCCGATTCGAAGAAGGTGAACGAGGTCGGGTTGACGAAGCCTTGATAGGTCGCAAAAAACACCCCGGCCAGGCCGGCGGTCGACGCACCGATGGTGAACGCCGAGAGCTTGACCAGTACGTGGTTGAGGCCCATCGAGCGGCAGGCGATTTCATCTTCGCGCAACGCTTCCCAGGCGCGACCCACCGGCATTTTCACCAGCCGATGCTTGATGTACAGCACGGCCAGTACCACCAGGAACAACACCGTGTAGATGAAGTAATACTTCACGTCCGGGTTGTAGGCGATGCCGAAGAACTCATGGAACGGTACCCCGCCATCCTTGGCCCGCTTGCCGAATTCCAGGCCGAAGAACGTCGGCAATGGCGCCGGCATGCCGTTCGGCCCGCCGGTCAGCGACAGCCAGTTGTTGAGGATCAGGCGGATGATTTCACCGAAGCCCAGGGTTACGATCGCCAGATAGTCGCCGTGCAGACGCAGCACCGGAAAACCGAGGATGCAGCCGGCCAAACCGGCAGTGATTGCCGCCAGTGGCAGCACGGTCCAGAAGCCCAGCCCGAGGTATTGATAACCGAGCGCCAGACCGTAGGCGCCGATGGCGTAGAACGCCACGTAACCGAGGTCGAGCAGGCCGGCCAGACCGACCACAATGTTCAGCCCCAGGCCCAGCAGCACGTAGATCAGCCCGAGGATGACCACGCCCAGCAGGTACGAGTTGGAGACAAACGGCACGATGACCGCGAGCACGATCAGCAGTGGAATGATCCAGCGCAGACGTGATTTGTGATCGGCAGGCAGCACATGCACACCGGAGCCGGTGCTCTCGAATCCGTCGAGAATCTTCAGGCCCTTGGGCGTCTGCAGAAACAGACTCAAGGCAAAGCGGCCGATCATCACGATGCCGATAAGCCACGCCACGCGGGTTGGTTCGAGGTTGAAGCTGTAGCCTTCGAGCACGACGCCGACAATCGGGCCGAACACGATCAGGGCAATCAGGCCGGCCAGAATCGCCTCAACCAGGCTTTTTTTGATATCGATATTTTTTTGAGTGGTTGAAGACATCGCTTACACCTTCGACACAAGAGGACGGCCCAACAGGCCCTGAGGCCGGAAGACCAGAACAAGTACGAGCAGCGAGAAGCTGAACACGTCTTTGTAGTCGGAGTTGACCAGGCCCGAGAACAGCGACTCGGAGATCCCGAGAATGATCCCGCCGAGCATCGCGCCGGGCAGTGAGCCGATCCCGCCAAGCACGGCGGCGGTGAACGCCTTGATGCCGATGACGAAGCCTGCGTAGAAGTCGAACGTGCCGTAGTTCATGGTGATCAGCACGCCGGCCAGCGCCGCCATTGCTGCACCGATGATGAACACGTAGGAAATCACCCGGTCGGTGTTGATCCCGAGGATCGAAGCCATCTTGCGGTCTTGCTGGGTGGCGCGGCACATGCGGCCGAGCTTGGTGTACTTGATCACGTAGGTCAGCAGGCCCATGCCGACAAATGCGGCGACCAGAATGAAGATCTTGGTGTAGGTCAGTTGGACGAAACCGCTGCCGACGTCGATGCGCCAGGCACCGGTGAGCAGCGTCGGAACACCCTGTTGACGGGCGCCCTGGCTGATCTGGGCGTAGTTCTGCAGGATCAGCGAGATACCGATAGCACTGATCAGCGGTGCCAGTCGAGTGGAGTTGCGCAGAGGTTTGTAAGCGACGCGTTCGATTACCCAGCCATAAACGCCGGTAACGACGATAGTGAAAACCAGCGTGCCAAGCATCAACAGCGGGAAGGATTCGATACCGAAGTAAGCCAGCAGAGCCAGACTGATTGCCGCGAGGTACGCGGAAATCATGTAAACCTCGCCGTGGGCGAAGTTGATCATGCCGATGATGCCGTAGACCATTGTGTAGCCGATGGCGATCAGGCCATAGACCGACCCGAGGGTCAGGCCGTTGACCAGTTGCTGCAGGAAAATACCATCCATAACGCAATCTCACGCAATGAGAACCTGCCCACCGGAGCGGGCGGCTCTTCTAGGAAAAATACAGATTTACGTCGGAGCAATGTCAGAGCGCGATCAGCCCATCCCCACCGCCCTTGTAGGAGTGAGCCTGCTCGCGATAGCGGATCAACATTCAACACATGTGTCGCCTGTAACTCCGTCATCGCGAGCAGGCTCACTCCTACAATGGAACCGAAGGAATCAACTGATCACGTCAGCCCTTACTTCTGTTTTTCCAGCTGATGGTATTTGCCGTCCTTGTCCCACTGGTAAACCACGTAGTCAGAGACTTTCAGGTCGCCCTTCTTGTCCCAGGCTTTCTCGCCCATGACGGTTTTCACCGGGTTGGCCTTGAGCCACTCGGCGGCTTTTTCGCCACTGTTGGACTTGGCGCCGTTGAAGGCAGCCGCCAGGGTCTGAACCGACGCGTAGGCGTACAGGGTGTAGCCTTCAGGCTCGGTGCCGGCCTTGCGGAACGCGTCCACTACCGTCTTGCTGTCTGGCAGCAGGCGAGGGTCGGCGCCGAAGGTCATCAGCACGCCGTCAACGTATTGCGGGCCACCGGCGGTGGTCACCAGTTCGTCGGTGACGATGCCGTCATCAGACATGAACTTGACGTCTTTCAGGCCTTCGGTACGCAGTTGCTTGACCAGCGGGCCGGCTTCCGGGTGCAGGCCGCCGAAGTAGACAACGTCGGCACCGGCTGCACGAATCTTGGTGACCACGGCGCTGAAGTCTTTCTCGCCACGGGTCAGGCCTTCATACAGCACCGGCTTCACGCCACGTTTTTCCAGTTGAGCCTTGGTCGCATCGGCCAGGCCCTGACCGTAGGTGTCCTTGTCGTGCAGCACGGCGACTTTCTTGCCCTTGAGCACGTCGACGATGTAGTCGCCCGCGACGATGCCTTGCTGGTCGTCACGCCCGCACATACGGAACATGGCGCTCAGGCCGCGCTCGGTCACTTGCGGGTTGGTGGAACCCGGAGTGATCGCGATAACGCCGGCTTCGTCGTAGATTTCCGAGGCGGGGATGGTGGAAGAGGAGCAGAAGTGACCGACCACGCCGGCTACCTTCTGGTTGACCAGATCCTTGGCAACTGTCACTGCCTGTTTCGGTTCGCAGGCGTCATCGCCCTTGACCAGTACGATTTTCTCGCCGTTGACGCCGCCCGCCGCATTGACCGCGTCCGCCGCTGCCTGTGCACCCTTCATGTACTGCTCGCCAAATGCCGCGTTGGCGCCAGTCATTGGACCCGCTACACCGATTTTCACATCGGCTTGAGCAAACGCAGAAACACCCAACGCAGTAGCTACTGCGAGGGCCAGAAAGCCTTTCTTGTAAAACGTCTGGGACATGAGGTGGTGCTCCAAGGTTTTTTTTAGTTGGCACTGCGACTTCACTTCACTGAATGCTCTGAGCAAGCGCCGTGCCATCGGTTTTTTATTCTTCAAAAAGTCGCTGCTTTCTTGTTATTTCGACTGTTTCGTTCCCATTTTCATTGGGCGTGCAACCGTCTAAACCGCGGAAGGTGAAACCTTTTTAAATCTGAGGCGCAACCCGCTTGCGCCATCATTGCAACCGCGGCACCAAACGACGTGCAACCAGCCTGTAACAGCTCGCGTCACCGAACTGCACACTGCTGGTGCGGGACTGCTACAACCTGAACCATTAGAGGCTAGTCGCTACGCCGAAAAGCGCCGCTTCCGGCAACATATTTCAACACTCAAATGACGATGCGCAGGCACTGGCCCGCGTGATACAGCGAGAAGCCGGCCTCGTACAGGCAACTGCGCAGGCCGACGCCGGCCAGGGGCTGCATCGGTGCGAAGGGGATCGGCAGGGCTTGAGGATTTCCGTCACACAGGTAGTCGGCGAAGGCTTTGCCGACCACAGTGCCGGTGGTCACGCCACGACCGTTGTAACCGGTGACGGCCACCAGTCCCGGCGCCGGTTCGAACAGGCGCATCAGGTGATCGGGGGTGAAGGCGATGCGCCCGGTCCAGGTGCATTCCCATTCCACCGGTTTCAGGTTGGGGAAGTAGTGTTGCTGCACCCGGTCGGCCCAGGCCTTGAGGAACCAGGTGGGTTTCTGATTGCCGTTGCCCAGACTGCCGAGCAACAACCGGCCGTCCTTGTCACGACGGATGCTGCTCAGCACTTGGCGCGTGTCCCACGAGCCCTGCCCGCCGGGGAGGATGTCATGGGCGGCGTCTTCGGTCAGCGGCACCGAAGCGACCTGATAGTAGTAACCGGGGAAGAAGTTGCGCTTGAGTTCGGTCCAGTCGCCCTCGGTGTAGGCGTTCGAGGCGATCACCACTTGCTCGGCGAGTACCGAACCTAGCTCGGTCTGCACCGACCATAGCTGGCCCACGCGTTCGAGACGGGTCACTGGTGAGTGATCGAACATCTGCCCGCCCAGGCCCTTCACCGCGTTGGCCAGGCCGGTGACATAGGCCATCGGGTTGAGCGTACCGGCGCGGCGATCGAGAAGTGCGGCGGCAATCTTCTGCGTACCGGTGGCTTGCTCGCAGGCCTTGCCGGTGAGCAGCTCGACCGGCGCCCCGCGGCGCTTCCATTGTTGCTCGCGACTGCGCAGATCCGCCTCGCCCTTGGCGTTGTGCGCCATGTGCAGGGTGCCTTCGCGCCGCAACTGGCAATCGATGTTGTATTTATCCACAAGGCTGAACACCAGCGCCGGCGCCGCCCCGAGCATGCGGTTGAGCTGACTGCCGACCGCTTCGCCGAAACCGGCTTCGATCTCGTCCGGCGGGATCCACATCCCGGCGTTGACCAGCCCGACGTTGCGTCCGGAGCCGCCGTGCCCGGCACGATGCGCTTCGAGCACGCAGACGCTTTTGCCTTTTTCCAACAGATGCAGCGCCGCCGACAACCCGGTAAACCCGGCGCCGATCACGCAGACATCGACTTTGACCTCACTCTTGAGCGCGGTGTTATCCGGGCGTTGCGGCGTGAGTGTTTCCCACAGACATTCTTCGCGTAACGGCATTGCCAGACTCCAACAGAAACCTGCCAAACACACTGTTGATCCTGTGTGATAAAGCCCTGTGGCGAGGGGATTTATCCCCGATCGGTTGCATAGCAACCGTAAAACCAGTGCATGCGGTGTATCAGAAACTCCGCGATTGCATGTTTTGGGGGCCGCTGCGCAGCCCATCGGGGATAAATCCCCTCACCACAAAACCCCGCTCCCACAGGGGATCTGCTTCATTCCAAACTCAGTCGAAGGTAATGCCCTGCGCCAGCGGCAACTCCAGCGAGTAGTTCACGGTGTTGGTCTGGCGGCGCATGTAGGCGCGCCAGGCGTCGGAGCCCGACTCACGACCGCCACCGGTTTCTTTCTCGCCACCAAACGCGCCGCCGATTTCCGCGCCGCTCGGGCCGATGTTGACGTTGGCGATGCCACAGTCGCTGCCGACCGCCGACATGAATTGCTCGGCCTCGCGCACGTCGGTGGTGAAGATGCACGACGACAGGCCTTGCGGCACCGCATTGTTCAAGCGCAGTGCTTCCTGGAAGTCGCTGTAGCCGACCACGTAGAGGATCGGCGCAAAGGTTTCGCTGCAGACCACGTCGCTCTGCTCTGGCATTTCGACAATGGCCGGCGACACGTAGTAGGCGTTGGGGAACTGCTCTTCGAGCTGACGCTTGCCGCCGAACACCCGGCCGCCCTCGCTCAGCGCCTGCTCCAGCGCGTCCTGCATGTTTTCGAAGCTGTGTTTGTCGATCAGCGGGCCGACCAGATTGCCTTCCAGCGGATGACCGATGCGCACTTTGGCGTACGCGGCTTTGAGGCGAGTGACGATTTCTTCCTTCACCGATTCATGAGCAATCAGCCGCCGCAGGGTGGTGCAACGCTGCCCGGCGGTGCCGACCGCACTGAACAGAATGGCGCGCACGGCCATGTCCAGATCGGCGCTTGGGCCGAGGATCATCGCATTGTTGCCGCCCAGTTCGAGAATGCTGCGGGCGAAACGTGCGGCGACTTTCGGCGCCACTTCGCGGCCCATGCGGGTGCTGCCAGTGGCGCTGATCAGCGCGACACGCGGGTCATCCACCAGCGCTTCGCCGGCGTCACGGCCACCGATGATCACCTGGCACAGATTCGCCGGCGCATCAGTGAAATTTTTCACCACGCGATCAAACAGCGCCTGACAGGCCAGTGCGGTCAGCGGGGTTTTCTCCGACGGCTTCCACACCACCGGGTTACCGCAGACCAGCGCCAACGTGGTGTTCCACGCCCACACCGCGACGGGGAAGTTGAACGCGCTGATCACGCCGACCACGCCCAGCGGATGCCAGGTTTCACGCATGTGGTGGCCCGGACGCTCGGAGGCGATGGTCAAACCGTACAGTTGACGCGACAGGCCGACGGCGAAGTCGCAGATGTCGATCATCTCCTGCACTTCACCGAGGCCTTCCTGAGTGATCTTGCCCGCCTCCCACGACACCAGTTCGCCGAGGTCAGCCTTGTACTCACGCAGCACTTCGCCGAACTGACGCACCAGTTCGCCGCGACGCGGGGCCGGCACCTTGCGCCACAGCTCGAAAGCATGATCTGCGCGACTGATGTGCTGCTCGACTTCGGCCGGGCCTTCCCAGTTCACGGCGGCGATGCGGCTGCCGTCGATGGGCGAATGCACCGGCACTTTGCCGTTCTGATACAGGGCCGGGTTCACACCAAGACGATCAAGCAATGCGGCAACCATGGGTCACTCCTCAAGCGAAAAACTGAATGTGTGCGGCCGAACGTTCACGACCGGGCAGGCCTTTAGTTGTAGCTTCCCGAGGGCAAGGCAACAAACGACCTTTACGCGAGATATCATTCCGTTTATTCATGCTGCGCAGAGAAAGACAAGAAAAAGGGATCACCCATGCTGAATAAACGCCACCTGCCATCGATCACCGCGTTGCAGTGCTTCGAGGCCGTGACCCGGCACCTGAGCTTTACCCGGGCCGCCGAAGAGCTGAACCTGACCCAGAGCGCTGTCAGCAAGCAAGTGGCGCAGCTTGAGGAATTGTTGCAGCACTTGTTGTTCCGTCGGGTGCGTCGGCGTTTGCAGATGACCCCGGCCGGGGATTTGTACCTGGTGGAAGTCCGAAAAATCCTCACTCAGGTGGAAATGTCCACGCATTACCTGCGTTCCTACGGCGGCGAGACCGAAGTCCTGCGCGTATCTACACCCTCGACCTTCGGCGCGCGCTGGCTGGTACCGCGTCTGAAAGGCTGGCGGCTACGTCATCCGTCGATTCATCTGGACTTGTGCAACGAGCAGGAGGCCGACGATTTGCTACAGGGGCGCAGCGATCTGGCGTTCTATTTCGGTCAGGGCTCACGCCCCGGCACCGAATGCCTGAAGCTGTTCGGCGAAGAGCTGGTGCCGGTCTGTGCGCCCGGCAGCCTGCCGGGTCAGCCCTTCACCGACCCGACGCAACTGACCGATCTGGTGCTGCTGCAAAATGCCTCGCGCCCACAGGCCTGGCATGACTGGTTCGACAGTCAGGGTTACCACACCGAACACAGCTACCACGGCCCGCGTTTCGAAACCTTTTATATGTGCATCCGCGCCGCCCAGGTCGGCTGCGGTGTGGCGCTGCTGCCACGGTTTCTGGTGGAAGAGGAATTGGCCGACGGCAAACTGGTCATTCCCTGGCAGCATGCAATGCCCAGTTCCGACGCCTATTACCTGGCCTACCCGGAGCATGCGGCGGAAGTGCCGAAGGTGCGGGATTTTGTGAAGTGGATGCTGGAGCAGATCGACAGCCCGAATGCCTGACCCGATTGAAAACTGTGGGAGCGAGCCTGCTCGCGAAGAGGCCGGCACATTCAATGTCAATGTCGACTGAAATGACGCCTTCGCGAGCAGGCTCGCTCCCACAAGGGTTCTGCGGTGATCTAAAAAATTGCTGGCAATCCCCACCGCTGATATGCGCCACTAGCGTCATTGATTGATCCCGCGCAACCGCGCGGTGCACCTGGAGACCCCGTTTATGAGCGAGAGTGTGTTTGCCGATCGCATCGTGCAGAACCTGCTCGACACCGACTTCTACAAACTGACGATGATGCAGGCGGTGCTGCACAACTACCCCAACGTCGAAGTCGAATGGGAGTTTCGTTGCCGTAACAGCGAGGATCTGCGGCCGTATCTGGCCGAGATTCGCTACCAGATCGAGCGCCTGGCCGAGCTGAGCCTGAGTGCCGACCAGTTGAGTTTTCTCGAGCGCATCACCTTCCTCAAACCGGATTTCCTGCGCTTTCTCGGCCTGTTCCGCTTCAACCTGCGCTACCTGCACACCGGCATCGAGAACGGCGAACTGTTCATCCGTCTGCGTGGCCCGTGGCTGCATGTGATCCTCTACGAAGTGCCGCTGCTGGCGATCGTCAGCGAAGTGCGCAACCGCTATCGCTACCGGGAAATCGAACTGGTGCAGGCGCGGGAACAGCTGTATCGCAAGTTCGACTGGCTCAGCACCAACGCCTCGGCTGACGAACTGGCGCAATTGCAGGTCGCCGACTTCGGCACCCGCCGGCGCTTTTCGTACCGCGTGCAGGAAGAAGTGGTCAATGTGCTGAAGCACGATTTCCCCGGGCGCTTTGTCGGCACCAGCAACGTGCACTTGTCCCGCGAGCTGGACATGAAACCGCTGGGTACCATGGCCCATGAATGGATCATGGCCCACCAGCAACTCGGCCCACGCTTGATCGACAGCCAGATCGCCGCGCTCGACTGCTGGGTGCGCGAATACCGTGGCCTGCTGGGGATTGCTCTCACCGATTGCATCACCACCGACGCGTTTCTCGGCGACTTCGACCTGTTCTTCGCCAAGCTCTTCGATGGTCTGCGCCACGATTCAGGGGATCCGGTGCAGTGGGGCGAAAAATGCATCGCCCACTATCACAAGCTCGGCATCGACCCGATGAGCAAGACCCTGGTGTTCTCCGACAGTCTGACCTTGCCCAAGTCGCTGGAGATCTTCCGCGCGCTGCACGGGCGGATCAACGTCAGCTTCGGCATCGGCACCAACCTGACCTGTGACATTCCGGGTGTCGAACCGATGAGCATCGTGCTTAAAATGACCGCCTGCAACGGCCAGCCGGTGGCGAAGATCTCCGACGAGCCCGGCAAGACCCACTGCAAAGACCCGAATTTCGTCGCCTATTTGCGACATGTGTTCCAGGTTCCTGCCGATTCCAGTCTATCTAGCAAGGAGTGAATTCATGCAAGCCGTACAGCGTGAGATTGCTGAACAGCTCAAGGTGCAACCGCCATTCGCCGGGCATCAGGCCCTCGAAGCGGAAGTCGCCCGGCGCATCACCTTTATCCAGGATTGCCTGGTCAATTCCGGCCTCAAGACCCTGGTGCTGGGCATCAGCGGAGGTGTCGACTCGCTGACCGCCGGCCTCCTGGCCCAGCGCGCCATGCGTGAACTGCGCGAGCGCACCGGCGACGACGCCTACAAGTTCATTGCCGTGCGCCTGCCGTACGAAACCCAGTTCGACGAGCACGACGCCCAGGCGTCGGTGGATTTCATCGCCCCGGACGAACGCCACACGGTGAACATCGGCCCGGCGGTCAAATCCCTGGCCAAGGAAGTGGCGGCGTTCGAAGGCAAACATGCGGTGTCGGTGGATTTCGTGCTCGGCAACACCAAGGCGCGGATGCGCATGGTCGCCCAGTACACCATCGCCGGCGCCGCGCACGGTCTGGTGATCGGCACCGACCACGCGGCGGAAGCGGTGATGGGCTTCTTCACCAAGTTCGGTGACGGCGCCTGCGACCTGGCCCCGCTCAGCGGTCTGGTGAAAAACCAGGTCCGGGCGATTGCCCGCAGCTTTGGCGCACCGGAATCGCTGGTGGAAAAAGTGCCGACTGCGGATCTGGAAGACCTGTCGCCGGGCAAACCGGACGAAGCCTCCCACGGCGTGACTTACGCCGAGATCGACGCCTTCCTGCACGGCGAGCCGGTGCGTCAGGAAGCGTTCGACATCATCGTCAGCACCTACAACAAGACCCATCACAAGCGGGTCATGCCGTTCGCGCCTTGATCGGCGACCGAATGAAAAAGCCCGCTGAGGAGCGATCCTCAGCGGGCTTTTCTTTGGCCAGTTCACCTGTCGATGCTCATGGCCTCTTCGCGAGCAGGCTCGCTCCCACATTGACGGCGCGAACCTGTGGGAGCGAGCCTGCTCGCGAAGAACGATAACGCGGTAAACCTGCTTACTTCACAGCAATGGTGCCTTTCATCATCGAGATGTGGCCCGGGAAGGAGCAGAAGAAGCCGTAGTCAGTGCCAGCGGCCAGCTTCGATACGTCGATGGTCAGCGTGTCTTTCTCGCCGGCGCCGATGATCTTGGTATGGGCGATAACGCGCTCGTCGCCGTCTTTCAGGTAGTTCTTGTCGATGCCAGCGGCCAGGCCGTCGGTAGCGATCGGCTGCATGTCAGCGGTTTTGCTGACCACCAGGTTATGGCCCATGACGTTCTTCGGCAGGCTGCCGGAGTGGGTCAGTTCAACGGTGAAGGTCTTGCAGCTCTTGTCGATCACGATTTCCTTGGTGTTGAAGGACATCTGGTCGGTGGAATCAACGGTGGTTTTGCACTCGGCAGCCATCAATTGGCTGCTGGCCAGCGCCAGCAGGGATACCGCAACAACTTTGGAAAACATGGTGAATCTCCAAGGCAGGGTTAACAAAAACACTAATGGTGGAAAGACTGCCTGAAATCTTCGCAAGTTCCTATGACTTGAGTCAAAAATTGTATACAACTTTCAGGCTATGACACTCATCGAAACAATCTACCGGCGATAATCCCGGGCCGGGCCTATGATCGGCGCATCTACTGAAACGGAGTACCGATCATGTTCTTTAACGGCCTGTTGTGCAGTTTGCTCGCCGCTTACGCCTGTGGCGCCAGCGGTACCTTCGAATCGCCAGAACGCGAAGCTTAGCCCTTGGATCAAGGCGTGCCAGCCATTACCCTGTGACGGATTGACCCAGGAGGAAGGCATGTCTCTCACATCCGTTTGTGTATTTTGCGGTGCCAACGCCGGCACTGATCCGGCTTACACCGAAGCCGCCCAAGCCCTTGGCCGGGCACTCGCCGAGCGCCAACTGACGCTGGTTTACGGCGGTGGTGCCGTGGGCCTGATGGGCCTGGTGGCGGACGCCGCACTGGCCGCTGGCGGCGAAGTGATCGGGATCATTCCGCAAAGCCTGATGGACAAGGAGATCGGCCACAAAAACCTGACGCGCCTCGAAGTCGTCGATGGCATGCACGCGCGCAAGGCCCGCATGGCCGAGCTGAGCGATGCGTTCATCGCGTTGCCCGGCGGTCTCGGCACGCTGGAAGAGCTGTTCGAAGTCTGGACCTGGGGCCAGCTCGGCTACCACGGCAAACCGCTGGGGCTGCTTGAGGTGAACGGTTTTTACAGCAAACTCACGGCTTTTCTTGACCATATCGTCGGCGAAGGCTTCGTTCGCGCCCCACACCGTGACATGCTGCAAGTGAGCGAATCAGCACAATCGCTGCTCGACGCCCTGGATAACTGGAAGCCGACCGTCACGCCCAAGTGGGTCGACCAAAAACCCGGCTAACCGCCGGGCACCGATACAGGGCAGAATACGCGCCGCTCAACCTCACCTTCGACCCCAGAGGATCGCCCATGGCCAAACCCAATTACTCCTTCGCCAAACGTCAACGAGACCTGGAAAAGGAAAAGAAGAAAGAGGAAAAGCTTCAGCGCAAGAAACAGCAGGCTGAAGAAGCGGCACTGAACCCTGACGGTGAAGTGGCGACTGACCACGATGATGATGTTGATGCACCGAAAGACCAGGCTCCTGACGCCTGAGCTGATTGCTGACTCGCTCCCTGCGGGAGCGATCTGTGGTGAGGGGATTTATCCCCGATCGGCTGCGAAGCAGTCGCAAAACAATTTGGGGCCGCTTCGCGACCCATCGGGGATAAATCCCCTCGCCACAAAAGCTCCCCACACTCGATTGTCTTCATTCCAATGGCATCACCGTGACGCGGACCTCCGGGTCGTGACTGCCGCCCCCCAGAATCACCCCACGCAACGGCGACACATCGGAAAAATCCCGACCCCACGCCAGAGTGATGTGCTCCAGCGCCGGCTGCACATTGTTGGTTGGATCGAAATCCACCCAGCCCAATACCGGACAGAACACCGACACCCAGGCATGCGACGCATCGGCGCCGATCAGCCGTGGCTGCCCCGGTGGCGGCTGGGTCAGCAGATAACCACTGATGTAACGCGCTGCCAGCCCTCGCGAGCGCACGCAAGCGAGCATCAGATGCGCGAAGTCCTGACACACGCCACGCCGGCGCTCCAGCACCTCGACCAGCGGCGTCGCCACTTGCGTGGCCTCGGCGTCGAAAGTGAATTCGCTGAAAATCTTCTGCATCAAGGCCTGCACGCCCAGCAATAAAGGCCTGCCCGGTGGAAAACAGCTTTCGGAAAATTCGACGAAGCTGCGTTTCAAGTGCACATAAGGTGACTGAAACCGATAGCGACAAGCCTCCAGCATTTCGGCGGACAATGGCTGGCTGCTGTAGGTCAGCGCATCACGCGTCTGCTCCCACGCCGGGGACAGATTGAAATCCGCCAGTGGCCGCGCCAGCACCTCAACCGTGAGCCGGGCGTTGACCTGCAACTCGTCATGCGGGCGCTCGAAGGCCAGTCGGGTCAGCGGATTGCCGAACACATCCAGTTCATCCCGCCGCGTGGTCGGGTCCGGGCTGATCAGCAATTGCTGCTCGGTGCAGCGTTGCCACGTGCACTCACGCGGCCACAGGTGCGCGAGTTGCTGTGCCAGCGAAACCGGGCTGTCGTAGTGGTAACAGGTGTCGTGAAAGATCTGGTAGTGCGCGCTCATCAGACGGACACCGTGCGCTGGCTGACATCATCGACATGGGCAAAATGGCGCAGCGCCAGCCGATCCGAGACTTGCCCGCTGGCCTCGGCAATCTCTTGCAGCAGATCCGCCAGACCATCGAGCGCGGCACGCACGCTGTTCTCTCCGAACAGCGGGTTCTCCAGACAGCCCAGATCGAACCGCGCCAGACGCTCGACCAATTGCGGCAGCCCGGCCTCGCGAGGTACGCCGAAATCATCGTTCAAGCGTTTCAAAGTGCGGGTCACCAGTTTCAACTGGAACAACACCGCGTGCGGGTTCTGCTCATCCAGCAGCAACAGGTCGAGCACCGGAATCAACTGCGCCACCGCCAGATACCGCGAACGGTAGGTGATGCTGCTGTTGCCCAGTTCCAGCAACCATTCCAGCCCCGCCTGATCGAACGCCCCGGCGCCGCGCAGAAACGCCGCCAGACTGCTGCTGAGAAACTGCAACCGCTCGATGCGCCGGCCGATCATCAGAAAGCGCCAGCCTTCGTCGCGAGTCATGTCGTCGAGCGCGAAACCCGAGAGCGCCGCCAGTGACATCACCAGCCGATTGAGGAAATCCAGCAACTCACCGAAATCCGGCTCTTCGGTGTCCAGCTCCATTGCCTCGCGCTGCAACTCGACCAACGCCTGCCAGTTTTCCCGTGAAAGCTTGCCGCGCACCTGCGAGGCCGCCCACTGCAAGCGCTGCAGGTTGGAGCGCAGGCTGAACGACCAGTCCTCGCCGAGCAGCGCCGCCAGCAGCCGCTCCGGCAGCTCACCCTCCTCCGGCAGCAACATCAGCCGCTCACCCAGCTCCACGGCCGCCTGCAAGGCTTGCGGATCATCGCCATCGACATACCGCGCGAGCATGATCCGCAGCAGTCGCGCACTGTCGTCGCAACGCTCGCAGTAACGGCCGAACCAGAACAGGTTCTCCACTACCCGCGAGGGAAGATAAGGATCGCGGCGCACCAGATCGTGTACGCCGACGTTGCGCTGGGTTTTCCATTGTTCGCCACTCGGCGCACGCTCGCCCAACACCCAGGTGTCCTTGCTCGCCCCACCGCGCTGCATCGACACCACTTCGGCATCGGCCTCGGCGGCGACCCGGGTCAGCCCACCGGGCAATACGCGATAGCCGTCACCACTGGCCACCGCGTACACGCGCATGCCGATCGCTCGCGGTTGCAGTTGGCCGTCTTCGGCCTGCCAGATCGGCGCCTGGGACAGCTGCGCCAACTCTTGCGCGACATACGCGTATGGCCGCGCCTGCATGCGCTCGGCGAGTGCCTGGCGCTGTTGTTCACTCAGATCGCGGCCGAATACCGGGGCGAAGCTTTGTGAGGGGAACGCCGGTTTGATCAGCAGCTCGGGAAGCTTTTCCAACGCCTGCGCCAGCACCGGCGCCTCGCCGCACCACCATGTAGCGATGGACGGCAACAGCAGTTCTTCGCCGAACAGGTACTGATTGATCTTCGGCAGAAATCCAAGCAATCCCGGCGACTCCAGCACGCCGCTGCCCAGGGCGTTGGCCACCAGCACCCGGCCCTGACGCACCGCTTCCAGCAGGCCAGGCACACCAAGTGCCGAATCGGTGCGCAGCTCCAGCGGATCGCAGAAGTCATCGTCGAGCCGGCGCATGATCGCGTGCACCCGGCGCAGACCACTGAGGGTTTTCAGGTACACCGTGGCATCGCGCACGGTGAGGTCGCCGCCCTCCACCAGCGGATAACCGAGCTGGCGTGCCAGATAAAGGTGTTCGAAGTAACTTTCGTTGAAGCGTCCGGGCGTCAGCAACACCACCAGCGGCGCGTCATCGGCACACGGCGCCTGACGCGCGAGGGTTTCCTGCAGGGTGCGGAAGAAGCCGGCCAGGTGCTGCACTTTCAGATCGCGGTACAACTCGGGAAACGCCCGCGAAACGATGGTGCGGTTTTCCAGCGCATAGCCCGCGCCCGACGGTGCCTGAGTACGATCCGCCGTGACCCACCAGCGTCCGTCCGGCGTGCGCGCCAGGTCCACGGCGTACAGATGCAGAAAGGCATCTTCCGGTGGCGCGATACCCTGACAGGGCCAGAGAAAATTGTTGTGGCCGAACACCAGCTCCGCCGGTAACAGCCCTTCGCTGATCAGCCGTTGTGACCCATACAGATCGGCCAGTACCGCATTGAGCAAGCGTGCTCGCTGGGCAATCCCCGTCGACAGTTGCTGCCACTCGTCAGCAGCGATCACGTGCGGCAGCAGATCCAGCTCCCACGGGCGGTCAGCGCCCTTGGGATCGGCATAGACGTTGTAGGTCACGCCGTTTTCCTGAATCTGCCGGGCCAGCAACGCCTGCCGCTGCACCAGTTGCGCCGGGGTGCTGCGCTGCAATTGATCGAACAGCCGCCGCCAGTGCGGGCGCACTTCCCCGCTGTCATTCAGCAGTTCGTGATAAGTGCCCGCGGTCAGCGGGTAGCGGTCTAGCAGGTCAGGCATGGAAAGCTCGGCAGACAGCGGGGAACGGTCAGACTAACGCAGGCACATGACGTGCGGATATACGAAAAATCCGCATGTCGTGCAGGACTTAGAAACGTCGCAAATCGAGCGTCATCGGCAGCTCGTCGGAGATTGTCAGGTTCGGTATAGGAAGTTTCCCCGGCGTGTGTCCGATGCGGAAAAACCGCGCCATGCGCCGGCTCTCCGCCTCGTTGGCATTGACTGGTAAGGTCTCGTAGTTGCGTCCGCCCGGGTGTGCAACGTGGTACTGGCAACCACCCAGTGAACGCTGCATCCAGGTGTCGAGCAGGTCGAACACCAGCGGCGCGTGCACCGGGATGGTCGGTTGCAGGCAGTTGGCCGGTTGCCAGGCCCGAAAGCGCACGCCGGCGACGAACTCACCGATGCGCCCGGTCGGTTGCAGCGGCAGCGGAATGCCGTTGCAGGTCAGCAGATAGCGCTGCGGCGGCAAGCCGCTGAGCTTGATCTGCAAACGCTCCAGCGACGAATCGACATAACGCACCGTGCCGCCCGCCGTACCCTCCTCGCCCAGTACATGCCAAGGTTCCAGCGCCTGGCGCAGCTCCATCTCGATGCCGCTGACCGCGTAATCGCCGACCTTGGGAAAACGGAACTCCAGATGCGCAGCGAACCACTCGGCGCGCAATGGATAACCGGCGTTGTTCAGTTCAACGATGACGTCGGCGAAATCCTGCTCGATAAAGTGCGGCAGCATGAAGCGGTCGTGCAGCTCGGTGCCCCAGCGCGCCAGTTTCGGCGGCGCATAGGGCTCGCGCCAGAATCGCGCAACCAGCGCACGCAGCAACAACTGCTGAGCCAGGCTCATCCGCGCATGCGGCGGCATTTCGAAGGCGCGCAGCTCCAGCAGCCCGAGACGCACGGTAGCGCCATCCGGCGAATACAGTTTATCGATGCAGAACTCGGCGCGGTGAGTGTTGCCGGTGACGTCGATCAGCAGATTGCGCAGCAGGCGATCCACCAGCCACGGCGCGCACGCTTCGCCCGGTTCAGGCATCTGCGCGAAGGCGATTTCCAGTTCGTACAGGGCGTCGTTGCGCGCTTCATCGACCCGTGGCGCCTGCGAGGTCGGGCCGATGAACAGGCCGGAAAACAGGTAGGACAGCGATGGGTGGTTGTGCCAGTAGCTGATCAGGCTGCGTAGCAGATCCGGGCGGCGCAGGAACGGTGAGTCCGCCGGGGTCGCGCCACCGAGGACGAAATGGTTGCCGCCGCCGGTGCCGGTATGGCGTCCGTCGATCATGAATTTTTCGGTGGTCAGGCGGGTTTGTCGCGCCTGTTCATAGAGAAACTCGGTGCGTTCGACCAGTTCGTCCCAGGTCGCCGATGGCTGCACGTTGACCTCGATCACGCCCGGATCCGGGGTAATGCGGAAGTTGCTCAGGCGCGGATCACTCGGCGGCTCGTAACCTTCCAGCAGCACCGGGCAATGCAGCTCTTCGGCGGTGGCTTCGATGGCCGCCACCAGTTCCAGATAGTCCTCGACCCGCTCCAGCGGCGGCATGAATAGATACAGACGCCCTTCGCGGGCCTCGGCACACAAGGCGGTGCGGGTCAGCCAGTCGGCGGACTCGTCGATTTTCGGCGTACGTTCGGCGGCCGCGGCGGATTCGGCATGGCTGTTGAGCTGACTAGTGTCCGGCAGCGCGGGGAAGTCCTGATTCGGATCGTTGGGATGAATGAACGGATACTCCGCCGCCTTCACCCACGGCTGCGAGCCGAGTGGCAAGCGATAACCCAGCGGCGAATCCCCCGGTACCAGTCGGCAATGCTCGTCGCGCAGATACCAGCGCCCGCTCTGCCATTGATCACCCTTGGCGGTGCGGGCCAGCGGCAGCACCTGGCCGATCACTTTATCCAGGCCCTGCGCGAAAACCTTGCGCAGACGCGCACGCTCCAGCGGTTCTTCAAGACGCGAGTCTTCAGCGCTGACGTTGCTCGGCAATGCGCCCTCACGCCAGAGGTAATAAAAATTGTCTTCATAGGCTGGAAACACGAAACGTGCCGGCAGTTTCAGGCGTTCGGCAACACTCGCGAGAAAGCGTCCCGCCAGTTCGCCATCGGCGCCGTAATCCTGTTGCTCGTCGGCGATCAGCGCGCTGTTGTGCCAGATCGGCACGCCGTCGCGGCGCCAATAGCAGTTGAGCGACCAGCGCGGCAATTGCTCGCCGGGGTACCACTTGCCCTGACCGAAATGCACCAGACCTTTCGGCGCATAGTGCTGGCGCATGCGCTGGAACAGTTCGGCGGAGAGGCGGCGCTTGTCCGGGCCCAGCGCGGCGGTGTTCCACTCGGCGCCGTCCGGATCGTCGATGGAGACGAAGGTCGGCTCGCCGCCCATGGTCAGGCGCACATCGCCTTCCAGCAGGTCGGCATCGATCTGCCGGCCCAGCGCCTGAATCGCCAGCCACTGCTCATCGGTGTAGGGCTTGGTCACCCGTGGCGCTTCCCAGATCCGCTCCACCGACATTTCGTGGCTGAACTGGCATTCGCACGGCTCGACCAGACCACTGATCGGTGCCGCCGAGGATGGATCGGGGCTGCAGGCCAGCGGGATATGCCCTTCGCCGGCGAACAATCCGGACGTAGCATCCAGACCGATCCAGCCTGCGCCTGGCAAGTACACCTCGCACCAGGCGTGCAGGTCGGTGAAATCCACCTCGGTGCCGGATGGGCCGTCGAGGCTCTTCACGTCGGCAGTCAGTTGAATCAGGTAACCGGAGACAAACCGCGCGGCCAACCCGAGGTTGCGCAGCAGTTGCACCAGCAGCCACGCCGAGTCGCGGCAGGAGCCGGAGGCATGTTCGAGGGTGTGTTCCGGGGTTTGCACGCCCGGTTCCATGCGGATCAGGTAGCGGATGTCTTCGCTGAGGCGCTGATTGAGCATCACCAGGAAATCCACGGCGGGCAGCGGCGTACGGTCGATCCCGTCCAGATAGGCTTTGAATGCCGGGGTCAGCGGCAAGGTTTCGAGGTACGGCGCCAGCTCTTTGCGCTCATCGGCCGCGTAGGTGAAGGGGATTTTCTCGGCGTAGGGTTCGAGGAAGAAGTCGAACGGATTGAACACCGCCATCTCGGCCAGCAGGTCGACCTCGATGCGCAACTCGTCGGTTTTCTCGGGGAATACCAGACGCGCGAGGTAGTTGCCCTGCGGGTCTTGCTGCCAGTTGATGAAATGCTGCTCGGGCGAGACCTTCAGCGCATACGAGAGAATCCGCGTGCGGCTGTGGGCGGCCGGACGCAGGCGTACGATCTGCGGGCCGAGTTCGACAGCGCGGTCGTAGCGGTAATGCGTGACGTGATGCAATGCGACATGAATCGACACGGCGTGCCTCCTGCGAGCCTAAGCGTATTCGAAAGCGCGCAAGACTTATGCCATGCAGGGGCTTGGGCGCTTTCCCGGAATGCTCAGGGCAGTACAGCACCAAAATCGGGCGATGCGGGGAAATGGTTCGAGGAAGTTGCGCCTAAATGTGGCGGCAGTGGTAGATGCGGCGCCTGAGATGACGCCTTCGCGAGCAAGCCCGCTCCCACAGGAGACCGCATTCCAACTGTGGGAGCGGGCTTGCTCGCGAAGGGGCCAGTCGATTCAGCGCACTTCCTGAGCCCTGAAATGCAAAACGCCAACCCGAAGGTTGGCGTTCTGTTGAAACAAAAAGCGACTTAGCGCGGAACGACTGGCTTGCGAGCCGGTTTCGGCCCCTTGCCCTTGGCCGCTTCCTTGCGTTCCTTGGCCGCCTGCTGGTTGCGGGCGAACGCCGCAGCCTTGGCTTGTTCACGCTTGTCCCAAGGATTGCCACCGTCGCTGGCACGCGGCGGCAGGCCGTTGTGCTGGGTGAGAATCTTGGTGGTTTTCTCTTTCGCGACCTTGTGGCTGCCGGCCGGCGTCGAGTTCTTGCGACGGGCGCTCTGGTAGCTGTCGGTGGCCGGTTGGTGCAGCGGAATCAACTGATCCTTGCCCGGACCGATCAGATCACCACGGCCCATGCGAATCAACGCTTCGCGCAGCATCGGCCAGCCTTTCGGGTCGTGATAACGCAAGAACGCCTTGTGCAGGCGGCGCTGCTCTTCGCTCTTGACGATGGTCACGCCGTCGCTCTTGTAGGTGACCTTGCGCAGCGGGTTTTTGCCCGAGTGGTACATCGCGGTGGCGGTGGCCATCGGCGACGGGTAGAACGCCTGCACCTGGTCGGCACGGAAACCGTTGCCCTTGAGCCACAGCGCCAGGTTCATCATGTCTTCGTCGGTGGTGCCCGGGTGCGCGGCGATGAAGTACGGGATCAGGTACTGCTCTTTGCCTGCTTCCTTGGTGTACTTCTCGAACATGCGCTTGAACTTGTCATAGCTGCCAATGCCCGGTTTCATCATCTGGTTGAGCGGACCTTCCTCGGTGTGTTCCGGGGCGATCTTCAGGTAACCGCCGACGTGGTGGGTCACCAGCTCTTTGACGTACTCCGGCGACTCGACCGCGAGGTCGTAACGCAGGCCGGAGGCGATCAGGATCTTCTTCACACCCGGCAAGGCGCGGGCACTGCGGTATAGCTGAATCAACGACGAGTGGTCGGTGTTCAGGTTCGGGCAGATGCCCGGGAACACGCAGGACGGCTTGCGGCACGCGGATTCGATTTCCGGGCTCTTGCAGGCGATGCGGTACATGTTTGCGGTCGGGCCGCCAAGGTCGGAGATGACACCGGTGAAGCCCGGAACCTTGTCGCGGATCTCTTCGATCTCGCGAATGATCGACTCTTCGGAACGGTTCTGGATGATCCGGCCTTCGTGCTCGGTGATCGAGCAGAAGGTGCAGCCGCCGAAGCAGCCACGCATGATGTTCACCGAGAAACGGATCATGTCGTAGGCCGGAATCTTCTCCTTGCCGTACGCCGGGTGCGGAACCCGGGCGTAAGGCATGCCGAACACGTAGTCCATTTCTTCAGTGGTCATCGGAATCGGCGGCGGATTGAACCAGACGTCGATCTCGCCATGTTTCTGCACCAGCGCGCGGGCGTTGCCTGGGTTGGTTTCCAGGTGCAGCACGCGGTTGGCGTGGGCGTACAGGACCGGGTCGTTACGCACCTTTTCCATCGACGGCAGGCGGATCACGGTCTTGTCGCGAGTCATGCGCGGGCTGGCCAGGATCTGTACGACCTTGGCTTCCTCGGGATCATCCACCGGGCCCTTCTCTTGCTCGATGGCGCAAGCCTGGGTGTCCTGGGTGTTGACGTACGGGTTGATGATCTTGTCGACCTTGCCCGGACGGTCGATACGCGTGGAGTCGACTTCGTACCAGCCCTGCGGCGTGTCACGACGGATGAACGCGGTGCCGCGCACGTCGGTGATATCTTCGATCTTGTGCCCGTAGGACAAACGCTGGGCCACTTCGACGATGGCGCGCTCGGCGTTGCCGTACAGCAGAATGTCGGCACTGGCGTCGATCAGGATCGAGTTGCGTACACGATCCTGCCAGTAGTCGTAGTGGGCGATGCGGCGCAGGGAAGCTTCGATGCCGCCCAGGACGATCGGCACATGTTTGTAGGCTTCCTTGCAGCGCTGGCTGTAGACCAGGCTCGCGCGATCCGGACGTTTGCCCGCCATGCCACCCGGGGTGTAGGCGTCGTCGGAACGGATTTTCTTGTCCGCGGTGTAGCGGTTGATCATCGAGTCCATGTTGCCGGCCGCGACGCCGAAGAACAGGTTCGGCTCGCCGAGCTTCATGAAGTCGTCTTTGGACTGCCAGTTCGGCTGGGCGATGATCCCGACGCGGAAGCCCTGGGACTCCAGCAGCCGGCCGATGATCGCCATGCCGAACGACGGGTGATCGACGTAGGCATCACCAGTGACGATGATGATGTCGCAGGAATCCCAGCCGAGCTGATCCATCTCCTCCCTGCTCATCGGCAGGAATGGCGCTGGCCCGAAACATTCGGCCCAGTACTTCGGATAGTCAAATAACGGCTTGGCTGCTTGCATGTCGATAACCGGTGTTGGCTTTCATTGAATTTCGCGGGCGCGGAATATAGCACAAATTTTGACCAATTCCGACGGCTGTGGTCGGAAATTGCGCCATGCTCATTCGCGAGCAAGCCCGCTCCCACATTTGAATGCATTCCAAGTGTGGGAGCGGGCTTGCTCGCGAAGGCGTCAGTTCAAACGATGAAGCATTTACTCGTCATCGTCGAAGTTGTAACTGCCCGGCGCAAGGTTTTCGAAGCGGGTGTACTTACCGATAAAGGCCAGGCGGATAAAGCCGATCGGGCCGTTCCGCTGCTTGCCGATGATGATTTCGGCGATGCCCTTGTGTTCGGTTTCCGGGTGATACACCTCGTCCCGGTACACGAACATGATGACGTCGGCGTCCTGCTCGATCGCTCCGGATTCCCGCAAGTCGGAGTTCACCGGACGCTTGTTGGGACGTTGTTCCAGGGAACGGTTGAGCTGCGACAGCGCCACCACCGGGCAGTTGAATTCCTTGGCCAGGGCTTTCAGGGATCGCGAGATCTCGGAAATCTCGTTGGTCCGGTTATCACCGCTGGAACCCGGAATCTGCATCAACTGCAGGTAGTCGATCATGATCAGGCCGATGTCGCCGTGCTCGCGCACCAGACGCCGGGTCCGCGCACGCATTTCCGACGGGCTGATGCCGGCGGTGTCATCGATGAACAGCTTGCGGTCGTTGAGCAGGTTGACCGCCGAGGTCAGGCGCGGCCAGTCGTCGTCTTCGAGCTGGCCGGAACGCACCTTGGTCTGGTCGATACGACCGAGGGACGAAAGCATACGCATGATCAGCGATTCGCCTGGCATCTCGAGGGAGTACACCAGCACCGCCTTGTCGCTGCGCAGTACGGCGTTTTCCACCAGGTTCATCGCGAAGGTGGTTTTACCCATCGACGGACGGCCGGCGACGATGATCAGGTCGGACGGCTGCAGACCGCTGGTCTTCTCGTCGAGGTCGGTATAACCGGTGGACAGACCGGTGATTGCGTCGGCGGTGTTGAACAAGGTGTCAATGCGATCGATGGCCTTGGTCAACAGTTCGTTGACCCCCACCGGGCCGCCGGTCTTCGGCCGCGCCTCGGCGATCTGGAAGATCTGCCGTTCGGCTTCGTCGAGGATCTCTTCGGCTGTACGGCCTTCAGGGTTGAAGGCGGCGTCGGCAATTTCGGTGCTGATACCGATCAACTGACGCAACGTCGCCCGCTGACGAACGATCTGCGCATAGGCCTTGATGTTGGCGACGGACGGCGTGTTTTTCGCCAGTTCGCCGAGGTAACCGAGGCCGCCGACCTGGGACGTCTGACCTTCCTTGTCCAGTTGCTCTGCAAGGGTCACAACGTCGATCGGCATGTTCTGATCGGCCAGTTTGGCGATCGCACGGAAGATCAGACGGTGGTCATGTCGGTAGAAATCGCCGTCGGAGACTTGATCGAGCACGCGTTCCCAGGCGTTGTTGTCCAGCATCAGACCACCGAGTACGGCCTGTTCGGCCTCGATGGAATGCGGCGGCACCTTCAGGGCAGCGGTTTGCAGATCGTATTGCTCGGGAGCGGTGATTTCGTTCATGGCCACTTGGAGTCAGGTTTGAAAACGGGAGTACCAGAAAGACAAAGGGCACGACCTGTAAACAGGATCGTGCCCGATGTTACCGGCAAGCACCCGAGGGTGCCAGCCGACAAGTATTGCTTAAGCTGCTACCACGACAACGCGTACGGTGGCTTCAACTTCAGCGTGCAGGTGCACAGCCACGTCGAATTCACCCACGTTGCGGATGGTGCCGTTCGGCAGACGAACTTCGCTCTTCTGCACTTCAACGCCGGAGGCGGTCAGTGCGTCAGCGATGTCGTGAGTACCGATCGAACCGAACAGCTTGCCTTCGTCGCCAGCGGTGGCAGTGATGGTCACTTCCAGCTCGGCCAGTTGGGCAGCACGGCTTTCAGCCGATGCTTTACGGTCTGCGGCGGCTTTTTCCAGCTCGGCACGACGCTCTTCGAACGCAGCCAGGTTGGCAGCGGTCGCAGCGGTAGCCTTGCCGAAAGGCAGCAGGTAGTTACGGCCGTAACCGGCCTTAACGTTTACTTTGTCGCCCAGGTTGCCCAGGTTGGCGATTTTTTCCAGAAGGATCAGTTGCATGTGGAAATCCTCTTAACTTTTAACCTTCACCGTTCGCGTTATCGGTGTCTTTCGACACGTGACGACCGCGAAAATCAATCAGGCTGTCGACAATGGCCAGAACCACGAGCAACGGATAGAGCAGCTGCATGAACAACAGCAGCGTGACGTACAACCCCACCAGCCAGAAACCGGCCAGTCGCTTCTGCCCGACCAGCCCGTGAATCAGGGCGAGTCCGGCGAACACCAGCGGTACACTGCACAACGGCGTCAACATGGCCATCTGTGCACCGAGATTCGGGCCCAGAAGCATCAACGCCAGCAGCAACATCGCCGGCCCCAGCGGGATCCGGATGGCGCGAAACTCGCGACCAAAACCACCCGGGTTGTACAACAACGCCTGCCAATGCCGCCCGACAATCAGGCTCAGCACGCTGACGATCTGCAACAGAGCCGCAATCAGTCCGGTCAGGACCGGTGCAATCAGGGACGCGAAACGCGCTTGCTCATCGACCGACAATTGCTTGTAGGTTTCACCAAGAAGCGCCGGCATGACCTTTATCAAGGCCTGCGCGAGCATCTCGATCTGGGCCGCAAACGCTGCCCCGAGCACCACTGAAAACACCACTCCAATCACTACGCTGACCAGCAGCGTGCGAACCCAGGACTCACTTGCGCGCAATACCAACGCAAGCCCCGAAGACCCCAGCAGCACCAGAAGTGCCCGTGGATCATCGGCATACAGCCACCAGACCAAAGCCGGCAGCAGCCCCAGAGACAGAACACCCAGGGCGTCCGTCAGTCCGCGCCGCAGAAGCACCAGGCTCCCGGCGGCAGCACCCAACCAATACAACAACGGCAATGTTGCACATCCGGCCACCACGAGAGTGGCCTGCATACGGCCTCGCATGATGAACTCAGCTAAGGCACGCATGCATTCAATCCTTTGCTACTTGTCGACTGCCCGGTCTCAGCGGCCGTGGCTGTCGGTGTAGGCCAGCAGGGCCAGGAAGCGGGCGCGCTTGATAGCGGTGGCCAGCTGACGCTGATAACGAGCTTTGGTACCGGTGATGCGGCTTGGAACGATTTTGCCGGTCTCGGATACGTAGGCTTTCAGAGTGTTGAGATCTTTGTAATCGATCTCTTTCACGTCTTCAGCGGTGAAGCGGCAGAATTTACGACGACGGAAGAAACGTGCCATTTGATAGGCTCCTTAAAAGGTCCGTGGATTACTCGTCAGCGTTATCGCTGTTGTCGCTGTCATCACCCTCAACGCCATCAGCGTCGGAGTGCTCAGGACGGTCGCGACGCTCACGGCGCTCACTGCGGTTTTCTTCAGCCTTGAGCATCTCGGACTGGCCGGTAACGGCTTCGTCGCGACGGATGACCAGGTTACGGATCACAGCATCGTTGTAGCGGAAGTTGTCTTCCAGCTCGGCCAGGGCCTTGCCAGTGCACTCAACGTTCAGCATCACGTAGTGAGCCTTGTGAACATTGTTGATTGCGTAGGCCAGTTGACGACGGCCCCAGTCTTCCAGACGGTGGATTTTGCCGCCGTCTTCTTCGATCAGCTTGGTGTAACGCTCAACCATGCCGCCGACTTGCTCGCTCTGGTCAGGGTGGACCAGAAAGATGATTTCGTAATGACGCATGAATGCTCCTTACGGGTTGTAGCCTGCCGCTCAAAAACGGTCAGACAAGGAGTGAATGACACTTATGGACTTGCTGGCGCGGGGCACATGCGTGCCTGCCGTCACAGCAAGGGGCGCAATTGTAGAGAAGGGACTGCTGAGGTGCAAGGCAATTGGTGATTATTTGAACAATCACCGATCTTCGACCTGACACAAAACACTGTGGGAGCGAGCCTGCTCGCGAATGCGATATATCAGGCAACATTATTGTCAGCTGACACACCCCTTTCGCGAGCAGGCTCGCTCCCACATTTGAACCGATTTCAGCTCAAGACTACTTCTTCGCGGCAACTTTGGCCTTGGCGCCGCGTTGACGCTGTGCTTCGAACAGGCACACACCGGTGGCCACGGACACGTTGAGACTGCTGACGCTGCCGGCCATCGGCAGGTTCACCAGATAGTCGCAGTGCTCGCGAGTCAGGCGACGCATGCCTTTGCCTTCGGCGCCCATGATCAGGATGGTCGGGCCGGTCAGGTCCTGGTCATAAATGCTGACCTCGGCCTCACCCGCCGTGCCGACCACCCACAGACCGCGCTGCTGAAGCTTTTCCAGAGTGCGCGCCAGGTTGGTCACCGCCACCAGCGGAATCACTTCCGCCGCGCCGCAGGCCACTTTACGCACCACCGGCGTCAAGGTTGCCGACTTGTCCTTGGGCACGATCACCGCCAGCGCGCCGGCAGCATCCGCCGAACGCAGGCAGGCGCCGAGGTTGTGCGGGTCGGTCACGCCGTCGAGCACCAGCAACAGCGGTGCGCCTTCGGTACGGTCGAGCAGCTCATCGAGCATCGCCTCGCCCCAGACCTGGCTCGGACTGACGTCCGCCACCACGCCCTGGTGCACGCCTTCAACCCAGGCGTCCATTTCGCGGCGCTCGGCCTGGCCGACCTGCACACGATTTTCATTGGCCAGTTCGATCAGGGTCTGCACGCGCGGATCGTTGCGGCTTTCAGCCAGCCAGATCTGCTTGACGCGTTTCGGGTGGTGACGCAGCAACGCTTCTACCGCGTGAACGCCGTAGATTTTTTCCAACTGACTCATGACTTCGCCTTCGGTTTACGCGACCCGCCACTTTTGGCTGGAGCCGAACCCGCTTTCGGCGGGCCTTTACGGTGTTTGCTCGGTTTGGCTGGCTTGCCGCCGACGGCCTTCTCAGGCGCCGACCGTCCGGTCTTTCCCCCAGACGCCGCTTTACCACCGCTTTTGGCTTCGGCCAGCAAGGCCTTCTTCAATTCACGGCTTTTGCGCAGCTCGGCGTTTTTCGCCACGGCATCGCTCGGGCGATAGGCCTCGACGGCTTTTTCCTTGGCCGGACGACGGCTGGCGGTTTTCGCCGGAGCCTTGTCTTCCACAGCCTTGCTCGCAGGTGCTGCGGTATCGGCGCCACGTTTCTTGCGACCGATCGGCGCGCTGATGGTTTTTTCTGCCATCTCGAAGTCGATCTTGCGCTCGTCGAGGTCGACGCGCATCACGCGCACTTCAACGGTATCGCCGAGACGGAAGCTGCGACCGGTGCGCTCGCCCGCCAAGCGGTGATGCACAGGGTCGAAGTGGTAGTAGTCGCCCGGCAGCGCGGTAACGTGCACCAGGCCTTCGACGTAGATATCGGTCAGCTCGACGAACAGGCCAAAACCGGTCACGGCGGTGATCACACCCGGGAACGATTCGCCGACGCGATCCTTCATGAACTCGCACTTGAGCCAGTTCACCACGTCGCGAGTGGCTTCGTCGGCACGGCGCTCGCTCATCGAGCACTGCTCGCCGAGTTGCTCCAGCGCCGCTTCGTCGTAGGGATAGATGCGCGCCTTCGGAATGGTCATCGCCCCGGCACGACGAACGTGCGGAGTGTCCTGTTTCGAATGGATCACGCTGCGGATGGCGCGGTGCGTGAGCAGGTCCGGGTAACGACGGATCGGAGAGGTGAAGTGGGTATAGGCTTCGTAATTCAGGCCGAAGTGGCCTTCGTTCTGGGCGCTGTACACCGCCTGACTCAGGGAGCGCAGCATCACGGTCTGAATCAGATGGAAATCCGGACGATCCTTGATGCTCGCCAACAGGGCCTGATAGTCCTTTGGCGACGGGCCATCCTTGCCTTTGTGCAGGGACAGGCCGAGCTCGCCGAGGAAGGCGCGCAGTTTTTCCAGACGCTCCGGTGGCGGGCCGTCGTGGACACGGTACAGCGCGGGGATTTCGTGCTTCTTGAGGAATTCGGCGGTGGCCACGTTGGCCGCCAGCATGCATTCCTCGATCAGCTTGTGCGCATCGTTGCGGGTGGTCGGACGGATTTCGGCAATCTTGCGCTCGGAACCGAAGATGATCCGGGTTTCCTGGGTTTCGAAATCGATCGCGCCACGCACGTGACGGGCAGCCAGCAACACTTTGTACAGCGCATAGAGCTGCTTGAGGTGCGGCACCACGTCGGTGTATTCGCCGCGAAGCTTGCGCGCTTCGGTGGCTTTCGGGGTTTCCAGCATCGCGCTGACCTTGTTGTAGGTCAGGCGGGCGTGGGAATGGATCACCGCTTCATAGAAGCAGTAGTCGGTCATTTCGCCGGACTTGGAGATGGTCATCTCGCAAACCATGGCCAGACGATCGACGTGCGGGTTCAGCGAGCACAGGCCGTTGGACAGCTGCTCCGGCAGCATCGGCACCACGCGCTCGGGGAAATACACCGAGTTGCCGCGCACCTGGGCCTCGTTGTCCAGCGCCGAACCGATCTTCACGTAGCTGGAGACGTCGGCAATCGCCACGTACAACTTCCAGCCACCGGAGAACAGACGCAGTTTGCCCGGTTTGGCTTCGCAGTAGACCGCGTCGTCGAAGTCGCGGGCATCTTCGCCGTCGATGGTGACGAACGGCAGATGGCGCAGGTCGACACGCTTCTCTTTGTCTTTCTCTTCGACTTCCGGCTTGAGCTTGGCGGCTTCTTTGAGCACCGCTTCAGGCCAGACGTGCGGAATGTCGTAGGTACGCAGCGCGACATCGATTTCCATGCCCGGCGCCATGTAGTTGCCGACCACTTCGACCACATCGCCTTGCGGCTGGAAGCGCGGCGTCGGCCAGTGGGTGATTTTCACCTCGACGAACTGACCGATCTGCGCGTTGGCGTTGCGGCCTGGCGTAACCAGCACTTCCTGCTGGATCTTCGGGTTGTCGGCAACAACGAAACCGATACCGCCCTCTTCGAAGTAGCGACCGACGATCGTTTCGTGGGCACGGGACACCACTTCGACGATCACGCCTTCACGGCGCCCGCGACGATCAAGACCGGAAACACGGGCCAGCGCGCGGTCACCATCGAACACCAGACGCATCTGCGCCGGGCTCATGAACAGGTCATCGCTGCCGTCGTCCGGCACCAGGAAGCCGAAACCGTCACGGTGACCGCTGATGCGGCCGAGGATCAGGTCGAGCTTGTCCACCGGCGCATAGGTGCCCCGGCGGGTGTAGATCAATTGAGCGTCGCGCTCCATGGCGCGCAGGCGGCGGCGCAGGGCTTCGATCTGGTCTTCTGTGGTCAGACCAAACTCTTCGACCAGTTGCTCGCGGGCAGCAGGCGAACCCCGATCGGCGAGATGCGCCAGGATCAGTTCGCGGCTGGGAATAGGGTTTTCATATTTTTCCGCTTCACGAGCGGCCTCGGGATCGAGGGACTGCCAATCGGCCATTAGAGAGTTTTCACCTTGTCTATATGCGGGTTAGTTTGGCATAGGCGCCATCAAACGGGAAATTTCCGACTATATAAGGCCCTTCTGGAGCCTTGTATCGACGCCTGAAAGCGCTTTTGAACACCGCTGGTAAAAAAAATCATTTTTTTTGCTGACAGGGGTTTACAGTTAAAAAGGCGCTCCGTATAGTGCGCGCCATCGACGACGTACACACGTTGACGAGATGCCCAGGTGGTGAAATTGGTAGACACGCCAGCTTCAGGTGCTGGTGACCTTACGGTCGTGGAAGTTCGAGTCTTCTCCTGGGCACCAATTTCGAGTTTGAGACTAGATCAGTTTCAAGGCTCACACAAAACCCGCGAAAGCGGGTTTTTTGCATTCTAAGGAACGGGTTTGTTAAAACTGATTAATTAAAATTAAATCAGGGGTTTACAGATCAAAAAGCGCTCCGTATAGTGCGCCACATCAACAGCGGCAACGCTCGCGATGAATGCCCAGATGGTGAAATTGGTAGACACGCCAGCTTCAGGTGCTGGTGACCTTACGGTCGTGGAAGTTCGAGTCTTCTTCTGGGCACCAATTCAAACTCAAGGTTACGACGTTGAGTTTCCCGAAAACCCGCGAAAGCGGGTTTTTGCGTTTCTGGCGTTTGAAAACCTGCAGCTCCCTCGCCACACGTGATCACCAGATCATGCTCTAGCAAACCTCCGCCCTCGTCGCAAGGCGCACTTGAGAAACAATATCGTTTATCATTGTTGCAAGTTTTTGCAATGCGACAGTGAGGAACCCTGCGAATGATGTTTCGAAATACCCTGCGCCGCGGCTTGACCTTCACCCTGCTCGGCCTGGCACTCGCCACTCCCCTCACCCAGGCAGCCGATGCGGTTTCCCTGACGCTCTACAACGGTCAACACAAGGAAGTCGGCGATGCGATCGCCAAAGCTTTCGAGGCCAAGACCGGCATTCACGTCAACGTACGCAAGGGCAGCAGCAACCAGCTCGCCAGCCAGGTCATCGAAGAAGGCGACCGCTCCCCCGCCGACGTGATCTACACCGAAGAATCTCCGCCGCTGAACAACCTCGGCGAACAAGGCCTGCTGGCCAAGACTGACGACGCCACGCTGGCCGTGCTGCCCAAGCAATACGTCGCCGGCAACGGCACCTGGATCGGTGTCACCGCGCGGGTTCGCGTAGTTGCCTACAACCCGAAACTGGTCGATGAGAAAGATTTGCCGAAGTCGGTGATGGAATTTTCCGATCCGAAGTGGCAAGGCAAAGTCGGATTCGTCCCGACCAGCGGCGCCTTCCAGGAACAGGCCGTGGCGATCATCAAGATGCACGGTCGCGACGCCGCTGAGGAATGGCTGACCGGGCTGCGCGCTTTCGGTAAAACCTACAGCAACAACATGGTCGCGCTCAAGGCCGTGGAAAACGGCGAAGTCGCCACCGTGCTGGTGAACAACTACTACTGGTTCGCTCTGCAGCGCGAGAAAGGCAAACTCGACTCGAAACTGCATTACTTCACCGGTGGCGACGTCGGCGGACTGATCACGGTTTCCAGCGCTGCCGTGCTGAAATCCAGCAAACACCCAAAAGAAGCTCAGCAATTCCTGGCCTACATGGCGAGCGAAGAAGGTCAGCGCGTGATCACTCAGACCACCGCCGAATATCCGCTGCACAAAGGCATGCAATCAGATCGCGGACTCAAGCCGTTCAGCGAATTAGAAGCCCCGAACGTGACCCCGGCCGACCTGGGCAACGCCGAAGAAGCGCTGGACCTGGAACGTGAAGTTGGCCTGAACTGATGGCCACATCGTTATCCGCCCCCGCCGCGCGCGGGGGTTTCGTACCACGACGCAAGCGGCCGTCGATCTGGCTGGTGCTGCCGGTGTTATTGCTGGTGGTCATGAGCCTGTTGCCACTGGCCTACGTCGGCCTGAAAGCCTGGCAAGCCGGCTGGGCTGAGGCGCTGCACTTGTTGTGGCGCCCGTACGTTTTCGGTCTGCTGCGCAACACCTTGGCATTGATGGTTGGCGTGACGCTGGCTTGCGGTGTGATCGGCCTGTCACTGGCGTGGTTGCTGGAGCGCAGCAATCTGCCGGGACGACGCCTGTGGGGCGTGATTCTGTGCCTGCCGTTCGCGGTGCCGGCGTTCGTCAGCAGCTTTACCTGGGTATCGTTGAGCGCACAGTTCGAAGGCCTCGGCGGGGCGATTCTGGTGATGAGCCTGTCGAAGTATCCGTTGATCTTTCTGCCGGTCGCGGCAACCCTGCGCAACCTTGATCCGTCCCTTGAAGAATCGGCTCGCACCTTGGGACAGAACCGCTGGGGCGTGTTTTTCCGCGTCACCCTGCCGCTGCTCTGGCCATCGCTGCTGGCCGGTTCGCTGCTGATTGCCCTGCACATGCTGGTCGAGTTCGGCGCGCTGTCGATCATCGGCCTGCAAACTTTCACCACCGCGATCTACCAGCAATTCGAACTGGAATTCAGCAACGCCAATGCAGCGATGCTTTCGGCGGTGCTGCTCGCGCTGTGTCTGATGCTGCTGTGGCTGGAGCTGCGGGTGCGCGGTAAAGGGCGCCATGTGCGCACCGGCCAGGGCGCAGCGCGGCAGGCTGAACAAGTACGCCTGGGGCGGTGGGCGGTTGCCGGTCAGTTGTATTGCCTGTTGCTGGCGATTGTCGGCAGCGGGATTCCGCTGGGCATGCTCGCGTACTGGCTGGCGGTCGGCTCTTCGGCAGCGTTCCCGGTCGCGGCGATCACCGAAGCCCTGCTGTCTTCGCTGGCCTTGTCGCTGGGTGGCGCAGCGCTGTGCCTGCTGCTGGCGGTGCCGGTCGGGCTGCTGGTGGTGCGTTACAAGGGCCAACTGGCGATTTGGGCCGAACGCTTGCCGTATCTGCTCCACGCCTTGCCGGGCCTGGTAATCGCGCTGACGCTGGTGTATTTCGCCCTGCACTACGTGCCGGCGCTGTACCAGACCTCGGCATTGCTGCTGATCGCTTATGCGCTGCTGTTCCTGCCATTGGCACAGGCGCCGATTCGCACGGCACTGAACAAGGCTGCGCCGCAGCTGGAAGAAGCGGCACGCACGTTGGGGGCATCGTCATTCACCGCGTTTTGCCGGGTGACCCTGCCGATCATCTTCCCGGCACTGGGTGCGGCGTTTGCGCTGGTGTTTCTGGATGCGATGAAGGAATTGACGGCGACGCTGCTGCTGAGTCCGACCGGGCTGAACACGCTGGCGACCGAGGTCTGGGCGCATACGGCAAATGTCGAGTTCGCGGCGGCAGCGCCCTATGCGGCGTTGTTGATTGTGGTGTCGGGGTTGCCGGTGTATCTGCTGACGACGCGGATGTATCTGAGCCGCTGAAGTCGCCTTCGCGAGCAAGCCCGCTCCCACAGTTTGACCGAGTCCCACCAGAGGAGGCGATCAAATGCGGGAGCGAGCCTGCTCGCGAAGGGGGAAACATCAGGCCCTGAACTGTCCCAGACTGGCCTTCAGCTGCGCCGCCAGCCCATCCAGTACCTTGCCACTGGCCGTGGTTTCCACCACCGCCTGCGCCGCTTTCTCGGCCTGCGCATGAATCGTTTCGACCCGCCCACGCACTGCCTGCGCGCCCTGCGCCTGATGCGCCGCTGCCTGGGTCGCTAGACCAATCGCCGCATGCACCTGCTCAACCGAAGCCTGCACCGATTGCTGCAACCGCGCGCTGTCGCGCAACACTAGCAAGCCTTCGCTGGCCTGACGCCCGGCCTGACCGATCGCCTCGACCGCTTCACGCGCGCCCTGCTGCAACGCGACGATGTGCGCTTGAATATCGCCAGTAGAGCTTTGCGTCTTGCTCGCCAAGGCGCGCACCTCGTCCGCGACCACGGCAAAACCGCGCCCGGTCTCACCGGCCCGCGCCGCTTCGATCGCCGCATTCAAGGCCAGCAGGTTAGTCTGCTCGGCGATGCCATGAATCACCGTCAGCACCACTTCGATCTGTTCGCTCTGCTGGGCCAGTCGCTCGATGACTTTCGCCCCGGTATCAACCTGCCCTGCCAGCGCCTCGATCAGGCTGCCGACTTTCGCCGAGGTACGAGTGTTTTCATCGGTGGCCTGGCGAATATCCACCACCTGCTTCAACGCCGCCTGCATGGCATGGCTTTCCGATTGCGCCTCGTCAGCCATTTGCGACAGCGCGCGCAGGCTTTCCGCCACTTCGTCACGCTGCATCCCGGCCGCTGCGTCGGCACCGGCATTGCGCAGGGTCATGGCGCCGATTTCCACACCGGTACGCTGGGCCACGTCGCCCGCCTCGCGCACGATCGGCTGCAACTTATCCACAAAGCGATTGACCGCCGAGGCCATGTCGCCAATCTCGTCCTTGCTGTTGATCTGCACGCGCTTGGTCAGATCGCCCTCGCCTGCCGCCAGATCGTCCATCGCCGCATTGAGCATCTTCAAGCGATTGACCACTCGGTGCCCCAGCACCACCGCCAGCAACAGCAGCACGCCGCAACCGACGAGTGCCAGGCCCATGCCGATGCGCCAGCGCAAGGTCGCGGCGGCTTCCTGCACGGTGCTGCGGGTATTGGCTTTCATCTCGGTCGCGGTGGATTGCGCCGACTGCAGGCGCGCCTGCATTGCCGTCGCGCTATCGGCAGCGGCGCCCTTGAGGCTATCGCCCACCAGTTGATCACTGCTGGCGATCAGCGCCGAGAAGCGCTGGTCGAGCGCCGCCAGATCGGTGTCCACCGAAGCCGTCGAAACGCCCATCAGCACCTTGCCGATTTCCACGCCGTTGGGATTGATCGAGGCCTCGAGGTAGTAGACCGACGGATCGTTTTTCGCCGCGTCCAGCACTTTATCCAGCGCGCGTTCGCCCTGGCCCTTTTCCAGCAAGGCCTTGTTGATCGGGTTTTCGCGGTTGAGATAACGCGTCAGGTGCTGTCCGGTGGCATCGTCGTAAACCACGAACAACACGTTGGGATTGCGCTGGGCGCGACGAGCAAATTCGGACAGGGTCGGCACGTCGCTGTCCCACATGGCGCGCGGCGCCACCGAGGCGAGCAACTGAGCCATGTCATTGGCCGAGTCCTTGAGATCTTTTTCCAGTGTCGTACGCAGTTGCGCCTGCTCTTCCTTCAGACGGGAAGACAGGCCGGCGGTCAGGCGCTGCCGGGTACTTGAGGAAAGGTTATCGAGGCTTGAGGTGACTTCACGCCCGGCCTGCTCCAGCTCGCCGGAGAGCTTTTGGCTGTCAGCGCCCAGACGAGCGCCGAGATCGGCTTCCAGCGCCGTGACCGTGCTTCGTGTCAGGGCGACTGCCACCAGCACTTGCACCAAAAGGGCGATACCAAGGGTAACGAACACGGGCCGCAACAAACGGCTTTGTAACAGTGAGAGAACGGCCGACACTGTGAATCCCTCTACTTCTGACGCCATTAATTTGATGGCACTCTTGTAGGAAGATTTACAGCAAAGGTCATGCCGTCCAACAGGCATAAACGACAAAGGCCCCGATTAAGGGGCCTTTGTTTTTTACATCAACGACTTATCAAGCGAACGGATGACGCAGAACGATGGTTTCGTTGCGATCCGGGCCCGTCGAAATAATGTCGATCGGCGCGCCGATCAACTCTTCAACGCGTTTGATGTAGGCACGAGCGTTAGCTGGCAGCTCTTCCAGGGTTTTGGCACCCACGGTCGATTCGGTCCAGCCCGGCACTTCTTCGTACACAGGCTGCAGGCCCACGTAGCTGTCAGCGTCGGTCGGCGCCACGGCATTGCCTTGCGCGTCCTTGTAGCCGGTGCAGATGTTGATGGTTTCCAGACCATCGAGTACGTCCAGCTTGGTCAGGCAGATGCCCGAGATGCTGTTCACATCGATAGCGCGACGCAGGATGACGGCGTCGAACCAGCCGCAACGACGGGCACGACCGGTGGTAGCGCCGAACTCGTGACCTTGCTTGGCCAGATGCGCACCCACGTCGTCGAACAGCTCAGTCGGGAATGGACCCGAGCCGACGCGAGTGGTGTAAGCCTTGGTGATGCCCAGGATGTAGTCGAGGAACATCGGGCCAACGCCCGAACCGGTCGCCACGCCACCGGCGGTGGTGTTGGAGCTGGTCACGTACGGGTAGGTACCGTGGTCGATGTCGAGCAACGAACCTTGGGCGCCTTCGAACATGATGTCTTTGCCGGCGCGACGCAGGTCGTGCAGCTCGGCAGTCACGTCGAGCATCAGCGGCTTGAGCAGCTCGGCGTATTCCTTGCACTCGGCCAGGGTCTTTTCGAACTCGATGGCCGGCTCTTTGTAGTAACCGACCAGCATGAAGTTGTGGTAATCCACCAGTTCACGCAGCTTGTCTTCGAAGCGCGGCATGTTCAGCAGGTCGCCCACGCGCAGGCCACGACGGGCAACCTTGTCTTCGTAAGCCGGGCCGATGCCGCGACCGGTGGTACCGATCTTCAGCTCGCCACGGGCTTTTTCACGGGCCTGGTCCAGCGCCACGTGGAAGGACAGGATCAGCGGGCAGGACGGGCTGATACGCAGGCGCTCGCGCACCGGTACGCCTTTCTCTTCCAGCTTGGTGATCTCACGCAGCAGCGCGTCAGGTGCAACCACCACGCCGTTGCCGATCAGGCACTGCACGCCTTCGCGCAGCACGCCCGACGGGATCAGGTGCAAGACGGTTTTCTCGCCGTCGATCACCAGGGTGTGTCCAGCGTTGTGGCCACCTTGGTAGCGCACTACGGCGGCAGCATGTTCGGTCAGCAGATCAACGATCTTGCCTTTGCCCTCATCACCCCATTGGGTGCCCAGGACTACGACATTCTTACCCATAACACTTGTCCTCATTCGCGCAAACTTGGTGCCGGCGATGGCCGGCAGGAAAACTCAAGAAGCCAGTGGCGATACTTGCCAAAGCCCGTTCTGCTGAATCAATTGCCGGTCGCAGTCCGCATCACGGGCGGCGGCCAAAGGTTGTCCAGGCAATGCCTGAACGACACGCTGACCCTCACTGCGCAACTGGCAAACCTGCTGCCAGAGTGCCGCATCCGTACTGTCAGGCATCCAGATACCGCCAGACGGTAGCTCGATCTCAGCACGCCCCAGGGTCACCAGGGTTTTCAAATCGGTAGAGAAGCCGGTCGCCGGACGGGCACGACCGAAGTCGGCGCCGATGTCGTCGTAACGACCGCCCTGAGCGATGGACTGGCCCACGCCCGGGACAAACACCGCGAACACCACACCCGTGTGGTAGTGGTAGCCGCGCAGCTCGCCCAGGTCGAAGTACAGCGGCAACTCCGGGAAACGCGTCGCCAGACGATCGGCGATCTCCAGCAAATCTTCCAGCGCCGCCAGCACCGGCGCCGGTGCATTGGCCAGACGCTCACGGGCCGCACTCAGTACTTCACGGCCGCCACACAGATCGACCAGCGCCCGCAGCATGCCGGACAGATCGGCCGGCAGGCCTTCGGTCAAGGTAATGACCTCGTCGATGGCCTTGCGTTGCAACGCATCGAACAACTGCTGCTCGACTTCACCGGACAGACCGGCGGCACGCGCCAGACCACGGTAGATGCCGACATGGCCAAGGTCCATGTGCACATCCGGCACATCGGCCAGTTGCAGCATGGCCAGCATCAGGCTGATCACTTCAACGTCGCTGCTCGGGCTGGCATCGCCGTAGAGCTCGGCACCCAACTGGATCGGGCTGCGCGAGGACGACAGTGCACGCGGCTGGGCATGCAGCACGCTGCCGGCGTAGCACAGACGGCTCGGGCCTTCGCGACGCAGGGTGTGCGCATCGATGCGCGCCACTTGCGGCGTGATGTCGGCACGGAACCCCATCTGCCGACCCGACTGCGGGTCGATGACCTTGAAGGTACGCAGATCCAGGTCCTGGCCCGCACCGGTCAGCAGGGATTCCAGGTACTCGATATGGGGAGTCACGACAAACTCGTAACCCCAGCTCTGGAACAGATCCAACACCTGACGACGCGCGACTTCAATGCGCGCCGCTTCCGGTGGCAGTACTTCTTCGATGCCATCTGGCAGCAGCCAGCGGTCTACCGTTGCCATTACGCCATTCCCCTTTGATCCGGGCGGCCAGCCTGCGGGCGAGCCTTGAGTGAAGCAGAAAATGACCGATCCATTCAAAACGCACGCGCATGAACGACGCGGCGAAAGGCCTGTTACCGGCTTCGCCCATCACTTTCCTCGAAAAACGCTCGGGCCATTCAACCCGATGCCTGCAACAAAAAACAGCAATCAAACGTGCAGACGCAAAAAAGCCGGGAATTTCCCGGCTGCCGCATCATACACACGTTTTCCCAAAGGATCACCCCGCCCGAGGTTTTAGCCGCCGGGCGGAATGATTCAGGTCAACGTCGTATCAAGGCTTGGACTTTTCCAGGTAACGGAAGAAGTCGCTGCTTGGGTCGAGAACCATGACGTCGGATTTGTTCGCGAAGCTTTCACGGTAGGCACGCAGGCTACGGTAGAAACCGTAGAACTCCTGATCCTGGCCGTAGGCCTTGGAGTAGATCGCAGCGGCCTGGGCATCGCCATCACCGCGAATCTCTTCGGACTCACGATAGGCTTCAGCCAGCAGCACGCGGCGTTGACGATCGGCGTCGGCACGGATGCCTTCGGCCAGCTCGTTACCCTTGGCGCGGTGCTCGCGAGCTTCACGCTCACGCTCGGTGCTCATACGTTCGAACACGCTGCGGTTCACTTCTTTCGGCAGATCGATGGCCTTGACCCGGACATCGACGACTTCGATACCCAGCTCTTTTTCCGCCATCTTGTTCAGCGACGCGGTGATGTCAGCCATCAGCGCATCACGCTCACCCGACACCACTTCGTGCAGAGTGCGCTTGCCGAACTGGTCACGCAGACCGGATTCAAGACGACGGGACAGACGCTCGTCGGCGATCTGCTTGAGGCCGGAAGTCGCGGTGTAGAAGCGCTCAGCATCTTTCACCCGCCACTTGGCGTAGGCATCGACCATCACGGCTTTCTTTTCCAGGGTCAGGAAGCGCTGTGTCGGTGCATCCAGCGTCATCAGACGTGCGTCGAATTTACGCACCTGGTTAACGTAAGGCACTTTCACATGCAGGCCCGGCTGGACATCGGCCTGAACCACACGACCGAATTGCAGCAGCACCGCGCGCTCGGTCTGAGCCACGATATAGAAGCAGTTCCAGCCCACCAGCACCACGACAACGCCAACGATCAGGGCGATCAGCGATTTATTGCTCATCAGCGGGTCTCCCTTGTACGTGTCTGCGGCAGGTCAGTGACATGCGGCGCGACGTCCGTGTTGTTGCTGGCGGCAGCCGAACCGGTAACCGGTGCATTGCTGCCCGAACTGTTCTGGATCATTTTGTCCAACGGCAGGTAAAGCAGGTTGCTCTGGCCGTTCTTGTTGCCGGTCACGAGTACCTTGCTGGTATTGCTGAAGACTTCCTGCATGGTGTCCAGGTACAGACGCTGGCGGGTGACTTCAGGGGCCTTGCGATACTCGGCGACCAGTTTGGTAAAGCGATCCGCCTCACCCTTGGCGCGCGAAACCGTTTCGTCGCGGTAACCGTTGGCATCCTCGAGGATACGCTGGGCCTGACCACGGGCTTCCGGCACGACGCCGTTGGCGTAGGTTTCCGCCTGGTTGCGCGAACGCTGCTCGTCTTCACGGGCGCGGATCACGTCGTCGAAGGCTTCCTGCACTTCACGCGGTGCCGCTGCGCTCTGTACGTTGACCTGGGTGACGGTGATACCGGTGCGATAGGTATCGAGGAAACGTTGCAGACGCTCCTTGATTTCGCTGGCCATCAATTCACGACCTTCGGTCAGCACCTGATCCATGGCGGTCGAACCCACCACGTGGCGCAGGGCGCTGTCGGTCGCATGCTGCAGACTGATTTCCGGCTGATCGACGTTCAGCACGAAGTCCTGCAGATTGCTGATCTTGTACTGCACGGTCAGCGGCACTTCGACGATGTTCTCGTCTTCGGTCAGCATCTGGCCCTGCTTGGTGTAGGCACGCTCACGCGTGACGTTCTCCATGTACTTCTTGTCGATCGGCGGGAAGTAGATGTTCAGGCCGGGGCCGACAGTCTCGTAGTACTTGCCGAAGCGCAGCACCACGGCTTGCTCCTGCTCGTCGACCACATAGACCGCGCTGTACAGCCAGACAGCCGCCAGCACCACGAGGCCGATGCCGAGCAGACCGCCGAAGCCGCCACCACTCCTGCCCGAACCACCGCCGTCATCACCACCGCGTTTCTTACCACCACCGAACAACCCGTTCAGGCTTTCCTGCAGCTTTCGGAAGGCCTCGTCGAGATCCGGTGGCCCCTTGCGGTCGCCGTTATTGCGGCGCTTGCCACCCCAAGGATCCTGATTATTCGAGTTGCCACCCGGCTCATTCCAAGCCATAGCGCTCTCCATCTGATAAAGCAAAGACGCACCCACGGCGCGCCGACCAATGCTACAGAATGCCTGCCGTTGCGGCACAACCGCTTTGCCAGGCTTTTATTGCAAAGTGTGTTGCTCGATGAATTCCATCGGCTGCAATCCTTCGCGGCTTACCAGTCGATTCAACTCGACACGGGGCAAACGAACGGCCAGCAGGCAGATGCCTTCTTCGTCATGCTCTTCTTTCTGTACCGCACCAAGTTCGAAGAACTGCGCACGCAGTCGAGCGAACCGTTGCGGCAAGCGCAATGTCCCCACAAACAAATCACTGCCCAGCAACTCGGCAATGGCTTGCTCAAGCAATTCCAGCCCCGTGCCATCGCGCGCCGACAGCCAGACCCGCTGCGGTTTGCCATCGGCATCGCGCTGGATCTGTGGCTCAACGCCTTCAAGCAAATCGAGTTTGTTGTATACCTCGAGGATCGGCAAGTCCTGGGCTCCGATCTCGCCCAGTACCACCATCACCTGCTCGATCTGCAACATGCGATCCGGTTCGGCCGCATCGATCACGTGCAACAGCAGGTCGGAATTGCTCGACTCTTCGAGCGTAGACCGAAATGCCTCGACCAGCTTGTGCGGCAAGTGCCGAATGAAACCTACCGTGTCCGCCAGAACGATCGGCCCCAGGTCGTCCAGTTCCAGACGGCGCAGGGTCGGGTCCAGCGTGGCGAACAATTGGTCGGCCGCGTATACCTCGGACTTGGTCACATTATTGAACAGCGTGGATTTGCCGGCGTTGGTATAGCCCACCAGAGACACGGTAGGGATATCCGCACGGGAGCGGCCGCGTCGCGATTGCTCGCGCTGGCTGCGCACTTTTTCCAGACGACCCTTGATCTGACGCAGACGAACCCGCAGCAGACGCCGGTCGGTTTCGAGCTGGGTTTCACCCGGGCCACGCATGCCGATACCGCCACCCTGACGCTCAAGGTGAGTCCAGCCGCGAACCAGGCGGGTGCTCATGTGATCAAGCTGGGCCAGTTCTACCTGGAGCTTGCCTTCATGGGTACGGGCGCGCTGGGCGAAGATATCGAGAATCAGGCCGGTACGGTCGATCACGCGACACTCGAAAACACGTTCGAGGTTACGTTCCTGACTGGGCGTGAGAATGTGATTGAAAATCACCAGATCGGCCTTTTCGGCATGGACCAGGTCGCGTAATTCCTCGACCTTGCCGCTGCCAATCAGGAATTTGGCGGTTGGCCGATGACGCGGTACGTTAAAAAACGCAACGGTCTCGGCGCCCGCCGAATTAGCCAATTCCTGAAACTCCTGCGGATCTTCGCGCGCCTCAGGGGCCTGACCTTCCAAGTGAACGAGGATGACTCGCTCACCACCACCGTGGCGCTCAAAGAACAAAGGAGACTCCTATCAGGCGTTACCTGGCTCAGCGTCACCTGCATCGGATTCGGTTGCGCTAGGCAGACGAATTGGACGTACTGGCACGACTGTCGAGATAGCGTGTTTGTAAACCATCTGGCTGACGGTGTTTTTCAGCAGGATAACGAACTGGTCGAACGACTCGATCGTGCCTTGCAGTTTGATACCGTTGACCAGGTAGATGGAAACCCCAACTTTCTCTTTACGTAAAGTATTCAAGTAAGGGTCTTGTAGCGAATGCCCTTTTGACATGTGCCGCACTCCTTTAAGGATTCAATAATAAAAATAGGTAATTCAGATGGCTTTGGCCGCCACACCCCCAAGGATAGACGGCAATTGCAAGGACTCAGCTCAATATGGAGATGGTCCCAAGGTATTTCAAGGCGCGTGGCAGATTGTCGCAATCAAGACTGTCCAGCCAGTGCAGTTCTTCCCAGCTGCGCAGCCAGGTGAACTGGCGCTTGGCCAATTGACGCGTGGCAATGATGCCGCGTTCCTGCATTTCAGCTAACGACAGCTTGCCATCCAGGTAGTCCCAGACTTGGCGGTAGCCTACCGCACGTATAGACGGCAACCCGGAATGCAGGTCACTTCTTTTACGCAGGGCTACGACCTCGTCGATGAACCCCTGTTCCAGCATATTTGTGAATCTTTGTTTAATGCGCTCATGCAGTACCTGGCGATTTGCCGGAGCAATGGCCAAGTTCGCGACAGTATAGGGCAATTGTTGCCGTCCCGAAGCGGCTGCTTCAGTACTTTGCGCAGATTGTTGCTGACGCAGGGCAGTCATGCTCTGACCGCTGACCCGATAAACCTCCAGCGCCCGACTCAGGCGCTGCGGATCGTTCGGATGAATGCGTGCCGCCGACACCGGATCGATGCTCGCCAGCTGATCGTGCAGGGCTTGCCAGCCAAGGCGTGCAGCCTCTTCTTCGATCTGCGCACGGACCTCGGGATCCGCCGCCGGCATGTCCGCCAGGCCATCAACCAACGCCTTGTAATAGAGCATGGTGCCGCCAACCAGCAGCGGAATTTTCCCGCGTGCGGTGATTTCAGCCATGGCTTGCAGGGCATCGCGGCGGAAATCCGCAGCCGAATAGGCCTCGGCCGGATCGAGAATGTCGATCAGCCGGTGCGGAAACTCGGCCAGTAGTTCTTTCGATGGCTTGGCGGTGCCGATGTCCATGCCGCGATAGACCAGCGCCGAGTCGACGCTGATCAGCTCGCACGGCAGCACCTTGGTCAGCTCGATGGCCAGGTCGGTCTTGCCCGCAGCGGTCGGGCCCATCAGGAAAATCGCTGGAGGAAGCTGGCTCATCAACGACCGCGCAGGAACAGTTTGTCCAGATCGTCCAGGCCCAGTTGGGTCCAGGTCGGTCGGCCATGGTTGCATTGACCGCTGCGTTCGGTGTTTTCCATGTCGCGCAGCAGGCCGTTCATTTCCGGCAGGGCCAGGCGCCGGTTGGCACGGATCGCGCCGTGGCAGGCCATGGTGCCGAGCAGTTCGTTCAGGTGCGCCTGAATCCGGTCGCTGGTGCCGTATTCCATCAGGTCCGACAGCACGTCACCCACCAGACGATTGGCCTCGGCCTGCTTGAGCAGCGCCGGAATCTGGCGGATTGCCAATGTTTCTGGGCCCAGACGCTGCAGCTCGAAGCCCAGTTTCTGGAACCATGCAGCGTGTTCTTCAGCGCAATCGGCTTCACGCTGACTGACCGCCAGCGACTCCGGCACCAGCAGCGGCTGGCCGCTGAGGCCTTCGCTGGCCATGGCGATTTTCAGGCGTTCGTACATGATCCGCTCGTGCGCGGCATGCATGTCCACCAGCACCAAACCCTGAGCATTCTCGGAGAGAATGTAGATGCCCTTGAGTTGCGCCAGCGCGTAACCGAGCGGCGGAATGTCTTCCTGGCCGGCTGGCAGCGCGTTGGCATTCGCTTCCGGCAGCGGTGCGAAGAACTCGCGGTAAGCAGCTTGTGCCTCGGCGGCCGGCACAGCCGACTGCGGACGCGGCGTGTACTGATATTGATAAGCGCCGCCAGCGCTGGCGCCCGACGAAGTATTGAACGCCGGTTGCGCCTGCGGCTGTTCCAGCAGCGCGTTGGCCGCCAGACGCATTTCGCCCTGCGGGCCGAACTCGCCGGCCTCGATGCCGCTTGGACGGACCACAGCGGTGGTGACAGAGCCGGCCAACTGATCTTCCGGACGCACATCGCCCAACGCGCGGTGCAATGTGCCGTAAAGGAAGTCATGCACCATGCGTCCGTCACGGAAGCGCACTTCGTGCTTGGTCGGGTGCACGTTGACGTCCACCGCCGCCGGATCGACTTCGAAAAACAGCGCGAAGGTCGGATGACGACCGTTGAACAGCACATCGCGATAAGCCTGACGCACCGCGTGGGCCACCAGTTTGTCGCGTACCGCACGGCCGTTTACGAAGAAATACTGCAAGTCCGCCTGGCTGCGGTTGAAGGTTGGCAACCCGACCCAGCCCCACAAGTGCAGGCCATTGCGCTCGATCTCGATCGGCAGCGCCTGTTCGAGGAAGCCCGAACCACAGATCGCCGCCACACGCCGAGCGCGGGCTGCATCATCGTGGGCCTCGTGCAGGCTGAGGATGGTCTTGCCGTTGTGGCGCAGATGGAAGGCCACGTCGAAACGCGCCAGCGCCAGTCGCTTGATCACTTCTTGCAGGTGATCGAATTCGGTTTTTTCGGTCTTGAGAAACTTGCGCCGCGCCGGGGTATTGAAGAACAGATCGCGCACTTCCACCGACGTACCGACCGGATGCGCCGCCGGCTGCACCCGAGGCGCCATGTCGCGACCTTCGGTTTCGACCTGCCAGGCCTGATCGGCGTCGCGGGTGCGCGAGGTCAGGGTCAGGCGCGCCACGGAGCTGATCGACGCCAGTGCTTCACCACGGAAGCCCAGGCTCATCACCTGCTCCAGATCTTCGAGATTGCGAATCTTGCTGGTGGCGTGACGCGCCAGCGCCAGCGGCAGGTCGTCGGCGGAAATGCCGCTGCCATCGTCACGCACCCGCAGCAGCTTGACGCCTCCTTGCTCGACATCGACATCGATGCGTTTGGCACCGGAGTCGAGACTGTTTTCCAGCAACTCCTTGATCACCGAAGCCGGGCGCTCGACCACCTCGCCGGCGGCGATCTGGTTCGCCAGCCGCGGGCTGAGCAGTTCGATGCGTGCGGCGTTCAACACCTGATTCATTCTTTGGACGCCAGTTCGGTGCCGGGAATGGTCAGGTGCTGGCCGATCTTCAGCTCATCGCTACTGAGGTTGTTGGCACTGCGCAGCGTCGCGGGGGACACCTGATAACGCACGGCGATCATCGCCAGCGTCTCGCCCGGGCTCACGCGGTGATCGCGCGGGCCTTGGGCGATCTTGCCGGAGTCGCGCAGCCAGGCGATGTAGGTGCCCGGTGGCGGATTCTGCTGGAAGAACTGGCGCACGCCGCTGCTGATCGAACGCGCCAGCGCCTGCTGGTGGCTTGAAGCCGAGAGCTTGTTCGCTTCGTTGGCGTTGGAGATGAATCCGGTTTCGACGAGGATCGACGGGATGTCCGGCGACTTCAACACCATGAACCCGGCCTGCTCCACGCGCTGCTTGTGCAACGGAGTCACGCGACCGATGTTGGTCAGGACTTTCTGGCCGACGTTGAGGCTGGAAGTCAGCGATGCGGTCATCGACAGGTCAAGCAGCACGCCGGCGAGCATGCGGTCCTTGTCGTCGAGGCTGACATTGCCGGCACCACCGATCAGGTCAGAACGGTTTTCGCTGTCGGCCAGCCAACGGGCAGTCTCCGACGTCGCGCCGCGATCAGACAGTGCAAACACCGAGGCACCGAAGGCTGCCGCAGACGGCGCGGCATCGGCATGGATCGAAACGAACAGGTCAGCGCCCTTCTTGCGGGCAATTTCGGTACGGCCGCGCAACGGGATGAAGTAGTCACCGGTACGGGTCAGCTCGGCGCGGAAACCTTTCATGCCGTTGACCTGACGCTGCAGCTCGCGGGCGATCTGCAGCACCACGTCTTTCTCACGCTGGCCGCGCGAGCCGGACGCACCCGGGTCTTCGCCGCCGTGACCGGCGTCGATCACCACAATGATGTCGCGCTTGCCGGCCGGGGCCGGTGGCAGTTTGATCGCCGGTTCCGACGGCGTTACTGGCACTGCCGGCACGGTGGCGACGGATGGCGTCGGGGCTGGCGGCGGCGCGGCATCGGCCGGGTTGTCGAACAGGTCGACCACCAGACGGTTGCCATATTGCGCGTTCGGCGCCAGCGAGAAACTTTTCGGGGTGACGGCTTTTTTCAGGTCGATGACCACTCGCAGATCGGTCGGCGTGCGCTGGGCCGAGCGCATCGCGGTGATCGGCGTGTTAGCAGTCGAGACCTTTAACGGCGCCCCCAGGGTGGCGCCATTGATGTCGATCACCAGCCGATCCGGTGCGGTCAGGGTGAAGACGCTGTGCTGCACCGGACCGCTCAGGTCGAAGACCAGTCGCGTGTTGTCCGGCGCCCGCCACAGGCGCACGCTGTTGACCTTTGTCTCGGCCACAGCGTTGACGGTTACTGCCATCAACATCAGTCCAACGGCAGCCACCAACGCGCGAAAGCGCATACCTAACCCCATCATTTAATTGGATTCCAATGCCAAAGCGGCACACCAGGCCTCGCCACGCGAGCCCTGGGATAAAATTTTCAGCGAACGCCCGCTGTCTTGCGGGCTAATGGTAATGGTCAGGTCAGGCTTTGGCAAAAAGCCTGCACCTTTATCGGGCCACTCGATCAGGCACAGGGCATCGTCTTCGAAATAGTCGCGGATCCCGAGAAACTCCAGCTCCTCCGGATCGACCAGGCGATACAGGTCGAAGTGGAAGGCGCGCACATCACCGATCTCGTAGGGTTCGACCAAGGTGAAGGTCGGACTTTTTACCGCGCCGACATGCCCCAACCCACGAATGATGCCCCGCGACAGGGTGGTTTTGCCCATGCCCAAATTGCCTTCCAGGAAAATCAGGCCGTGGCCCTGGGTAATGCGGGCGATCCGTGCGCCAAAGTCGCTCATGGCCTGTTCATCGGCCAGGTACAGGGTTACTTCAGACACGGTGCATGCTCCTCCAACAACTGACGAATGACTGGAATCAGATCACTGGCCGCCAGTCCACGGCCGAATTTACCTTGTTGCGCGCCGGCATTGGCGTGCAGCCAGACTGCCAGGCGCGCGGCATCGAAGCCATCCATGCCTTGGGCCAACAACGCGCCAGTCAAGCCGGCGAGTACGTCGCCCAGGCCGGCGGTGGCCATGGCCGGATGGCCTTGATGACACAGCGCCAGACGCCCATCGGGGTGGGCGATCAAGCTGCCGGCGCCTTTGAGCACGACGACGGCCGAGCATTTTTTGCTCAACGCCCGCGCGGCGGCCGGACGATCTGCCTGCACCTCGGCAGTGCTGATCCCTAACAGGCGCGCCGCCTCGCCCGGATGCGGGGTGATCACGCAATCCTCAGGCAGGCTGACAAACCCGCTCGCCAGCAGATTCAATGCGTCGGCGTCCCACACCTGTGGCAGCGGCGCATTGGCGGCAGCGGACAACAGTGCCCGCCCCCAACTCGCCTGTCCGAGTCCCGGACCAACCACCAGCACCGAAACCTTTTCCAGCAGCCCCATCAACTGATTGGCCGACGACGTGCCGAGCACCATGACTTCCGGCATCCGCGTCAGTGCTGCCGGGACATGTTCCGCACGGGTTGCCAGCGACACCATCCCGGCGCCACTGCGCAAGGCCGTTTCGCTACTGAGCAGAATCGCCCCGCCAAAACCCTGATCGCCGCCGATCAGCAGCAAGTGCCCGAAGCGCCCTTTGTGTACAGCGGGCGCACGCGGGGCCAATCGTGGAAGATTAGCCGCCGAGAGACGCAGAGCGCTGACAGGAATGTCACGGTAAATGTCGGCGGCGGCTTGCAGATCGTTAAACACCAACGCCCCGACCTGATCCGCCGCCGCCCCGGTGAACAGGCCGAGCTTCAAGCCGATGAAAGTCACGGTAAGGTCAGCGTGAACCGCAACGCCGAGGACATGTCCAGTATCGGCAGACAATCCGGAAGGAATATCCACCGCCACCACCGGCAGGCCACTGGCATTGATCGCCTTGATTGCAGCGGCATACGGCTCACGTACATCGCCGGCCAGCCCGGTGCCGAGCAAGGCATCGACAATCACCCCGCGCAGCTCGCTTTGCGAGGTCCAACCCTGCACGGCGACGCCATCGTTGATGGCCTGCGCATAAGCCTGTGCTGCATCGCCCTGCAAACGTTGCGGATCACCGACGGCCAGCACCCGCACCGCCCACCCGGCCCGGTGCGCCAGCGCGGCGATCAGAAAACCATCACCGGCGTTGTTGCCATGCCCGGCCAGCACCGTCATTTCGCTCGCCGACGGCCATTGCCGTACCAGTGCACGCCAGGTCGCGTGCGCGGCGCGCTGCATCAATTCGAAGCCCGGCGTACCCGCAGCGATCAGCCGCGCATCGAGTGCTCGCACCTGTGCGGCGCCATACAGCGCGTCGGGTAATTGATCTTTCGTGTGCGGCATGCGTCTTCGGGCTCCGATGTCTGGCAGAATTATACGCACCTCAGCTCCGGTTTCTCTCGCCTCATGTCCGCCATCACCACAGATCTGCCCGCCCTCGCCCAATCGATCAAGGATTGGGGCCGCGAGCTGGGCTTCCAGCAAGTCGGCATCAGCGGTCTGGACCTGGCCGAGCATGAGCAGCACCTGGAGCGCTGGCTCGCCGCCGGCTACCACGGCGAAATGGATTACATGGGCGCCCACGGCAGTAAACGCTCGCATCCGGAGCAACTGGTTCCGGGTACGTTACGCGTGGTTTCGCTGCGCATGGACTACCTGCCCGGCGACACGCAAATGGCGCAAATGCTCGCGCAACCGGAGAAAGCCTACGTTTCGCGTTATGCCTTGGGCCGCGATTACCACAAATTGATCCGTAAACGTGTGCAGCAATTGGCTGACAGGATTCAATCCGAGATCGGCCCGTTCGGTTTTCGCGCCTTCGTCGACAGCGCCCCGGTGCTGGAAAAAGCCATCGCCGAGCAGGCCGGGCTGGGCTGGATCGGCAAAAATACCCTGGTGCTGAACCGCAAGGCCGGCAGCTATTTCTTCTTGAGCGAACTGTTTGTCGATCTGCCGCTGCCGGTGGACGAACCGCACAGCAGCGAACATTGCGGGCGCTGCACGGCGTGCCTGGACATCTGCCCGACCAACGCCTTCGTCGGCCCCTATGTGCTGGACGCCCGGCGCTGCATCTCGTACCTGACCATCGAGCTGAAAAACGCCATCCCCGAAGACCTGCGCCCACTGATCGGCAACCGCGTATTCGGCTGCGACGACTGCCAGATCGTCTGCCCGTGGAACCGCTTCGCCCGACCCTCCGGGGAAAGCGATTTCAAGCCACGGCACAACCTGGACAACGCCGAACTGGCGGAACTGTTTCTGTGGGACGAGGATAAATTTCTCAGCAGCACCGAAGGCTCACCGCTGCGCCGTGCCGGTTACGAGCGCTGGCTACGCAATCTGGCGGTCGGGCTGGGCAACGCGCCATCGAGCATTCCGGTGCTGGAAGCCTTGAAGGCGCGCCGTGACTACCCATCAGAGCTGGTGCGTGAACATGTTGAGTGGGCGCTGAAACAGCACGCTGAACGCCGTAATTGAGGCTATGCCGGCTTTCTCCACTTGGCTGTGCGCCCCTTACCTGTCGGCTCAATCAGCCCTTCTGCTTTCAGTGATCGTAAAACCAGGCGCACTGTATCGCGACTGACTCCCGGACAGGACTCTTCAATTTCCGAGATGGAAAAAGGGAGGACTCGCTTCAAGGCTTCGTCTCTGATTCGGTCGCTTTTACCACCTCGACGCTTCTCAATCGTACCCACTCGCTCTTCGAACTCTTTGTACGCTCTAAGCAATGCCCCCCAAAAATAATCCATCCATGGCCGAACATCATGCGTGCCCTCGTGCCATCCCTGAGAACTCAGTTCGAGTGTTGCGTAATAGCCCTCCTTTGACTCCTCGAATATCCGTTCAAGACTGATAAATCGCCCGACTCGGTAATCAAATTGATAGAGCAGCAGCAATGTCAGCAGACGAGCGACGCGACGATTTCCGTCAGAGAAGGGGTGTATGCAAAGGAAGTCGAGGACCGTAAGCGGCACTAAAACCAAAGGGTCAGCCAGATTCAATGCCAGCGCCCGGTGGTAATGCCCCAGGGTTTCAGTCACCGCAATAGGGGTCATATGAGCAGGAACAGGTTGGAAGCGAATCCGCGATGAACCATCGGCATGACGCTCGATGATGTCGTTGTTCATCGCCTTCCATTCACCACCATCCTGAGGTAGATAGCGGTAAAGAAGACTGTGTAATTGTCTAAGAACACCTTCGGAAAATGGCATCCCATCGGCAGATTCATGGATGAGTGACAGTGCGTCCCGATAGCCAGCAATCTCCTGTTCGGATCGGCTCTTGGGATCAGTGTTTTTGCTCATCAGTGACTTCAGCCGCGCTGGCGCGACAGTTACACCCTCCAGTCGGTTAGATGACTCCGTGGATTCGATTACGGCTATCTGCGTAAGCCCTTGGAGGACCTGCGGCGATTGAGCAACGAACAGTTGTTGCTTACCCCGAAACTCTCCCAATGCACGAAGCGTCGCAATCTGAAGACCGTCGAAGCGCAAGGCGTCAAGAAATTCCGGGGTGAGTGAGTGCATGATTCAGGCAGCCGTCTAAATGAGGTAAAAAGACTTAAATAGGGTATTTCATGACAAAATACCCCTTTTAGGCTTTATTTTTTACCCTATTTAGAGGCGCAGCATCTATTCAACATTCCCGACAGAATATTTCCACGCGCCCGCCAGCGTGACGTCAAGGTGCGTCGTTATAAACGAACTTGGGCATTTCCCAGTGGAAACGAATGGCCAGCAACCGCAACAGAAAACCGCCGAACAGGGTAATCAGAATCGCCTGCTCGCTCGGCACATTCAGGTACAGGCAGAGCATGTAGCACCACGCGGCGGCGAACGAGACGCTGGCGTACAGTTCGCGGCGGAAGATCAGCGGGATGTCGTTGCAGAAGATGTCGCGCAGGATGCCGCCGAAGACGCCGGTGATCACACCGCTGACCGAAGCCACCAGCATGCCGTGGCCCATTTCCAGCGCGGTCATGCAGCCGATCAGGGTAAACGCCACCAGACCGACCGCATCGAGCACCAGAAACAATGAGCGCAGGTGACGCATCCAGCGTGCGGTGAATACAGTGAGCATCGCGGCGGCCGAGGTCAGCACCAGGTATTCCGGGTGCTTGACCCACGTCAGCGGATAATGCCCCAGCAACACGTCACGTACCGAACCGCCGCCCAATGCCGTGACGCAGGCGATCAACACCACCCCGAACCAGTCCATGCCGCGCCGCCCGGCAGACAGCGCGCCGGTCATGGCTTCAGCGGTAATGGCGATCAGATAGAGCATCAGCAACATGGCGGCGGTCCTGGCAGGAAGGCGCGCAGTCTAGCCATTTCAGCGCCGCACCAGAAGGGGGCGCGCTCCGGGATGCATTTCTGAACTGAATCTTACGGGACTCTGACGCCCTCTTCGCGAGCAAGCCCGCTCCCACAGGGGGAACGCATTCCAAATGGTGGGAGCGGGCTTGCTCGCGAAGACGTCAGGGCAGACACCCCTCAATCAGAACTTGATGAAATGCTTGCGGTAGTGCTGCAGCTCGGCGATCGACTCGCGGATGTCGTCCAGCGCCAGGTGAGTGCTGCCCTTCTTGAAGCTGTCGCGCACGTCCGGTGCCCAGCGTGCGGCCAGCTCTTTGAGCGTCGACACGTCGAGGTTGCGGTAGTGAAAGTAGCTTTCCAGCGCCTTCATGTGGGTATAAAGGAAGCGGCGATCCTGGCAGATGCTGTTGCCGCAGATCGGCGACTTGCCTTTCGGTACCCATTTTTCCAGGAAAGCGATGGTTTCGGCCTCCGCCTCGGCCATGCTGATACGGCTGTCACGCACGCGCTGGGTCAGGCCCGAGTTGCCGTGGGTGCGGGTGTTCCACTCGTCCATGCGGGCGAGCACTTCGTCACTGTGGTGAATGGCGATCACCGGGCCTTCGGCCAGGGTGTTCAGGTCACTGTCGGTGACGATGGTCGCCATTTCGATGATGACGTCGTTTTCCGGATCCAGACCGGTCATTTCCAGGTCGATCCAGATCAGGTTCTGCGGGTTTTGCATATTCGGGCTCCTAGGCAATGCTGCGCAGTTTAGCCTAGGCCGGTGCCCGGGCGTGCTAAACTCGCGGCCGTTTTACCTAATCGCTGCATTCTTCAGACGGAACACCCATGGCCAAACGCCAACTCAATCGTCGTCAAAACTGGCGCATCGAAAAGATTCAGGGCGAGCGCGCCGCCCGCGCCGCCAAACGCGAGTCCTCGGCGGTCGAAGCCCTCGAGGGCGGCGACCTCGGCCCCGAGCAACACGGCCTGGTGATCGCCCACTTCGGTGTGCAGGTCGAAGTCGAGGCTGTGGACGGCGAACAAGCCGGCCAGGTTTTCCGTTGCCACTTGCGCGCCAACCTGCCGGCGCTGGTGACCGGTGATCGGGTGGTCTGGCGCGCCGGCAACCAGGGCATCGGGGTGATCGTTGCGCAACTGCCGCGCAGCACCGAACTCTGCCGCCCGGACAGCCGTGGCCAGCTCAAGCCGGTGGCCGCCAACGTCGACATGATCGTCATCGTCTTCGCACCGCTGCCCGAGCCGCATGCCAACCTGATCGACCGCTACCTGGTCGCTGCCGAACACGCCGGCATCCGCCCGTTGCTGTTGCTGAACAAGTTCGACCTGATCGACGAGCAGAACGCCCCGGCGCTCAATGCCCTGCTGGCGGTGTACCGCACGCTGGGTTATCCGGTGCTAGAAGTCTCGGCGCATCACGGCAATGGCATGGAACAGTTGCAGAAGCAGCTCGACGGGCGCATCAGCGTGTTCGTCGGCCAGTCCGGCGTCGGCAAGTCGTCGCTGGTCAACAGCCTGCTGCCGGAAGTCGAAACCCGTGTCGGCCCGTTGTCGGAGCTGTCCGGTCAGGGCACGCACACCACGACCACCGCACGCCTGTTCCACTTCCCGGGCGGCGGCGAGTTGATCGACTCCCCGGGTATCCGTGAGTTCGGTCTGGGCCACGTCAGCCGCGCCGACGTCGAAGCCGGTTTCATCGAGTTCAACGACCTGCTCGGCACCTGCCGCTTCCGCGACTGCAAGCACGATCGCGAACCCGGTTGCGCACTGCTCAAGGCCCTGGAAGACGGCCGCGTGCAGCAGCAGCGGATGAACAGCTACCGCTCGATCATCGCCAGCCTGCCGGAAAACGGCTACTAAACATCTGCACCGGCAGCCTCTCGCCCGAGGGCTGCCGGATGTCGGACCGCGCCTGACAAATCCTCGATTCCGTTAAACGTCAGACTCTTCTGACAGACTCGTTCGCACCTGTTTGCAGGACATTTCTCTTTCACCGCCCAGCCCTTGTAGGCTCGCGTCAGATGCCTAGATTGGGGTCCTCCTTCGCACCTTCGCGACCTTCGAGGAACCCCATGCAGACCTACCATTTGTTCATCAGCCATTCGTGGAACTACGCCCACGCTCACGACAATCTGGTACGCCTGCTCGGCGCCAGACCGGATTTCAGTTTCAAGAATTTTTCCGTGCCGCCGCACAACCCGATCATGGGCGCGCAGACAGACAAGCAACTCGAAGAAGCCATCGAGAACAAGATTCGCCCGTGCTCGGCGGTGCTGATCATGGCCGGGATGTATTCGACTTACAGCAAGTGGATCAACAAGGAAATCGAGATCGCCAAGCGCATGGGCAAAGTGATCATCGCGATCAAGCCGTTCGGCGCCGAGCGTATTTCCAGCGTCGTGCGTGAGGCGGCGCACGCCGAGTGCGCGTGGAACACCAACAGCATCATCGGTGCGATCCGTCAGCACACGGCGGTGTAACCATGCGCAAGGGACTGTTTATCGGCATCAACCACTACGACCACGTCTCGCCCTTGAGCGGCTGTAACAACGACGCCATGGCCATGGCGTCGGTGCTGGAACGTCATGCCAACGGGCGACCGAACTTCAGCAGCAAAGTGCTGACTTCAGCCGAAGAAAAACTCACGCTCAGCCACATGAAACAGCAGATCCAGAGCCTGTTCTCAGGCGATTGTGACGTGGCACTGCTGTACTTCGCCGGCCATGGTCAGTTTGACACCAGCATCGACGAAGGGCTCCTGATTCCCCAGGACTATCAGCCTGGCGGAGACGGGATCCGCATCAGCGACATTCTGGAGTGGGCAGACAAGGCCCCGCACATCAAGAACAAAATCATCATTCTCGATTGCTGCCAGGCCGGCGCAGCAGGCGCCATGCGCAATCTGCGTGGCGGCAGCAGTGTGATCGGCGAAGGCGTGACCATTCTCACGGCCTGTAAAAAAGAACAGTACGCCCTGGAAAGTCGCGGTCATGGCGTCTTCACGGATCTGTTGCTGCAAGCGCTGCACGGTGGCGCTGCCAACGTACTCGGCAAGGTCACCCCCGGTAGCGTTTACTCGTTTGTCGACAATGCGCTGGGCGCCTGGGAACAGCGTCCGGTATTCAAGACCAATGTCTCGCAGTTCGTACCGCTGCGCGAAGTCGCGCCGCTGATTGCCGAGGAAACCCTGCGCAAACTCAAGGACTGGTTCCCCGAGCCGAGCTTCGTTTTCAGACTCGATCCCAGCTACGAGCCCACCGAAGCACTGTTCGACCCCGAACACGGCGACATCTTCAAGCAACTGCAAATGTGCAATCGCCACAGCCTGATCGAACCGGTGGATGCCGAGCACATGTACTACGCCGCCATTCACTCCACTGGCTGCCGCCTCACGGCGCTCGGCGCCTATTACCGTGAACTCGCCCTCAAAGGACACTTCTGATGCCCGTATTCATCAGCTACCGCCACATGGATCGCCCGCAGGCCATGGCGATCAATGCGCAATTGATGCAGGCCAACATCAAGACTTACCTCGACGTACTCGACCCGGAGTCGCAGACCACCGACGACATCACCGGGGTGATCACCCGCAACATCACCGAATGCACGCACCTGCTGGCAGTGGTTTCGGAGAAAACCGCGTTGTCGTGGTGGGTGCCGTTCGAAATCGGCGAAGCGACGATCAGCAACCGACGGATCTGCTCGTTCCGCACCGGGCCGGCAAAGCTGCCGGAGTATCTGGACAAGTGGCCGAAGCTGAGCACGGCCAGTGATCTGAATTTCTTCATCGATGCCTATCGTGAAGAAGTATCGAGCAAGCGCTCGATGACGCTGGATTCGAGCAACGAATCCTTCAGCGGCACCTATAAGCGCAACGCCGATCTTTTCCATGAACAACTGAAGAACCGGATTCGGCGCGGTTTCTGAAGCCGATCAACAGCCACAAAAAAGCCGACATCACTGTCGGCTTTTTTGTTGGTCACTGCTTCGGCGCGGGAGCCGGTGCAGCGGCGGGCGGAGCTGTTGGCGCTGGCGCCGCAGCCCCTGGCGCGGCCGGTTTCGGTGCGGCGTCGTCGAACAGGTTCAAGCGTTCGCGCAACTCGTGCGCCGGCACAGGTTGCTGATCCGCCGGCAGCGCGTTCGGATCGACCGGCGTCGCCGGAGCGGCGCCGTTCTGACCTTCGGCGGCTGGCTTGGCCGCGTCGGCACCTTGCGAACCTTCGATGGCGGCCTGGGCCTTTTTGGTCAGGACCACAATGTCGATGCGGCGGTTGACCGGGTTGAACGGGTTTTCCTTGTCGAACAGCGCCGACGAGGCGTAACCGACGACCCGCGCCACCTGCGAATCCGGATAGCTGCCTGCCACCAGCGCACGCCGCGCGGCGTTGGCACGGTTGGCCGAGAGTTCCCAGTTACCGAAATCGCCGGTGCCGGTGTACGGCTTGGCGTCGGTGTGGCCGCTGATGCTGATCTTGTTCGGCACCGCTTTGATGGTGTCGGCCATGGCCAGCAGGATGTCTTCGAAGTACGGCTTCAGACGCGCGGAGCCCGAGTCGAACATCGGCCGGTTTTCCGCGTCCATGATCTGAATGCGCAAGCCGTTCGGGGTGATCTCGAACAGGATCTGATCCTTGAACTTCTGCAGCTGCGGGTTCTCGTCGACCTTGTTCTGCAGTTCTTGCAGCAACAGCTCCAGGCGCTCTTTCTCGACCTGCTCGGCCATGCCTTCGACCTGTTCGGTGTCGACCGTGACCTTGTCCGGTTGCGGCTGCGACTTCACCTCAGGGTTGAGGGTGTTTTCTGGGGCCAGGGTCGGCGTGCCGCCCAGATCAATGATGTACGGCGTGCCACTTTCGGAGAAGCCGACCGGGTCCTTGAAGTAACCGGCGATGGCGATCTTTTGCTCAGGCGTTGCGGTGGACAGCAGCCACAACACCAGGAAGAACGCCATCATCGCCGTGGCGAAGTCGGCGAAGGCGATTTTCCACGCCCCGCCGTGGTGCCCACCGGCTATGCGCTTGACGCGCTTGATGATTATCGGCTGATTATTTTCCATGGCTTAGCGACCGCGAACGGCTTGTTCCAGCTCGGCAAAGCTTGGACGGTGCGCCGGGTACAGAACCTTGCGCCCGAACTCCACGGCCAGCGATGGCGGCATACCGGAAGCCGACGCCACCAGCGAGGCCTTGATGGCTTCGTAGACGTTCAGTTCTTCCTTGGCATCGTGCGCCAGGGAATGCGCCAACGGCCCGAAGAAACCGTAGGCCGCGAGAATACCGAAGAAGGTACCGACCAGTGCCGCACCTACGTGCAGACCGATGGATTTCTGATCGCCTTCACCCAGCGACGCCATGGTCACCACGATACCCAGTACCGCCGCGACGATACCGAAACCGGGCATGGCGTCGGCGATGCCGTTCACCGCATGGGACGGGTGCTCGAGGTCTTCCTTGAGGCTGTAGAGTTCCATGTCGAACAGGCCTTCCAGCTCATGCGGAGCCATGTTGCCGGAGGACATGATGCGCAGGTAATCGCAGATGAACGCGGTCATGCGTTCGTCTTTGAGCACGGCCGGGTACTTGGCGAAGATCGGGCTCGCGGCAGCGTCTTCGATGTCGCCTTCGATGGCCATCATGCCTTCGCGGCGGCTCTTGTTGAGGATCTCGTAGATCAGGCCGAGCACTTCCAGATAGAACGTGTGGCTGAAGCGCGAACTGAACATGCTCAGGGATTTCTTGAGCACGTGCATCGTCATGTAACCGGGGTTGGCCTGGAGGAATGCACCGAGGGCCGCACCACCGATGATCATCACCTCGAAGGGCTGGATCAGGGCGGCAATTTTGCCGTGGGAGAGCACGTATCCGCCGAGCACGCTCGCGAATACGACGATGATGCCGATAATTTTAGCCATAGGTAGAAAGTACTTATTTAAGTCGGGTTCAAGGTCATATTCGGAAGTTAAAAAATCTCTTCTTCTACTTATCGGCAAAACTGCGCCAGACTATAGCCAGTTCAGGCGAAAAGCCAATTTAGCCCATGCCGGGCGCGTCTACAGTCAGTGAAGATCTCGTCCAGACATGGCTAATGAAACGAACGTCCCACACGCAAAACCGACCACGCTCGAGGGCTGGGTCAAACTGCTCGATGGCGTGCGCCTGCCCGTGCCGCAAGAGGCGCACGACAAGGTTTGCCGGGCGATCCGTGACAACCGCAGCTCGCTGCGCGATATCGCCGACCTGATGCAGGACAGTCCGGCGCTGGCCTTGAGCATCATCCGTGAGGCAAATCGTCACACCCACGGCACCATGGCCGCTCCGGCGGAAAATCTCGAGGTGGCGATCAACCGTCTGGGCCTGGCGCGTACCGAAGAATTGCTCGCACGTCTGCCCGTCGAACCGCAGATGCAGATCCCCAAGGCCTTGCGCCAACTGCAGATGATCAGCCAGCACGCGACACAACAGGCCAACGGTTTTTTTGCCAGTCGCCTGGCGCGCCTGTGGCAGGACATTCACTGGGGCAGCCTGTTGTTTCTGTCGCCGTTATGGCCGCTGGCGCTGACGTTTCCCGAATTGCTCGAAGAGTGGGAGCTGCGGGTTATCCACAAGGGCGAATCGGCGCGCACGGTCGAGAAGCAACTGTTTGGCGTGCGCCTGCTGAAGATCGCCGAAGCGCTGGTCCAGGTCTGGCACCTGCCGATCTGGGTGCAGCAGGGCTATAAGCTGCTGCTCAGCGAACAGCGCGAACTGGTGAAAGTTCTGCGCATCGCCCGCGACAGCGAACATCCGTTGCGCCAGCAGAATCGCCTCGACGACGATCCGACCCTGCGCCGCTGGCTCAACCAACCGGCCAACACCGTGTTGCTGGCCAACGGCCTGGCGCTGTCGGCACAACAGGCCTGGGACAGTCCGCACAGCGAGCGCTGGCAGTACCTGACCAGCCTTTATCTGCAAATCTCGATGGACGAAGTGCAGCAGCAGTTGCACCAGCAAGCCGCCAACAGCGCGCGCCAGCATGCCATGCCCGATCTGTGGCACCCGGCCGTTTCATTATTATGGCCATGGGGCACCCATCGCTTGCCGGCCGGGATGCTGCCGGCGGCGGCGCCGAATGCCGAGGATCTGACTCAATGGCGCCGGCAATGCGCCGAACTGCTGGCCGATCCGAGCCGCTTCACCAATGCCATGAGCCTGACCGTCGCCGCCCGTGATGCGCTGGTCGCCAGCGGCATGCGCCGGGTGATGATTCTGATGGCCGACCGCACGCAATCGAATCTGCGGGTGAACCAGACCTTCGGTTTGCCGAAGGAAGCCGCCGCGCTGAATTTTGTCGTCAGTCAGAGCAAAGTCTTGCAGCGCCTGCTCGCCCAACAGGCGCAGGTGCGGATCACCCCCGAGAACAACGCACAATTTTCCGCATTGTTGCCGCCGGGCCTGCGTGCGCTGTTCCGTGGCGAGCATCTGTTCCTGCGTTCGCTGGTCAATAACGGCCGGGTGATCATGATCGTCGTCGCCGACCAGGGCGGTGGGCCGTTCGCCGACATCAGCGTGCAAGCCTTTGGCAAAACCGCACAGTGCATCGAAAAGGCCCTGCACAGCTTTAGCAGCCGTGGTCGATGAGGCTGCGCTACAATCCCCCCCTTTGTGCTCTGGAGACCTCACATGTCTGACTTCTCTGGCTTGCCGCTCGTCATCGAACCGAGCGACCTGCTCCCTCGGCTGGATGCCAGCGAACTGATTCTGGTGGACCTGACCAGTGCCGCCCGCTATACCGAGGGCCATCTGCCCGGCGCACGTTTTGTCGACCCCAAGCGCACCCAGCTCGGCCAGCCGCCGGCGCCGGGGCTGCTGCCGGCCAAAGCCGATCTGGAGGCGTTGTTCGGTGAGTTGGGCCATCGTCCAGACGCGGTCTACGTGGTCTATGACGACGAGGGCGGTGGCTGGGCCGGGCGTTTCATCTGGCTGCTCGACGTGATCGGTCACGACAAATACCACTACCTCGACGGCGGTCTGCCGGCGTGGCTGGAAGCCGGCATGCCGATGTCGATCCAGGTGCCGCCTGCGGTCGGCGGCCCGGTGGCGCTGACCCTGCACGACGAGCCGACGGCAACCCGCGAATACCTGCAAAGCCGTCTCGGCGCCGCCGATCTGGCGATCTGGGACGCACGCGGGCCGCTGGAATATTCCGGTGAGAAAGTCCTGGCCGCCAAGGGTGGGCACATCCCCGGCGCCGTGAACTTCGAGTGGACCGCCGGCATGGACAAGGCGCGTCAGCTGCGGATTCGCACGGACATGCCGCAGATCCTCGAAGACCTCGGGATCACCAAGGACAAAGAAATCATTACCCACTGCCAGACCCATCACCGGTCGGGCTTCACTTATCTGGTGGCCAAGTCCCTCGGTTATCCGCGGGTCAAGGGCTACGCCGGTTCCTGGGGCGAATGGGGCAACCACCCTGACACGCCTGTCGAGATTCAAGGTTCTAAGGACAACTAATGAAAGAGCGTCTGTTTATCCTCAGCCAGTACCTGCTGCCTCATCACCTGCTGTCGCGCCTGGCCGGCTGCGTTGCCGAGTGCCGCGTGCGCTGGTTCAAGAATGCCTTCACCCAGTGGTTCGCCAAGCGTTATCAGGTGGACATGTCGCAAGCGCTGGTCGAAGACCTGACCGCCTATGAGCACTTCAACGCGTTCTTCACCCGAGCCCTGAAAGACGGCGCGCGGCCACTGGATCAGACCCCGGGCGCGATCCTCAGCCCGGCCGACGGTGCGGTCAGCCAGCTCGGCCCGATCGAACACGGTCGGGTGTTCCAGGCCAAGGGCCACAGCTTCAGCGTGCTGGAACTGCTGGGCGGTGACACGGCGAATGCCGCGCCGTTCATGGGCGGCGACTTCGCCACCATTTACCTGTCGCCGAAGGATTATCACCGCGTGCACATGCCGCTGGCCGGCACCCTGCGCGAAATGGTCTACATCCCGGGCCGGATCTTCTCGGTCAACCAGACCACCGCGGAAAACGTTCCGGAGCTGTTCGCCCGCAACGAGCGTGTAGCATGCATTTTCGACACCGAACGCGGGCCGATGGCCGTGGTGCTGGTCGGCGCGATGATCGTCGCTTCGATCGAAACCGTGTGGGCCGGTCTGGTCACCCCACCGAAGCGCGAACTGAAAACCTTCCGCTACGACGAAGCCGCCCGTGCGCCGATTCATCTGGAAAAAGGTGCGGAACTGGGGCGCTTCAAACTGGGTTCGACGGCGATCGTGCTGTTTGGCCCGGATCAAGTGAAATGGGCTGAAGAACTGGTGGCGGGTTCGCCAGTACAAATGGGCCAGGCCCTGGCCCTGCCGACGGCCTGAGCCGGCTGATCCGCCCTTTCACACGTCTGTGAAGGGGCGGACACGACCTGGGAGGCGCCGTTACTCTATCTGCCCACGGAAGCCGATCGGCCCTTCGTTGGCGTAGGTATTGGTGCCACTGAGGTTTTTCCCTCCATCGCTGGAAGTGACGCTCAACGCGACAACGTTCTGATTGTCCCGGCCACCGATCACCCACTTGCCGCCCGGATGCCATGGGGCATCATTGCCACCCCACTGGTTCTCGACGTTGTATTGATTCTGACCGGTGCGCTGCGCCTTGAAGCCAATCGGGCCTTCGCCGGCGTAAGTCATGGTGCCGGTGAAGCTTTTGCCGCCATCGCCCGACTTGATCTCGATGGCGACGACTTGCTGGTTGTCCCGCCCGCCCAGCACCCAGGTTCCACCCGGATGCCACGGTGCCGAACTACCGCCCCATTGATTTGCCACTGCATATTTAGACATGAACCTCATCTCCTTGAAGTTTCGGGAGACCTGCCCGAGGTTGACGGCAGGCCGTGCAACCGTGCGTTTCCGATCGCACGTCTGAGAGACTAGTAGGGCTTGTTGAATGGCATCCGGCCAGTAGACCAGCGGTCAAAAAGCCTGACGCCATCCGGCGAAACAAACCACAGCTGCTAGAGTTCTTGGTGTTGCCAATTTCGCCGCTGGAGCCAGTCACGGCATGAGTGAGTCACGCCCCCAACCCTCCCTGCGCGCCCCGATCCCGACGCAAACGCGCCTGTCGTTCTGCGAAGCCACCCCGCGCGATCTCAAGCGCTGGATCGCCGGCCTGCCCAAGGCCAACATCGGTGAAACTGCCCGCCAGTTGTACCAAAGCCTGGGCGAACTCAACCAATTGCTCACCCCCAGTGACAATCGCCTGCAACTGCTGGAGTTACTGCGCCCCGAGGTTTACTTCGTCTGCCAGCATCTGGAGCGGCACTTCCTGCATCAGGCAATCATGCTCGATGACCGCTCGCGCAAGATCAGCAACCTGTGTCAGGCGCTGCAAAGTCATCTGGCCATTGGCTACAAGCAGATTGTTCTGCGCATTGTCCCCAAGTATCTCAAGGATCGTGCGGCGCTGGTCAGTCAGGCCCTGCAACGGGCCGCGCATGCGCTCAAGGGGCAACTGCTGCGGGCGACGCAGCTGTACAGTCCGCCGCCGGAACATCTGTGGTTCGAGCTGCATCAGTTGTATCGCTGCGCTTGCGCCTTGCAGTTGCAACAGCGCCGGGTACATGACGATCTGGCGAGCCTGAGCAGCGAACTGAGCCTGGAACAGACCTACATCGCCGCCCTGCTGCTGGGCAGCGCCCGTTGCAATCAATTGCGGCAGAACCAGATCGCCCGGCTGGCCGAAGTGCTGGAGCCGTGGAGTGCCCTACTCAAATTGCATCCCGGCAGTCCGCAGGATGGACTGTTCGCCATCAGCGCTGAACTGGACGCCGGCCCGCGCTACCGCAGCATGTTTCGCAAAGAACAACAGGGCGCACTGCTGGGCTTCGATCCGCAACCGCTGGTGAACGTGGTCGAAGCGCATTTACTGCAGCAGGAGACGTCGACGCCGCTGCCGATCCCGGCAGGACTGAGCCTCGACACCCTGCAACATGTGCACGCCAGTTGGGGTCAGGCCGCCGAGCGCAGTTTTCAGCGCACCGCCGGTCAAGGCAACCTGACTGTTTGTGTCGGCATGAGCGCCCTGCACTTTTACCTGGGCGGCGAACGCAGCTTCAGCGAACTGCTCAAACATCCCGGCACCCGCGCGGCGAACTTCAGCCGCGTGGTAGTCCAGGGCGAAAAGGACAGCTGGAGCCAGGCCTTCGACGCCGCACCGCAGGGCGCGACTGAAGAGTTGCTGCCGTACGAAGAAATCCAGTACGACCATCTGGGCGAAGACGAGAGCAACGCGGACAGCCCTCCGCACTACCCGACCTACAGCTTGCCGGTGATCAACCACAGTCCCGGCGGCTATTGTCTGGCGTGGCCGAGCGAAGTACCCGCCGAATTGCAGGCCGGGGAAATGCTCGGAATTCAGGACAGTGCGAATCAGGGCTGGAGCATTGCGGTGGTGCGCTGGATTCGTCAGGTGCGCGGCAGCGGGCCGCAAATGGGCATAGAACTGGTGGCGCCACACGCCGAACCCTGCGGTTTGCAACTGGTGCGCTCGCGAGATGATCACAGTCAGTACTTGCGCGGTCTGCTGCTACCGGAGATCAGCGCCATCGACTTGCCCGCGACCTTGCTCGCCCCGCGCCTGCCGTTTCAGGAAGGCAATAAAGTGCTGATCAACACCCACGGCGAAGAACACCGCGCCGGGCTGGATCGACGGGTGGCGAGTACGCACAGTTTCAATCAGTTTGCCTATCGCTCGCTGGAAGCCGCGCAGAATGGCGGGGGCGAGGAGGATTTCGATTCGTTGTGGAAGTCGCTTTAAGTACCCGCCGATGGATCGGCGGCGCTACCTTCGCGAGCAGGCTCGCTCCCACACTGGAATGCATTTCAACTGTGGGAGCGAGCCTGCTCGCGAAGAGGCCAGTCAGACGATAGAGATGTCAGAGCTGCCCGTCGCGATCGCGGAAGCCCAGCAGATACAGCACGCCATCCAGCCCAAGGGTGGAAATCGCCTGCTTCGCCGACTGTTTGACCAGCGGCTTGGCGCGGAACGCCACACCCAGCCCGGCAATCGCCAGCATTGGCAGGTCATTCGCGCCGTCGCCCACAGCGATGGTCTGCTCCAGACGCAAGCCTTCCTTGTGCGCCAGTTCCTTCAGCAGATCCGCTTTACGCTGCGCATCGACGATCGGCTCGATGGCCACGCCGGTGCACTTGCCGTCGACCACTTCCAGTTCGTTGGCGAACACGTAGTCGATGCCGAGTTTGGCCTGCAACTGCTTGGCGAAGTACGTGAAGCCGCCGGACAGGATCGCGGTCTTGTAGCCCAGGCGCTTGAGTTCGGCGAACAGGGTTTCCGCGCCTTCGGTCAGGCGCAGCGAAGCGCCGATCGAGTCCAGCACGCTGACATCCAGACCTTTGAGCAACGCCAGACGCTCCTTGAAGCTGGCGCGGAAGTCCAGTTCGCCGGCCATCGCGCGCTCGGTGATGGCCGAGACTTGCTCGCCGACACCGGCGGCCTTGGCCAGTTCGTCGATGACTTCGGCTTCGATCAGCGTGGAGTCCATGTCGAACACCGCCAGACGCCGGTTGCGGCGGAACAGCGAATCTTCCTGGAAGGCGATGTCGACGTTCAGCTCCTGCGCAACGCTGAGGAATTCGGCACGCAGCGCCTGCGGATCAGCCGCTTCACCACGCACGGAGAACTCGATGCAGCCCTTGCCCTTGTCCGCCGGAGTGTCCAGCGGCATGCGACCCGACAGACGGTCGATATGGTCGATGTTCAGGCCATATTTGGCGGTGATCGAGCTGACCGCCTGCAATTGGCCGGCGGTCACTTTGCGGGTCAACAGGGTGACGATGTGGCGTTTCTTGCCCTGATTGCCCACCCATTGCTGGTAATCCTCTTCGGACACCGGGGTGAAGCGCACCTGCTGGTCGAGCTCGTAGCCCTTGAACAGGATGTCCTTGAGCACGGCTTTGCCTTGCTCGGAGTCGGGAATCTCGACCAGGATGCCGAACGACAGGGTGTCGTGGATCACCGCCTGACCAATGTCGAGAATGTTCACACCACCCTGGGCCAGAACGCCGGTAATGGCCGCAGTCAGACCCGGACGGTCGACTCCCGTGATGTTAATCAGGACGATTTCGCGCAACGCGCACCCCCGCAACTGGAAAAAAACCGCATTCTACCCACTTTCAGTGACCATCGGGCACCGCGAGCGCTTTGCCGGTCTAGGGCCTGTCGCTATACTGCGCGTCAACTTCACGGACAAAAGAGCCGAGCTCAGTGAACCGGCCCACGCCAGTTAAAACCGATAACTTCTTCCTGCTGATCTTCCGTGCACTGCGCCATCGCCGTGTACCGATTGCATTGCGCATTGCCAGCCATAACGTGATCCTGGTCGCTCTGGCCCTGGTGATCTATGCCGGGGTGATGGGCTTGCAGTTCAAGCAGGCCATGCACGAGCAGGCCGATGCGCTGGGCGAAAGCCTGACCACGCAGACCGCCACCTCTGCCACTGAACTGTTGGTGTCCAACGACATCCTCAGCCTCAACGTGCTGCTCAACAACCTGACCAAGAACAAGCTGGTGGCACACGCCGCTATCTATAGCGTGGACAACCGCATCCTCGCCGAATCCGGTCAGCGCCCCAAGCACAGCCTGCTGGGCGAAGCCGAGGGCATGTACGAGAGCAAGATCACCTTCCAGGACGTGACTGCCGGGCAACTGCGCATCAGCCTGGACATGGATCAGTTCCAGCAGCCGATGACCATCAGCCTGCAAAGCATGGGCATTCTCAGTGCGATTCTGTTGGCGCTGTCGCTGGCCCTAAGCCTGCGCATGGGTCGCTATCTGTCGACGCCGTTGCTGCAATTGCGCGTCTGGCTGCGGCGCATCGACGAACACACGCCGGGCATAGATCGTCAGGACGAAATCGGCGATCTGGCGCGTCAGCTGCACGCCAACTACGCTCCGGAGCCTGCGCCTGAACCTGAACCTGAGCCAGAGCCGGAACCCGAGTTCGAGGAAGAGGATGAGCCAGAGTTCGAAGTGCGCAACCTGCGTGACCCGAGCTTTGACGAAACCCGCCCGATGGCCGCGCAAAAGCCTGCGCCGCGCCACATGGTCAGCACCGTTGAAGACGATGATGACGACGAAGACCCGTTTGCCGATCTGCGCGACGAGTCGCTGACCGAAGCTGTTCCGGCGCCGCGTAAAGCGACACCAAGCGTGCCGCAGCACAGCGCGGTGCTGGCGATCCAGCTGGGTTCGCAAGAGCAACTGCGGCGCCTGCCGCGTGCCCGCCTGGAAGAGTTGCTGGAGCGCTATCGCGATTGTCTCGATCAGGCCGCTTCGCTGTATCAGGGCGAAATCGAAACCCTGAACGATGGCAGCACACTGATGCTGTTCCACACCGAAGACAGCGGTGACGACTACCTGACCAACGCCATCTGCTGCGGCGAGTTGCTGCGGGCGCTGGGCCATCAGTTGCAGATCGAAGTCGCCGACAGCGGCATCACCCTGCAATTGCAACTGGGCCTGACCCTGGGCGACGAGTTGTTCGGCCTGAGCCAGATCGACCTGCTGCTGACCGATTCGGCTCAGGATGCCCTGGCCCTGTCGCAACATAGTCGCAACCTGCTGCTGGTCGAGCGCAAAATCGGAGACGATGCGCTGATTCGTCAGCGTGCGCGGATCCGCCCGATCGCCAGCCCTGAGGGGGCCTGCTGTGTCGAGCGGTTGATGGAGCCTTATCCGTCGATGCTTGAGCGACAACTGGCGCGGATGCATGAACGTCGGGCGTAAGCCTTAGGCCAGATGCACAGAAGCCCGCAGACAAGTGATTGTCTGCGGGCTTTTTTGTGGGCGATTGAAAAGCCCCTCACCCTAGCCCTCTCCCGGAGGGAGAGGGGACTCATTGGGGGATATTCCAGAGTTACACCGACCTGCCCCTGCTCTACCGAATCCACAATAGCCAACATCTTCCAGGTGGACGTATGACGCATAACACCTCGGTCAGTCCCCTCTCCCTCCGGGAGAGGGCTAGGGTGAGGGAGATACAACAAAGCCCGCACAAGGCGGGCTTTGTTTTGACTCAAACCACACTCAGAAGCGGAACACTTCCATATCCGTGCGAATCGGCGAAGCCATCGGGATCTTCGGCTGCTTCTCTGCATCCGCCGCCGGCGCTGCCGGTTTTGGCGCCGCCTTACGCGGTGCCTCGGCCACCGGAGGCTGGTTGGCCAGTGGCTTGAGCGCCACCGACAACTGCTCGGCCAGACGCTGCAGCAGAATGCCTTGAGCCTGCACCTGCGAAGCCGTGGTGCCGGCATGCAGCTCCTGCAGATGAACGATGCGGTTGTCGCGCACCTGACCACGACGGTCGATCAGACGCCATTGTGCATCGAGGATCGCCGGTTGCTTCTCACCGGAGTCCAGACGCGTGATGGTCAGCAATACCTGCACATCCGGGGCAAATCCCAGAGTGGCGGGTGCCAATACCACACGCTGGCTGTCCAGATGACCGGCCACCTGACGCATCAGCAGTTGATCGATATCCGACGAAAGGCTGCCCGCCCAGCGACCGTCGGTCGAGGCTTGCAGGCTGCCGTCCGGTTGACGTTGCAGCAAAGTTTCACGTTGCAGGTAATCAGCAATGACTACCGGACCCAACAAAACCGCCATGCCTGTGCTTTGCGCAGGCTGAGCCGGACTTCCGCTGTCCAGCTGATACAGCGACACCGGCTGGTGAACGCTGCAACCCGCCAGGCCCAAAACGCCGGCGAGCAGGAAAATAAGGGGGCGCAGAGCAGTCATCATCCCGTCCAGGTGGCCGCCACAAGGCTGACCACAGTGAAAATACTCAATAAATATGAAGAACGCTCGGCCACGCCGGCGCTTGGAAAGGCCATATCATCCGTGAATATGCGTTCCGACTCCAGCGCCAAAGCGTCGATCTACGCGTTAAATCGTAGATCGACGCCTCTAGATGGGCGTTTTCGCCTAATTGAGGTTTTCGACGAGCAGTGCATCGACCCGCTGGAAGCCACGTGGAAGCTTGTTGCCACGCCGTCCACGCTCACCTTTGTAGTGTTCGAGGTCTTCAGCTTTCAGTTTATACGGACGTTTGCCTGCTTGCAGGATCAAGGTTGCACCCGCGGGAATCACAGCAATGTCCGTGACAAACTCTTCACGGCTGGCGACACGGTCACCCGGTACACCGATGATCTTGTTGCCCTTGCCCTTCGCCAGCTGCGGCAAATCGCTGATATTGAAGACCAGCATCCGCCCCTCGCTTGTCACGGCGGCAAGCAAGTCATTCTCGCGATCAGTCACCGGACGCGGCGCGATCACCTTGGCGTTGTTCGGCAAGCTCAACAGGGCTTTACCGGCCTTGTTCTTGGCTTGCAGGTCTTCGCCCCTGACCACGAAACCGTAACCGGCGTCGGAGGCGATCACGTACAGCGCATCGTCTTCCGGCATCAGCACGCACTCGAAGGTCGCACCCGGTGGCGGGGTCAGACGGCCGGTCAACGGTTCGCCCTGGCCACGCGCCGACGGCAAGGTGTGGGCGGCGACCGAATAGCTGCGGCCAGTGGAATCAATCACCACGGCAGACTGGTTGGAACGCCCCGCCGCCGAGGTCTTGAAGCCGTCACCCGCCTTGTACGACAGGCCGGTGGCATCGATGTCATGGCCTTTGGCCGAACGGATCCAGCCTTTTTCCGACAGCACGACGGTAACTTTCTCGTTCGGCAGCAGATCGTGTTCGGTCAGCGCTTTCGCTTCAGCACGTTCGACGATCGGCGAACGACGGTCATCGCCGTAGGTTTCAGCGTCTTTGAGCAGCTCGGTGCGCACCAGCTTCTTCAGCTTGGCTTCGCTGCCCAGCAGGGCTTGCAGCTTGGCCTGTTCCTTGAGCAGTTCGTCCTGCTCGTCGCGCAGCTTCATCTCTTCCAGACGCGCCAACTGTCGCAGGCGGGTGTCGAGGATGTAGTCGGCCTGGATCTCGCTGAGGGCAAATCGCTCGATCAGCTTGGCTTTCGGGTGCTCCTCGGTGCGGATGATGTGGATCACTTCATCCAGGTTGAGGTAGGCGATCAGCAAACCGTCCAACAGGTGCAGGCGACGCTCGACCTTGTCGAGGCGGAATTGCAGACGGCGGCGCACGGTCAGCACGCGGAATTCCAGCCATTCAACCAGCAATGCACGCAGGTTCTTCAGCTGCGGCTTGCCATCCAGACCGATGATGTTGACGTTGACCCGGTAGGTCGATTCCAGCTCGGTGCTGGCGAACAGGTGCTGCATCAACGCTTCGTGATCGACGCGACTGTTGACCGGAATGATCACGATGCGACACGGGTTTTCGTGGTCGGATTCATCACGCAGGTCAGCGATCTGCGGTGCTTTCGACGGTTTGGCCTGCATCAGCGCGGCGATCTGCTCCAGCACTTTGGCCCCGGAGACCTGGTGCGGCAGCGCGGTGACGATGATGTCGCCGTCCTCGACGTGGTACACGGCGCGCATGCGCACCGAGCCCTTGCCGGTTTCGTACATTTTCAGCAGGTCGGCACGCGGGGTGATGATTTCCGCTTCGGTCGGATAGTCCGGGCCTTGAATGTGTTCGCAGAGCTGTTCGACCGTGGCTTTCGGCTCATCGAGCAAGCGCACGCAGGCAGTGGCGACTTCGCGCAGATTGTGCGGCGGCACGTCGGTGGCCATACCGACAGCGATGCCGGTGGTGCCGTTGAGCAGGATGTTCGGCAAACGTGCCGGCAACACCAGTGGTTCCTGCAAGGTACCGTCGAAGTTCGGGCCCCAGTCAGCGGTGCCCTGGCCCAGCTCGCTGAGCAGCACTTCGGAATAGCGCGACAGGCGTGCTTCGGTGTAACGCATGGCGGCGAAGGACTTCGGATCGTCCGGCGCACCCCAGTTGCCCTGGCCGTCGACCAGCGTGTAGCGATAGCTGAACGGCTGGGCCATCAGCACCATCGCTTCGTAGCACGCCGAATCGCCGTGCGGGTGGAACTTGCCGAGCACGTCACCGACGGTACGCGCCGATTTCTTGTGCTTGGAATCGGCGTCCAGCCCCAGCTCGCTCATCGCATAAATGATGCGCCGCTGTACCGGTTTCAGGCCGTCGCCGATATGCGGCAGAGCACGGTCCATGATCACGTACATGGAGTAGTTGAGGTAGGCATTTTCGGTGAAGTCAGCCAGCGATCGGCGTTCTACGCCGTCTAAGCTGTCTGCAAGGATGTCGCTCATGCGGGCCTCATCGGTTCGTTGTCTGGCGCAGCAGCATGGTGCCGCCGCGCTGGGTAAATTCAAGTTTGTTCAGGGCGCTCATGCCGAGCAGCACCTGATCGCCATGCAGACCTGGCGCCACCAGCGCGCGGACGTCCCGCAGCACGATGTCGCCCAGTTGCAGGCGGTCGATCTTTGTCCGGTAGCCTTGGCTCAGGCCGTTGGCCGTGCTCAGGGTCACGCCGAAACCTTCTTCCAGCTTTAACCGTTTGGCCAGATCCGCCGGGATCGCCACATCGGTCGCGCCGGTGTCGAGCATGAACTCCACCGGCTCACCGTTGATCTGGCCGCTGGCGACAAAATGCCCTTGGGCGTTGCCGGCCAGCTTCACTTCGATCACGCCGCCATGCTGCTCGGACGTGACCACCACGTTCGGATTCTGCTGACGTTCTTCCCACTGGCCGAAAAACCGCGTGGCCAGAAACAACCCCGCGCACCAGGCCAGAATCATCAACACCCGGCCGGCGCGCTTGCCCGGCGGTTGCTGACTCACGGTTTGGCGCTCCAGCCACCTTCAGGCGCGGCGAAGCGCCAGACGATCGGCCGAACCTCACCGTCGGCGCGGGGGCCGAAATTATTGTCGACGCCGACCCACGCACCCTCAGCGTCAACGATCAATGCTTCTTCCAACCCGAAGTTCTGCGCGTAACGGCGGTTGGCCTGCAACAGTTCAGCGGCGTACGACCAGCAGCGCTCGACCTTGGCAGTCTGCGCGTCGCGCCGACAAATCTGGAAGGCGTTGCGTTCAAGGGTAAACAATTTGCCGTTGAACAACGAAAGGTCGGAAAAGTCGCGGTCGACCGCTTTGGCGTGCGGGAACTGCGGCGGCTGCATCTCCTTGCCGCCCTCGCTGAGCAGCACGCAACGACCGTCGCAATCCCACACCGTCTGCTGACGCTTGATCAGCAGCAAGCCGCGGTTTTGCCGTTCGCCGGCCAGCCACATCTGATCGCCCGCCGGGTTGATCGCCAGACCTTCGAAGATCGCATTGAAATGCAGGAGCATGCCACTGGCCCGCGCTTCGCGAACCATCATCGGCGAAATCTTCAGCCAGTTGACCGGGCCGCTGACGGGCACCTGCAAGACCGCCGCGTGGCCCTCGCTGACAATGTAGCGATTGCCGGCGCTGTCGCAGCTGATGCCTTCGAAATCGAGGTCGCCACCGCGCACGAACGACGCGGCCCAATTGCGCGAGCGCAATCCCCACGGCAAACCGGTCTCCGGCACCAGCGGCACGTCGATGTGCAAGGCCTCGGCCTGCCAGACCTGACCGGCGGTATTGAGCCGATAGATCTGATCGTCATCGCGGTCCGACACCGTCCACAACTCGCTGCCACACATGGCCAGTCCCGACAGGTTGCCGCCACGCATGCCTTCGACCGGCTGTTCGGAGAGCACGCGCAACTCCTGCAGCGGCTCCGCCGACACGCCCATCGCACTCAGCAGCAATGCACCCGCCAAGGCCCAGCCAAACCGCATCAGGCCAGCACCTCGGCAAGGTTGCCCTTGGATTCGAGCCAGGTTTTGCGGTCACCGGCGCGTTTCTTCGCCAGCAACATGTCCATCATTTCCGAGGTTTCGGCAAAATCATCGCCCAGCGTCAACTGCACCAGGCGCCGGGTGTTCGGGTCCATGGTGGTTTCACGCAGTTGCGGCGGGTTCATTTCACCCAGACCTTTGAATCGGGTGACCTGCGGTTTGCCGCGTTTCTTCTCGGCCACCAGACGATCGAGAATCCCGTCGCGCTCGGCTTCGTCGAGGGCGTAGTAGATCTCTTTGCCGAGATCGATGCGGTACAGCGGCGGCATCGCCACGTAGACGTGACCGGCGTCCACCAGCGGGCGGAAATGCTGGACGAACAACGCGCACAGCAGCGTGGCGATGTGCAGACCGTCGGAGTCGGCGTCGGCGAGGATGCAGATTTTGCCGTAGCGCAGCTGACTCATGTCTGCCGCACCCGGATCGACCCCGATGGCCACGGCGATGTTGTGCACTTCCTGGCTGGCCAGCACTTCGCTGCCATCGACTTCCCAGGTGTTGAGGATCTTGCCGCGCAACGGCAGGATCGCCTGGAATTCCTTGTCCCGCGCTTGCTTGGCGGAACCACCGGCGGAATCACCTTCGACCAGGAACAGCTCGGAACGCATCGGATCCTGTCCGGCGCAGTCAGCCAGTTTGCCCGGCAACGCAGGGCCTTGGGTGACGCGCTTGCGCTCGACCTTTTTGCTTGCCTTGAGGCGGCGACCGGCGTTGTTGATCGCCAGTTCGGCCAGCGCCAGACCGGTTTCCGGGTTGGCGTTGAGCCACAGGCTGAATGCATCTTTCACGACGCCGGAAACGAATGCCGCCGCTTCACGGGACGACAGACGCTCTTTGGTCTGGCCGGAGAATTGCGGTTCCTGCATCTTCATCGACAGCACGAAAGCGATGCGCTCCCAGACGTCTTCCGGCGCCAGCTTCACGCCGCGCGGCAGCAGGCTGCGGAATTCGCAGAACTCGCGCATCGCGTCGAGCAGGCCCTGACGCAAACCGTTGACGTGGGTCCCGCCCTGCGCCGTCGGGATCAGGTTGACGTAGCTTTCCTGCACCGCGTCGCCACCTTCCGGCAGCCACAGCAGCGCCCAATCCACCGCTTCTTTATTACCGGCGAGGCTGCCGCAGAATGGCTCGTCCGGCAGGCGTTCGAATTCGCTGACCGCGTCCACCAGATAGGAGCGCAGGCCGTCTTCGTAATGCCATTCGACTTTCTCGCCGGTGCCCTTGTCTTCGAAGCTGACCAGCAGCCCCGGGCACAGCACAGCCTTGGCCTTGAGCACGTGCTTGAGGCGGCTGATGGAGAATTTCGGTGAATCGAAGTATTTCGGATCCGGCGCGAAGTACACGCTGGTGCCGGTGTTGCGCTTGCCGACGGTGCCGACGATTTCCAGCTCGGTGGCCTTGAAGCCATCCTTGAAGGTCATCTGGTATTCGTTGCCGTCACGCTTCACGCGCACCCGGACTTCGGTCGACAAGGCGTTGACCACGGAAATACCCACCCCGTGCAGACCGCCGGAGAACTGGTAGTTCTTGTTGGAAAACTTGCCGCCCGCATGCAGCTTGGTGAGGATCAGCTCGACACCCGACACACCCTCTTCCGGGTGAATGTCGACCGGCATGCCGCGACCGTCGTCGCTGACTTCCAGCGAGTGATCGGCGTGCAGAATGACCTGCACCGATTTGGCATGGCCGGCCAGGGCTTCGTCGACACTGTTGTCGATGACTTCCTGGGCGAGGTGGTTCGGCCGACTGGTGTCGGTGTACATGCCGGGGCGTTTGCGCACCGGGTCGAGGCCCGAGAGGACTTCGATGGCGTCGGCGTTATAAGAGCTAGCGCTGGGAGTGGCCATAGGGTCTCGTCGTCAGTGATTCAATGAAAAAGGGGCAAGACTTCACAGTGCGGTGAAATCGATTGCCTGATACAAATCGGCGCCAATGCCGGCAAAACTCAACAACGCTGGTAATTGTTCGGCAAAACCCTGGTAACCATGGTCGCCGCCGGCCTGAATGCGCAAGGCGCAGGCCCGGTAATACTGCTGGGCGAGGCGATAATCCAGTGTTTCATCGCCGGTCTGCAACCACACCTGATAACGCTGTGCATCCACGGGTGCCGGCACTTCCAGCTCGGCCAGGGCCGTCACATGGTCGTGGGTCAATTCCCAAGTCTCATCGGTATACAGGTTTTTCTGTGTGCCCAGGTAGCCGTCGAACATCCGGTGCGGGCTGACCGCCGGGTTGACCAGCAGGGCTTTCAAGCCGTGGCGCTCAGCCAGGTGAGTCGCATAGTAGCCGCCGAGTGAGCTTCCCACCAGCAACGGCCGGCCCAGCTCGGCAATCGCCTGCTGCAACTGACCGATGGCTTCACGCGGGTGGTGATGCAGCGCCGGGACACGCAATTGGTCGCTCAAACCCAGCCGTTCCATCACCTCGACCAGCTGACAGGCCTTTTTCGAGGCCGGCGCGCTGTTGAAACCGTGGATATAGAGGATCGAACCGGACATTTGAGCTCCCTGGGTGTCGGCGAAAGATAGCGGAGTTTACAGGGAGAAAGCCCCTCACCCTAGCCCTCTCCCGGAGGGAGAGGGGACTGAATGGGGGATATTCAAGAGCTACACCGACTTGAGCGAGTTTCAGCGAATCCATAATCGACACATTCTTTCAGGTCGATGGATAACGCCAGACACCTCGGTCAGCTCCCTCTCCCTCCGGGAGAGGGCTGGGGTGAGGGGCTCTTGATCGAAATCAGTAACCTTCGGAGCCGTAATCGACGGTGAATTCGAAGTCGGTAACGCGCTCGACGCCGGTTTCCAGCCGCCCGTCCGGCAACAGCCGCAACCAGCGATAGCCCGGCGCCTGTTCGCCGACCTTGAAGTCGTGACTGCCGGGCTCGAACTGAATGCAGGTCGAAGGCGAGGCCATCAGCCGTACGCCGTTGCGTTCGCGGTCGATCTCCTGATGCACATGCCCCCACAGCACCGCGCGAGCCTGAGGAAAACGATCAAGCACGTCGAAGAATGCTTCGGGATTGCGCAAACCGATCGGCTCCGCCCAGGCACAACCCACCGGCACCGGATGATGGTGGAAACACACCAGATGATGGCGCTCTGGCGCTTCGCTCAGCGAGCGCGCCAGCAGTTGCAACTGATCATCCTGCAGATACCCCGGCACAGAGCCCGGCACCGCCGAGTCGAGCAAGGTCACGCGCCAGTTGCCGACATCGACCACTGACTCCAGCAATGCACTTTGCACCGCGGCCTGAGCCATGATTTGCGGCTCATCGTGATTGCCGGGAATCCAGCGCGCCGGCGCATCGATCTGCGCCGTCATTTCACGAAACTGCTGATACGACTCCAGAGTGCCATCCTGGGAAAGGTCCCCCGTGGCCAGAATCAAGTCGATCCGAGGTTGCTGCCTGAGCACCAGTTCGATGACCTTTTGCAGGCTCTCGCGGGTGTTCATGCCCAGCAGTGTGCCGCCCGCCTCGGCGAACAGATGACTGTCGGATAACTGCACCAGCAACGCCGGATCGGCGGTGGTCAATGTGGATACGCTCGGCAAGGCGTTCTCCCAGGGCAAAAGCACGGAATCGGTTGAGTGCCGCAATTATGCTGGGGGATGACGCAAAGGGGAAACCGGCGAACCGGACGCAGTTCACAACTAGCGTACGACTTCGTACTCGTGCCCCAGGGCCAGACAATGGCTCAGCCATTCCCCCAGGAACAGATTGAGCTGGGCCTTTTCATCCGGCTGATGCATCGCGGCGTTCGGGTAAGGATAGATGCCGCGAAAGCGTCGTGCATGTTCGGCGCTGATCACCTCGGCCATGCGCGCGTCGTGATAGACCTGCACTTCCAGTTGCGGCACCGGCAGCCACGGCAAACTGTGTTCCTGACGCACCTGCAAAGTGGTGGTGTAGGGGCAAGTCTGCAGCACTTCGAGGGCCAGTACGCCGAGCATCTGCTCGCCCTGGGTCACGGCGATCCGCCGCGCCTCGGGGTCGTTGCGCATGTCCGGCACCAGTCGCATCAGGCGCGCGTAGTTGGCCTCGCAGGCGGCTTGCAGCCCGGCGAGGTCGACTCGATAGCGATCGCGCAGCTTGTTTACGACCATAACCCCCTCACTTCGGCGCGGTTCAGCGCCAGCCATTGCAAGGCGATGATGCTCGCCGCGTTGGCAATGCGTCCGTCACGGACGGCCTGCAAGGCATCTTCAAAGGCCCAGACCGTGACGCGGATGTCTTCTGCTTCTTCCTCCAGCCCATGCAGGCCGCCTACGCCTTCGGTGCTGCAGTGCCCCAGGTACAAATGCACGAATTCGTTGCTGCCGCCCGGCGACGGAAAATATTTGGTCATCGGCCACAGGGCCTTGATGTCCAGCCCAGCTTCCTCCTGCGCCTCGCGGTGAGCAACTTCTTCCGGCACTTCGGCCTTGTCGATCAGACCGGCGACCAGTTCAACCAGCCACGGGTTGTCGGTCTTGCCCATGGCACCGACGCGAAACTGCTCGAGCAGCACCACTTCATCGCGCTTTGGGTCGTAAGGCAGCAGGCACACGGCATCGTGACGCACGAAGACTTCGCGGTTGATCTCGCGGCTCATGCCCCCGGCGAACAGCTCATGGCGCAGGTGCAAACGGTCGAGCTTGTAGAAGCCCTCGTAGCAGCGCTCGCGCTTTACGACATCGACGGTGGCCGGAGTGGCGTTGGCAAAATCTGTCATGAGCATCCTCTCTTGCTGCAAATCCAATACGAGGCTGCTTTTGGTTACTGGCGGCCTCGACTTCGCGCCATCCTAACGCGCCCGCGATGATTGATGCAGCCCCTTTACCGTCAGCGGGATGGACGGTGGAGGCGAAACCCACTCTAATTAGCTTAGTGGCGAACTGACTGCTTCGGCGAGAGTCGAAGCGGATAACTTTTTGCCTTCCCCTGTTTCAGAAAGGACGCCCATGTCGCTTTTCAAAATTGCCTCCGTGGCCGCCATCGCCCTGACCCTGGGCGCCTGCGCCAACCTGTTCCAGCCCAACTACCGCACGCCGCTGGAAACCACCCGCGATGCGTCGGAAACCCTGAAACCCGGCTGTTCCAACCCGGACTGCCCGCTGGTGAATATCGATACCGTGCACTTCGCGGCCGAGCCTGCGCTGGACGGCATTATCGAAAAACGCCTGCTGCAAATGACCCGCACCGAGCAGAACACAGCGGTGGCGCCAACCCTGGCTGCCTATCGTGATCAATTCCTGCGCAACGCCGGCCCGCGCAACAGCAGCTATTTGCAGGCCAAGGTACGCGAGCAGCATGACGGCTTGGTGATCATCGAACTGTCGAGCTACCTCGACACCGGCGGCGCCCATGGCACGCCGGGTCGCGGCTTCATCAACTACTCGCGCCAGCAGCATAAAGTGCTGAACCTGTCGGACATGTTGCTGCCGGGTCAGGAAGAGGCGTTCTGGAAAGCGGCGCAAGTGGCGCACAACAGCTGGCTGATCAGCACCAAGCTCGATCAGGAAGCGGATTTCGTGAAGAGCTGGCCGTTCGTCAAAACCCCGAACGTGGCGCTGACCTACGGTGGCGTGATCCTCAAGTACGACGTGAGCACCATCGCGCCTTACGCGCTGGGCCACGTCGAACTGAAGATCCCTTACCCGCGTCTGAACGGCATTCTCAAACCCGAGCTGTTTCCGGGCCGTAACTGAACGCCCGACCGAGCACCAGTTGCAACAGCCCTGCCAGCACCAGTGCCGGCAGGGTCGCGCCGACATCCGGATACAGATTCGCCAGCAAGTGGTAGGTGCTGATCCCGCCCAGCCACGCCAACAGCGCCGGCCAGCGCAATGCGGCTGACGCCACCTGAGCACTGCGCTTGCGCAGGATGAAGTGATCGACCAGCACCACGCCGAACAGCGGCGCGAACACCGAACCGATCAACAGCAGGAAGTTCTGGTACTGCGCCAATGGCGCCAGCAGTGCAATCAGGGTGCAGATCACGCCGATGGCCAAGGCCAGATGCTCGACTTTCAAGCGCAACAGAATCCCGCTCGACACCGCTGCCGAATGAATGTCGGCGAAAGCGTTTTCCGACTCATCCAGCAGAATCAGCAACAGCGGAATGCCCAGACCGGCCCCGGCCAGTGCCAGCAGTAACGCATTGACTTCACCACTCGGCGCAAACGCCAGGGTGTAGGCCACGCCTAGGCTCATCAGCCAGAAATTGCCGATGAAGAAACCGATGGCGGTGCCGCCGAAGACGTTCTTCGCACGCTTGCCGAAACGCGAGTAATCGGCGATCAGCGGCAGCCACGACAACGGCATGGCGATGGCAATGTCGAAGCCCACGGCGAACGGCATCGAACCGTCCCCGGCACGCGCCCAGAGTGCCGCCAGATCAGCCTTGGCGAACAGATTCCAGGTCAGCCAGATGCACGCCGCCAGGATCAGCCAGATACCCCATTTACGCAGGATCTTGCGCACGAACGTCAGCGGCCCGCTGACCGCGAGCAAAGTCGCCAGCGCGCCGAAGCACAAGGTCCAGAGCATCGGGCTGGCCCACAGCGAACCTTCGCTGAACGCGCGTGTGCCGAGCAGGCTGGCGGCGTCGCGCATGACGATGATTTCGAACGAGCCCCAACCGATCAGTTGCAGCAGGTTGAGCAGCGCCGGCAGGCTCGCGCCTTTGTGGCCGAGGCTCAGTTTCAGTGCGGCCATCGACGACAGACCGGTGTCGCTGCCGATCACGCCGACAGCGGCCAGCAGCAGCACGCCAACCAGCGTGCCGAGGAAAATCGCCAGCAGCGAACCGGAAAGGCCCAGACCCGGCGCGAGCAAGGCACCGGTTTGTAATACCATCAGGCCGATGCCGAGGGAAAACCACAGGGAAAACAGATCGCGACCGCCGAATACTCGCTTGTCGGCGGGTACGGCGAGGTCGGGGGAATAAGTGCCGGGTTGAATGCTCAAGGGTGTTATCTCAGAGGGACATTTGTTTTTGTGTGTGATCAAGCTGGCCCACTTGTGGCGAGGGGATTCATCCCCGATGGGCTGCGAAGCAGCCCCAAAACCTGAGAATGCGGTACATCTGAAGGACCCGGTTCTCAAAATTGCGACTGCTGCGCAGTCGATCGGGGATAAATCCCCTCACCACAAAAGATCAGTCAGGGATCAGACTTTTTTATAGAGCTGACTGCCTTCCTTCTTGAACCGCTCGGCCTGCTCCGCAAGACCCTGGGCGACGTCCACGTCGACCGCGTCGATCCGCTGGTTGGCCGCGTATTCACGGACTTCCTGAGTGATCTTCATCGAGCAGAATTTCGGCCCGCACATCGAGCAGAAGTGCGCGACCTTGGCCGAGTCCTTCGGCAGGGTTTCGTCGTGATACGAACGCGCGGTGTCCGGATCGAGACCGAGGTTGAACTGGTCTTCCCAACGGAATTCGAAACGCGCCTTGCTCAAGGCGTTGTCGCGAATCTGCGCGCCCGGATGCCCTTTGGCCAGGTCCGCTGCGTGGGCGGCGATCTTGTAGGTGATGATCCCGGTCTTCACGTCATCCTTGTTCGGCAAGCCGAGGTGTTCCTTCGGCGTCACGTAGCAGAGCATGGCGCAACCGAACCAGCCGATCATCGCCGCACCGATACCCGAGGTGATATGGTCGTAACCCGGCGCAATATCGGTGGTCAGCGGGCCGAGGGTATAGAACGGCGCCTCGTCGCAGCACTCCAGCTGCTTGTCCATGTTCTCTTTGATCAACTGCATCGGCACGTGGCCCGGGCCTTCGATCATGCACTGCACGTCGTGTTTCCAGGCGATCTTGGTCAGCTCGCCGAGGGTCTCCAGCTCGCCGAATTGCGCTTCGTCGTTGGCGTCGGCAATCGAGCCCGGACGCAGGCCATCGCCCAGCGAGAAGCTGACGTCGTAGGCCTTCATGATTTCGCAGATTTCGTCGAAGTGGGTGTAAAGGAAGTTCTCTTTGTGGTGCGCCAGGCACCACTTGGCCATGATCGAACCGCCGCGGGAAACGATGCCGGTCACGCGCTTGGCGGTCAGCGGCACGTAGCGCAACAGCACGCCGGCGTGGATGGTGAAGTAGTCGACGCCCTGCTCTGCCTGTTCGATCAGCGTGTCGCGGAACAGCTCCCAGGTCAGGTCTTCAGCGACGCCGTTGACCTTCTCCAGCGCCTGATAGATCGGTACGGTACCGATCGGCACCGGCGAGTTGCGGATGATCCATTCGCGGGTTTCGTGAATGTGTTTGCCGGTGGACAAGTCCATCACGGTGTCCGAACCCCAGCGAATGCCCCAGGTCAGTTTCGCCACTTCTTCTTCGATGGACGAACCCAGGGCGCTGTTGCCGATGTTGCCGTTGATCTTCACCAGGAAATTACGGCCGATGATCATCGGTTCCAGTTCGACGTGGTTGATGTTGGCCGGAATGATCGCGCGGCCACGGGCGATTTCTTCGCGGACGAATTCAGCGGTGATTTCTTTCGGGATGCTCGCGCCGAAGCTGTGGCCGGCGTGTTGCTGGGTCAACAGGCCAGCGGCGCGGGCCTCTTGCAGCTTCATGTTTTCGCGGATGGCGACGTATTCCATCTCGGCGGTGATGATGCCTTTGCGCGCGTAGTGCATCTGGCTGACGTTGGCCCCTGCCTTGGCCCGGCGCGGGTTGTTGACATGAGCGAAACGCAGTTTGGTCAGTTCAGGGTCGGCGAGGCGCTCCTGACCGAAGTTGGAACTCAGGCCTGGCAAACGCTCGGTGTCGCCACGGTCATCGATCCACGCCGAACGCACGTCGCCCAGACCTTTGCGCACGTCTATCACCACGTTCGGATCGGTGTAAGGGCCCGAGGTGTCGTAGACGGTGACCGGCGCGTTGATTTCGCCGCCGAAATCGGTCGGCGTCACATCGAGGGTGATTTCGCGCATCGGCACGCGGATGTCCGGGCGCGAGCCCTGAACGTAGACTTTTTGCGAACGGGTGAACGGCTGAACCGACTGCTCATCGACCTTGGCCGAGTCACTCAGGTTGATCGCGTTTTTTGCTTTTGTAGTCATCACGGGCTCTCCAGACAGCATCCAGGCAAATGGATTGTCGGAGCAGAACCTGAAAGGCACGGACGCACCAGGACTGGTGCTGTGCATCGTCGTCGAGCGTTCGATTGTCGAACAATATCCCGGACGAAGCACAAGAGGACTCGCCGGGTGACGAGAAATCTTGTTCCCTACGCAGGCGCTAACCTGATCAGGTTCAACGGGATCCGAAATTATTCGATCTCAGCCTCATAGCAAGGCACCCCGACAAGAACCCGGCCAGTCTAGACACAACCGGCAAAGAACGCCAACACCGCGGCAAACACCATGATGAATGGCGCAATTACCGGGACTTGCAGGATTGTTGCCGCACGATTGCGCAACTACACTCGCTGTGCCCTGCGCGCCTTGACGCTGCCGGGGCCGCGCCGTAGCCTTGGCGCGCACATTATTTCCGTAATATTTTTGCTAGGGATCGCCTCATGCTGCGCAAACTTTCACTGGCTCTTGCCGTGTCTTGTGCGTCCAACGCAATGGCCTGGGCAGCAGAAGCGCCCTTGTCGACCAAGACCGATCTGGTCAGCGTCTATCAGGAAGCCGTCGACAACAACGCCGATCTGGCCGCCGCCCGCGCCCAGTACGGAGCGCAAAAGGAAGTAGTGCCGCAGGCCCGTGCCGGCTTGCTGCCGAACTTGTCTGGCGGCGCCGAAGTGGCGAATGTGCGCACCTCGATCGACCAGCCTTCAGCCATTGCCAATCGCAGCGCGCATTCCTATCAGGCGACCCTGGCCCAGCCGTTGTTCCGCGCCGACCGCTGGTTCCAGTACCAGGCCGCCAAGGACGTCAACGAACAAGCCGCCCTGCAACTCTCGGCCACCGAACAGAACCTGATTCTGCAATCGGCCGAAAGCTACTTCAACGTGCTGCGCAGTCAGGACAACCTGGCCTCGACCAAGGCTGAAGAAGCCGCGTTCAAGCGTCAGCTCGACCAGTCCAACGAGCGTTTCGATGTCGGCCTGTCGGACAAGACCGATGTCCTGCAATCGCAGGCCAGTTACGACACCGCGCGCGCCAACCGTATCGTTGCGCAGCGTCAGGTTGACGATGCGTTCGAAGCGCTGATCACCCTGACCAACCGTCAGTACAACTCGATTCAGGGCATCGTCCACACGCTGCCGATCCTGCCGCCGGCGCCAAACGACGCCAAGGCCTGGGTCGACACGGCGGGCAAACAGAACCTCAATCTGCTGGCGAGCAACTTTGCGGTCAGCTCCGCCGAACAGACCCTAAAACAGCGCAAGGCCGGTCACCTGCCGACCCTCGATGCCGTGGCCAAATACGAAAAGGGTGACAACGACGCCCTCGGTTTCGCCAACCCGAACGCCTTCGGTACGCCGTACAGTGGCAACGTCGAGCAAAGCACCCTGGGCCTGCAACTGAACATTCCGATCTACAGCGGCGGGCTGACCAGTTCGCAAGTGCGACAGTCCTATGCGCAACTGGATCAGAGCGAGCAACAGCGCGAATCCCTGCGTCGGCAGGTGGTGGAAAACACCCGCAACCTGCACCGCGCGGTGAACACCGATGTCGAGCAGGTGCAGGCGCGCCGCCAGTCGATCATCTCCAACCAGAGCGCGGTGGAAGCCACGGAAATCGGTTATCAGGTGGGTACGCGCAACATCGTCGACGTGCTCGACGCCCAGCGCCAGCTGTACACCTCGGTGCGCAACTACAACAACACCCGCTACGACTACATCCTCGACAACCTGCGCTTGAAGCAGGCGGCAGGAACGTTGAATCCGGGTGACTTGCAAGACCTGGCGCGCTATCTGAAGGCCGACTACAACCCGGACAAGGACTTCTTGCCACCGGATCTGGCCAAGGCAGCCGAAGCACAGCTCAAGGCCCGGCCCTAAACAATCTGGAAAATCCCCTGTGGCGAGGGGATTTATCCCCGATGGGGTGCGTAGCAGCCCCAAAACCATTCACCGCGGTGATTCAGTCAGATATGGCAAGCAGGGTTAACGACTGCTGCGCAGCCGATCGGGGATGAATCCCCTCACCACAATAAATGTTCCGGGCGACTATTTGATCAACCGGCCCAAGCCATCCAGCAACCGCTGCAGCGCACCCTGATTACGCCGCATCACCGCCAGCCCGGCCTCGGCCATGCGCTGGGCATCGCGCGGCAATTCGAACAAGCGCTGCACTTCCACCGCCAGCCCTTCGGCATCATCCACTTCGGCCAGCGCGCCGGCTTCGCGCAACTGCGCGGCGATGTCGAGGAAGTTGAACACGTGCGGGCCGCTGAGTACCGGTTTGGCCAGGGCCGCCGGCTCCAACAGATTGTGCCCGCCGTTGGGCACCAGGCTGCCGCCGACGAAAGCACTGTCAGCCAGCGCGTAGAGAAACAGCAGCTCGCCCATGGTGTCGCCAAGCAGCACTGAAGTGTCCGCTTCGACGTTGGCACCGGTGGAACGGCGCACCGTGGCAAAGCCTTCACGCTGGCACAATTCGAACACCGAGTTGAAGCGCTCGGGATGGCGCGGCACCAGGATCAGCAATGCATTCGGGTAGTTCGCCAACAGTCGGCGATGGGCGTCGAGCACCACTTCGTCTTCGCCTTCGTGGGTACTCGCAGCGATCCACACCGGGCGCTCCAGCGCCTGCCATTGGCCGCGCAACTCATGGGCGCGCTGCAGCAATTGCGGGTCGATGGTCAGGTCGAACTTGATCGAGCCAGTGACCTCGACCGTCTGCGGACGCGCGCCGAGATCGCGGAAGCGCTGGGCTTCAGCCTCGGTCTGCACCGCGAAAAAACTCATTTCAGCGAGCATCGGCGCGGTCAGCTTAGTGAAACGGCCATAGCCCCGGGCCGATCGTTCGGACAACCGGCCGTTGGCCAGCGCCACCGGAATCCCGCGCTTGGCGCACTGATGAATGTGGTTGGGCCACAGTTCGGTTTCCATGATCACCGCCAGTTTCGGTTTGGCGTGATCAAGAAAACGCGCCGCTGCGCACGGCAAGTCGTAGGGCAGATAGCAATGCTGGATGCGCGGTTCGCCGGCGAACAACGCCTGAATCCGTTCCGATCCGGTCGGCGTCATGCAGGTCACGGTGATCGGCAGCTGTGGATAACGCTGCAGCAAGGCGCGAATCATCGGCGCGGCGGCAATGCTTTCGCCCACAGACACCGCGTGCACCCAGATCCCGCCGGGTTGCAGTGGTGGCATCCCGTAAGAGAAGCGCTCGCCAATCCGTTTGGCATATGCCGGGGCCTTGCGCGAGCGCAGCCACAGCCGAATCGCCACCAATGGCAGCCCCAGGTAAAACAGCGCGGTGTAGAGAGTTCTATTCATGGCGGCGGAGTTTATCGACTTTTGTCGCCAATCGCCCGCAAGTGCACGGCAAAACGTTCGGCCAGCCAGCGCGCAGCCGGGCCGAGGGGTTCATCCCGACGCCAGACCAGCTCCACCACCAACGCCGGCGGGGTCCATTCGCTGTCCAGTTCGACCATCAGGCCCTGATAAGCCGAATACTGCACCACATGCCGGGGCAGCCAGGCCCAGCCCAGATCCCGCACCAGCCATTCGGCCATCACATAGAAACTGTCAGCGCGCCAGACTTGCGGGCTGGCCGGTTCGTTGCCGGGGTAGACGCTGGTCTGCGTCGACATCAGCAGCTGCCGATGCTGCGCCAGTTGCTGGCAAGTGACGTAGGACTGCGTTGCCAGCGGATGGTTGATCCCGCAGACCGTTACCATTTCCACCCGGCCCAGTACCCGACGCTCCAGCGCTTCGGGAATTTCGTCGTGATAGAACAGCAGGCCCAGATCGGCGCGACGCTCGACCAGTTTGCGGGCGACCTCACCCTGGGCGGCGCTGGTCAGTTGCACTTCGAGGCTGGGAAATTGCTCGGCCAGCGCATCGAAGCTTTCCACCAGTGCCTGATACGGCATGGCTTCATCCTGAGCCACCCGAAGCTGCGCTTCCTGACCGCGCATCATCGCCATCGCCCGACCATTGAGGCGCTCGCATTGGCGCAGCACTTCCCGGGCTTCTTCGAGCAAGGCTTCGCCCGCTTCGGTGAGCCTGGGTGAGCGACCACTGCTACGCTCGAACAGGCTGACGCCCAAATCGTCCTCCAGCATGGCAATCGCACTGCTGATCGCCGACTGCGCCTTGCGTTGCTGGCGCGCCACGGCAGAAAACGAGCGCTGTTCGGCGACGCTGACGAAGGCGCGCAATTGTTCCAGATTCCACAGGGTATTCATGCTGCAGCCCATCTTAAAAACAGATAGGTAATGACTTTACCCCATCTGGCGAGCGACTAGAATGCCGCCTCAGCAAGCAACGTTTTACATGAGGATCTACACATGAACGCCTACGCCTTTCTGGCCATCGCCATTTGCGCCGAAGTGATCGCCACCGTTTCGATGAAAGCGGTCAAAGGCTTGAGCACCCCGCTGCCGCTGATTCTGGTGATCGTCGGCTACGGGATCGCCTTCTGGATGCTGACGCTGGTGGTGCGCACCGTGCCGGTGGGAGTCGCCTACGCCGTGTGGGCGGGCATGGGCATCGTCATGGTCAGCGTCGCAGCGCTGTTCATTTATGGGCAGAAGCTGGACGTGCCGGCGATGCTCGGAATGGCGCTGATCGTGCTCGGCGTGGTGGTCATCCAGCTGTTCTCCAAGACTGCCGGGCACTGATTTGCAGTAACGCAAATCCCCTGTGGGAGCGGGCTTGCTCGCGAAGGCGGTGTGGCAACAACATTTCTGTTAACTGACACACCGCATTCGCGAGCAAGCCCGCTCCCACATTTGGTTTTGCATCTGCCCTGTTGATCATCGACAAATCCCGCTCTTTCCCGAGTCTGTATACTGCGCCCTCGTCTTGAACACTGAGGTCGCTGCATGCCATCCGTTATTTCCACCGACGTTCTGATTGTCGGCGCTGGTGTCGCCGGCCTCTGGCTGAACGCGCGTCTGCGCCGTCAGGGTTTTTCGACCGTGCTGGTGGAAAGCGCCAGTCTCGGCGGCGGGCAGAGCGTGAAGTCCCAGGGCATCATTCACGGCGGCGCCAAATATGCGTTGCACGGTGCGCTGACCGGCGCCTCGGAAGCCATCGCCGACATGCCGCGCCGCTGGCGTGAAGCGCTGGCCGGCAACGGCGAGCTGGACCTGTCCGGCGTGCGCCTGTTGTCCGAAGCGCATTACCTGTGGTCGCCCGGCACCCTCGCCGGCAACCTCACCAGTTTCTTCGCCAGCAAGGCCGTGCGTGGCCGGGTCGATCAGGTCAAGGGCGATCAACTGCCGCCGGCCCTGCAAGACAAGCACTTCAAGGGCAAGGTCTATCGCCTCGCCGAACTGGTGGTTGACGTGCCGAGCCTGATCCAGCGCCTGGCCGATCTGGCCGGCGACGGTCTGCTCGCCGGGCAAACCATCGAGCCGCTGCTGGAAGCCGGTGTGTTGGTCGGCCTGAAAGTCGACGGTCGTGAAATCCGCGCCCAGCGCATCGTCCTCAGTGCCGGCGCCGGCACTGCCCGATTGCTGGAAGACCTGGGCCTGACCCATCCGCAGATGCAACGCCGACCGCTGCACATGATCATCGCCAAAGGCCCAAGCCTGAAGCCGCTGTACGCTCACTGCCTGGGCGGCGGCACCAAGCCGCGCATCACCGTCACCACCCACCCGGCCGCTGACGGCAACTGGGTCTGGTACCTGGGCGGCGACATTGCCGAAAGCGATGGCGTGGCCCGCGAACCTGCCGAACAGATCGCCACGGCGCAAAAGGAGATCGCACAGCTGTTGCCGTGGATCGACCTCAGCACCACGCAATGGGCGACCTTGCGCGTCGACCGCGCCGAGCCCCTGCAAACCGGCCTGACCCGCCCGGACAACGCCTTCCTCGCCGAAGAGGGGCGCTTGCTGGTGGGCTGGCCGACCAAACTCGCACTGGCGCCGGACTTCGCCGACCGGGTCATCGCTGCGCTGGAGCGCGACGGCATTCAGCCACAAGCCGCCGAACCTTTGCCGGCGTTGCCAAAACCACCGATGGGCGTTCCAGCCTGGGAGCAACTGCTGCCATGACTATCGCGAACCTGCACGACCTCCACCGCCCACTGGGCAGCACCGGCCTGACGGTCTCGCCGCTGGGCCTGGGCACGGTCAAACTGGGCCGCGACCAAGGGGTGAAATACCCCAACGGTTTTCAGATTCCCGATGACGATGCCGCGCGCATGCTGCTCAGGCAGGCACGCGAATTGGGCATCAACCTGATCGACACCGCCCCGGCCTACGGTCGCAGCGAAGAACGCCTCGGCCCGCTGCTGCGCGGCCAGCGGCAGGACTGGGTAATCGTCAGCAAGGTCGGTGAAGAGTTTGCCGACGGCCTGTCGCGCCATGACTTCAGTGCGGCGCATACGCGGATGTCGGTCGAGCGCAGCCTGCAACGTCTTGAAACCGATTTTATCGACCTGGTGCTGGTGCACTCCGACGGCAACGACATGGCCATCCTCGAACACGAAGAGGTCTACGCTACCCTCGCTGCACTCAAGGCCGAGGGCAAGATTCGCGGGTTCGGCTTCTCCGGCAAAACCGTCGAAGGTGGACTCAAGGCGCTGGAGCAAGGGGACTGCGCGATGGTCACCTACAATCTGAACGAACAGAACGAGAAGGCAGTCATTGACTATGCTGCTGCCCACGGCAAAGCCATTCTGGTGAAAAAAGCCCTGGCCAGCGGCCATGTATGCCTGAGTCCGGGCGTGGATCCGGTGCGCGCCAGCTTCGAGTTGTTGTTCCAGCAGCCCGGCGTGGCCAGTGCTATTGTCGGGACGATCAATCCGCTGCACCTCGCCCATAACGTTGCGACCGTTGCCCAGGTCCTCCGTGGTCACTGACGCCGCCCCGCGGCCTTAAGCAGGAGCCGACATGCCGCGCACGCTCATCAGAAAGAACCCGAGCAACTTCAAGACGCTGCCGCTGTTCGTCGAGGCCACGCCCGAAGGCCTGACGTATCAGAGCGTCGGCATGCCGCTGAATTTCGCCCAGACCCTGCAGCGGCGCAAACCGGTGAGCGTGGCGGATGCCGAGCGTTTTGCGGTGGAACTGGCCAACCTTGGGGTCTCGGTGCGCCTGACGCTGCACTGGCAGAATCGCGATTACTGGGTGCTGGTGCGCCAGCGTCGGCAGGATCGCGGGGACGTCGTGCTCAAGCTGATTTCCGGTTACGTGCCTGCTCAAGAACTGAACATCCCGCTGCACACGGCGATTCAGGAAATTGCCGAAGAGTGCCTGCTGGAAACCCCGGAAGGCTGGCTCGGCGGACGCTTCAACGACACCTGGCTACCCGCCCCCTACGCCTCCGCCCTGCATTATCGCGAGGCCCTGCCGTTTCGCCTGACGCCGCAGTCCGGCTCGGCGCGGCCGGTGCGCTGCGCCAATCTGCAATTGCTCGAACGACCACGGGCCTACGTGCATCTGCCGACCGCATCGCTGCAACTGATCTACGACTTGCGCCTGGACGTGCCCAAGGAAGCCAAATCCCTGAGTCTGTTTCACGTCGATGAACGCCTGGAAGGTGATCAACTGGTGGCGCGACTGGACCGCAAGCGCCCGGATTTGTACCTGATGCCGTTGCAGGACGGCGAACCGCTGGCCGAGCTGTATACCTTGAAGAAAGGTCAGCTGTCTCCGGCGGGCACGCGCGGTTTGTATCTGGCCGAAAGTTTTGCCAGACAGGATGGCTGGCTGGTGCGTGACGAGCGGATTCGCTGGAAGGACTGGTTACGCCAACAAGGCCTGACCCCGCCGGAGAAACCCACGGGACTGGCGCGGTTGCGCGGCAAGGCCAGGCAATTGCTGAAGAAGATCGTACCGCGCAAGAAAGTCAGTTCCTGAAAAGCAAAAGATCGCCGCCTGCGGCAGCTCCTACAGGGAAACGCATTCCAATGTAGGCGCTGTCGCAGGCGGCGATCTTTTTAGCTTGAATCAGTTACCGCGGATTTTCTCCACGATCGCAGTGGTCGAACTGTTTTCCACCAGACCCAGCACTTTCACCGTGCCGCCGTAAGCCTTGACGATATCGGCACCAACAACCTGGTCGATACCGTAATCACCGCCCTTGACCAGCACATCCGGCTTGACCTCGCGCAGCAGGTTTTCCGGGGTGCCTTCCGGGAAACTGATCACCCAGTCCACCGCACCGAGGCCGGCGAGTACCGCCATGCGTCGGTCGACACTGTTGATCGGACGTCCCGGCCCCTTCAGGCGGCTGACCGAGGCGTCATCATTGATCGCCACGATCAGACGGTCGCCCTGGGCGCGCGCCTGCTCGAGGTAGGTCACGTGCCCGGCATGCAGAATGTCGAAGCAGCCGTTGGTGAAGACGATGCGCTCGTTATGCGCACGGGCATCGGCCACTGCCAGCACCAGCTGTTCCAGACCTAGCACCCCACGCTCCGAACCTTCTTCACGCTGAATCGCGCGGCGCAGTTCCGGGGCGCTGATCGCCGCAGTACCGAGTTTGCCGACCACGATGCCCGCCGCCAGATTGGCCAGCGCCACCGCGTGCGGCAGTTCTTCACCGGCAGCGATCGCCGCCGCCAGGGTGGAAATCACCGTGTCGCCGGCACCGGTCACGTCGAACACTTCACGGGCACGGGCCGGCAAGTGCAGCGCCGGATGCTCCGGACGCAGCAGGGTCATGCCGTGTTCACCGCGAGTGACCAGCAGCGCGCCGAGTTCGAGATCGTGCATCAGGGCCGCGCCCTTGCTCACCAGTTCGTGCTCATCGGCGCAACCGCCGACGATGGCTTCGAATTCACTGAGGTTCGGCGTGATCAGGCTCGCACCACGGTAGATCGAAAAATCCTTGCCTTTGGGATCGGCCAGCACCGGAATGCCTTTGGCACGGGCCGCCTGAATCAGGGCCTGATGGTTTTTCAGCGCGCCTTTGCCGTAGTCCGACAGCACCAGCACCTTGATGCCTTCGAGCAGATCATCGACCTGCGAGGCCAGGGCCAGCGCATCGGTGGCAAACGGTTCTTCAAAGTCGATACGCAGCAACTGCTGGTGCCGGCTCATGACCCGCAGTTTGACGATGGTCGGCTGATGCGCAATGCGCTGGAACAGGGCACGCACGCCCGCGCCCTTGAGACTGTTGCTCAGGCTGTCGGCGGCTTCGTCGTCGCCGGTCACACCGACCAGTGACGCCGGCGCGCCCAGCGCGGCAATGTTCAAGGCAACGTTGGCAGCACCGCCCGGGCGGTCTTCGATTTGCTCGACTTTTACGACCGGTACCGGTGCCTCAGGGGAAATCCGTGAGGTTCCACCATGCCAGTAACGGTCGAGCATGACATCGCCGACCACCAAGACTGGGGCTTGATCGAATCGCGGCATGGACAACTTCATGGAGCAACCCACATACAAAATGAACAGGGGCGCGATATTAACACAGGGTTGGCGCAGGCTTGCGTGCAGCCTGCAACAGGATGAAACAGTCCGTTACTTTGCTCATTTTTTGAGCACCAGTGCCGCCAGTTGTCCACAGGCTTCGGACAATTCCAGCGCCTCGGTGTCGATTTGCCACTCGGCTGCCAATGGCGCTTCGTAAGGACTGTCCACGCCCGTAAAGTGCGTGATCCGGCCTTCCCGCACGGCCTGATACAACCCTTTCGGATCGCGACGGGCGCAGACTTCCAATGAAGTGCTGACGTGCACTTCAATGAATTCATCCTGGGCAAACAGCCTGCGCGCGGCGTCGCGTTCGGCGCGGAACGGCGAAATGGCCGCAACGATCACAATCAGTCCGGCGTCGACCATCAACCGCGCCACCTCGGCCATACGCCGGATGTTTTCCCGGCGGCAGAGATCGCTCATGCCCAGGTCGCGGCACAGGCCATTGCGCACATTGTCGCCATCGAGCAAAAAGGTGTGCAAACCCGACGCATGCAGGTGCAGTTCGAGGGCATTGGCCAGGGTTGACTTGCCGGCGCCGGAAAATCCGGTCAACCACACGCAGCGTGGGTGTTGTGCCTTGAGCGCTGCCCGGGCCTGGTGCGAGAGCGCCAGACCGTAAGGCCGAATGGCGAGCGTCTGTAGCGGCAGTGACAGGGACTTATTCATACCCGAGCAACTCGTAATCACGCTGATAAACCCGACGTACCAGACGCCGGGTGCGCACCGAGCAGAACTCGCGCGCCGGCATCGATTGCCGTTCCCGCGAGCCGTTGACGTGAGGCAACTCGCCAGTCAGCCCCAACTGTTCGCAAACCAGACGAAAATCCCGCGTCAGGTGTTCCTGATAACCGATGAAGTCCAGCGCCAGATGCCCCAGCGAGTCCGTCAGAAAGTCGGTCTGCGCGGCAAAGTGCAATTGCCGGGCAATCGTTTCCGGATGCAGCCAGCGCGCGACAAAATCGTCGAAATCCCGGTACTGCCGCACCAGCCGTTGCGCCATATGGTCACGCGCACTCAACTCGTTGCCACGCAAAAAGGCGTAGGCCGAATAGGCACGCTCCAGCGGGTCGCGAACAAAAGCGAACTTGAAGGTGTTGGCGAACTGCTCGGGAAACTGCTCTTCATACCAATACAGCGGCAAGTGCCCGGGTCGCCAGCCGTCGAACAGCGCCGTGCAAACGCTGCTGCCGGCGCATTTCGGAACATGGATAAACAGGCAGGAGCGCTGCTGGAAGGCCTGAGGAAACGTCAGGTTGGCCGACATCGACTTGTTCACCACCTGCCGATCGACCACCGACAGGCGCCCGAGCAGAAAAGCCCGCTGTGGCTTGGGCAGCAGTTTCCAGAGATAGCGTTGCAGCATGAAAGCACCCGCGCGACGGGGATGGCCCCCTCGATGGAAGTCAGAGTTCGTTGAGGAACCTTAACAAGCGCGGTGCCCGGTTTTATTCCGGTTTGGTCAAGAAGGGTAAAGGTCTGGATACAAACGACTGTGGGAGCGAGCAGGCTCGCTCCCACAGGGCAGGGCCTGGAGTCAGGCGATATCTTCGGCCGGGGCATCGAGGCCCATGGCGTTGAGGCGCGCGTAGTAACCATTTTGCGCCAGCAACTGGTCGTGGGTGCCGCGCTCGACGATGCGCCCCTGATCCATGACCAGAATCAGGTCGGCCTTCTCGATGGTCGACAGACGGTGAGCGATCACCAGCGTGGTACGCCCCTTCATCACCTGATCCAGTGCCGCCTGAATGTGCCGTTCGGACTCGGTGTCGAGTGCCGAGGTGGCCTCGTCGAGAATCAGCAGCGGTGCATTCTTCAGCAACGCACGGGCAATCGCCAGACGCTGACGCTGGCCACCGGAAAGCAAGACGCCGTTCTCGCCGACCTGAGTGTCCAGGCCTTGCGGCAACTGCGAAATGAAGTCCATCGCGTAGGCATCACGCGCGGCTTTTTCAATGTCTTCACGCGGCGCACCGGCCAGATCGCCATAAGCGATGTTGTTGGCCACGGTGTCGCTGAACAGAGTGACGTGCTGAGTCACCTGAGCGATGTGACGACGCAGGTTGAGCAGTTTGTACTGTTCGACTTCCACATCGTCGATGAGGATTTCGCCCTTGTCGTGGTGATAGAAACGCGGAATCAGGTTGGCCAGCGTCGACTTGCCGCTGCCCGAACGCCCGACCAGTGCGACCATCTGCCCTGGCTGGACCGAGAAACTGATGTCGTCCAGCACCTGGCGTTCGGTGCCAGGGTAGGTGAAGCTGAGGTTGCGCACGTCCAGACGGCCACTCACCGCATCGCGCTCGACGGTGCCGGTATCGACTTCCGGCTCGACATCCAGCTGCTCGAAAATGCTCTCGGCACCGGCCACGCCTTTCTGAATGGTCGAGCTGACTTCGGACAATTGACGGATCGGCTTGGGCAGCAGGCCCGCCAGCGTGATGTAGGCGACCATGTCACCGGCCGAGGCGTCACCGCGCAGGTACAGCACCAGGAACATCAGCACGGCCATGGCGGTGTAGATCACCAGTTGCAGCATCGGCGTATAGATCGCACCCGTGCGAGTCATGCGCAGTTGCTTGTCGGTGTTGCCCTGGCTGGCATCGAGGAAGCGCTTTTCTTCATAGGCCTCGCCGCCGAAGCTGCGAACCACGCGATAACCCTGGATGGTTTCCGAAGCCACATGCGTGACATCGCCCATCGCCAGCTGGATCTTCTTGCTCTGCTTGCGGAATTTTTTGCTGGCGGTGCGCACCATTACGGCGATCAGCGGCAGGATCGCCACCATCACCAGCGTCAGCTTCCAGTTCATGAACAACAGCGAGGCAAACAGGAAGATCACCGTCATGCCTTCACGGATTACGACCTTGATCGCATCTGTTGCCGCCCCCGTGACCATCGTCACGTTGAAGGTGATACGCGAAATCAGATGACCGGAGTTATGCTTGTCGAAATAGCGGTTAGGCAGCACCAACAGGTTGTTGAACAACTGCACACGCAAGTCATGCACCAGCCCGAGAGAAACCTTGGCCAGGAAATAGTTGCCCAGATAGGAGCCCAGCCCCTGCCACGCGGCGATCAGGATGATCAACAGCGGCACGGCCTGCAGCAGTTGCAGGTCACGCAGGTAGGGCACGGAAGGAAACAGCACCGCTTCAGGGTTGGACAGGCCATCGACAAAGTACTTGAGGATGTAGCCAAGCATCGGTTGCGTCGAGGCGAAAATCAGAAAGCCGACGATGCTGATCAGGAACAGACTGATGTACGGCCGGACATAGCCGAGCAGGCGGAAGTAGATTTTCAAGCTCGATGGGCTTGCGGCGGGACTGGAATCGGTCATATCACGCGAAAGTCGATAAAAAGGACGCTGACTTTAGCACAGCTTCTTCAGGGTTCTGGCAATCGGCGAAAGGCTGTTATTGTTATGCACCTCTTCTGCATCAAATAGCCATCACTCGAATGGTCGATCAACCTCAGGAATGAATCTCACAGCATGCAACTTCGCGGCTTCAGCAGTACGTCCAATCGGATTTTCGATTTCATTAGCCTGTGGATTCTTCCCACCGGTTATTTCCTGCTCCTGTGCGCGCTGTTCTTCTTGCCGGGTCGAAGTCTGCATCACAAGTTGTTCTATGGCCTGTTCAGTATTCCGACACTGATCGCGCTGTGCCTGCGCCCGCGCGAACTCAAGGAGCTGCTGCGCGAGCCGATTTTCATCGCGGCCCTGCTGTTCGCCGCCTGGGCGTTGCTCAGCCTCGCCTGGGGGCCGGGCGGGGAGCCGCTCGGCGGAATGTTCAAGCCGCCACTGCATACCTTGCTGCTGTTTGCCGGCTGCTACCTGCTGGTGCGCTACCGCAGCGACATCCTGCAACCCTTGCTGTTCGGCGCCGCGTTGGTCGCGCTGATTGCCACGACCATTTTCCTGTTCATGTTCGCCCGGGTTTATGAGCCGGGCATGCGCCTGATCGGCGGTGGTGCCTTCGATAACCCGTTGCTCAGCTCGCACCTGTTCGGCTTCTTCAGCGCCTACTGGCTGAGCGTGACCATGACCTGCAAACGTCGCCAGATGATGTGGCTCAGCTTGCCGGCGATGGCAATCATGTTCATGGCGGTGATCGGCACCGGTTCCCGGACGCCGTTGGTGGCACTGACCATGGCGGCGCTGTGGCTGTGTTTCATCTGCTGGAACAAGCGCTCGGTGGGGTTACTGATCGCGCTGGTCCTGAGCGGCGTAGCAGTCATTACGCAGTTTTCGCAGATGATCACCGAACGTGGCGACTCCTATCGTCTGGAAATCTGGCAGAAGGTACTGCACATGATTGCCGATCATCCATGGATCGGTCATGGCTACAGTGCCAGCCTTGCCGTAGACCCCGGTAACGGCATCAGCTTTCAGGAGCCGCACAGCTTTATCCTGGGTGTGCTGTATTACGTCGGCATCATCGGCTTGCTGCCCTGGCTGTTCTTCCTGCTGTGGGGCCTGCTGAGCAGTTGGCGCCAGCGTGTGCAGCCACTGCTGATCATTGCCTCGACCTGGCTGGTATTCGGTATCGGCGCCGGGCTGACCGAAGGCGGCGGGATCATTTCGCGGCCCAAGGAACACTGGTTCCTGTTGTGGATCCCGCTGGCACTGATCGCGGCGCTGAGCATCAATCAACGCGCGCGGCGCCTGTTGACCCAGCCGGTGCAAAAGCTTGCGACCGCTGACCTGGAGCACATGAGCAGCACGGCCCAGATCATTGAAGAAGATGGCCTCGGCCCGAAAGTCCTGCGCCTGACCGACGGCAGTTTCCTCAAGCTGTTCCGCCGTCGCCGCTGGTACACCTCCGGCAGCTTCAATCCCTACTCCGAACGTTTCGCGGTCAACAGCGAACAACTGCGTCAGATGGGCATCCCGACCCCGCAAATATTGAATCTGTACCGTCTCGACGATGGCAGCAGCGCTGTGCATTACGCGCCGTTGCCGGGGCACACGCTGCGTCAGGTGTTGCAGAGCATTACCGCTCCTGCGGTGCGCCAGGCGCTGGTGGAGCGCTTTGGCAAATTCATGGCGCAACTGCACGAGAAAGGCGTTTATTTCCGCTCGCTGCACCTGGGCAACGTACTGGTACTGGAAGACGGCGAGTTCGGCTTGATCGATCTGGCCGACCTGCGCATCTACCCTACCCCGCTCAGTCTTTCCCTGCGCCAACGCAATTTGCGTCATATGCAACGTTACACTGTCGACAAACGCTGGCTGTTCGAGGATCACCTCGATGCGTTGCTCCAGGGGTACGCCATGACGGCGTCTAAATCCGCGGTTGAAAATCTGCACAGGCAAGTGCTGGCCGGCAACACCCCGGCTCGGGTTCATTGATGATCGAAACCAATCCGCTTATCGCGCTGGCAGCCTATCTGCTGGCAATCGTCACTTCCGCCCTGCTGTTGCGCGCGGTGCCGAAAATCGCTCGGCACCTGCAGCATTCCGGCGAAAGTCGATATGCCAGCATCGACGGCCTGCGTGGCTATCTGGCGTTTGGTGTGTTCGTGCACCACTCGGTCATTACCTGGATCTTCTTGCGCACCGGGGTGATCGACTTTCCGCCGAGCAACTTCTATTCGATGCTCGGTCAGGGCAGCGTCGCGCTGTTCTTCATGATCACCGGTTTTCTGTTCTGGAGCCGCCTGCTCGCGCAGGGACGCAACCATGACTGGCTGGCCTTCGGCGTGTCACGGGTATTTCGCCTGTATCCGCTTTATCTGCCGCTGATGCTGCTGGTGTTCGTCTCGATCTTCCACTTGCAGGGCTGGCAAATGAAGGAGCCTGGCCTGGAGCTGTTCAAACAGATCCTCGCCTGGCTGACGTTCGACCGCCCGGACATCAACCAGTACCGCCACTCCGGCATGCTGATATCCAACGTCACCTGGACGCTGGCCTATGAGGTGTTTTTCTACATGGCGTTGCCATTGGCCGGGCTGGTGTTCATCTACCGCGGCAGCTGGTTGCAGGTGGTGCTGTGCCTGATCGGCATCTACACGCTGTACCAGGTCATCGGCTGGGAACATTCGCTGAAGAAACACTTTCTGGCGAGCTTCCTCGGTGGCATCGCCGCCGCCTACTGGATTCGCCGGCCGGCGCTCGTGGCATGGAGCCAGTCACGCCTGGCGAGCATCATCGCCGTGCTCGCGCTGGTGATTGCGTTCACCGCGTTCAGTCGGGCATTCAAGACTGCACCGCTGTTTCTGCTGGGACTGTTTTTCGTGATCGTCGCGTCCGGCAATAATCTGTTCGGCGCGCTGAAACCACGCAGCATTCGCTGGCTCGGCGAGATCAGCTACAGCACCTATCTGCTGCACGGGTTCGTGCTGTGGCTGATGGTGCAACGGCTGCCGCTGCTGCTGAATATCGATGCGCGGGAAACGGCGGTGTACCTGCCCCTGGTGGCCGTCTGCACCTGCTTGCTGATTCTGATCAGCAGCGCGACGTTCCTCTATATCGAGCAGCCGGGCATGGCTGCCGGCAAGAAGGTTGTGCATTGGCTGCGCCAGCGTCAGAAGGGCGAAAAGCGCTTGCCGGAGAAGGTCGCCCGCTGAGCGCGAGCGACCGCTGCCTCAGTCCTTTTCCAGCGGGGAAAAGAGCAGACGCCCCAGTCCGCGCCAGGTCTTCTTGTTCCAGGCCTTGAACGGGATCTGCGCCAGCAGCTCCCTTGCCAGCTTGCGATTGCGATTGGCGGTCTTGAGGAACATCGAGTTCAGCGCCTTGAAGCGCACTTCGTCGTACAGCGGATGATCGCTGAACAGCGCATAAGTGCGCAGGATGTTCTCGATCATGAAGCGATGATTCTTGTACGAGTTGGTGGCGTGCTTGCGGTAGCGCGCCATCACCACGTTCAAACCGTCGATGAAGTAGCCAGCACGGGTCACCTTCAGTTCGATGTACAGGTCTTCAAGACGAATCGTCGGATCGAACCCTCCCACCTTCTCCAGCGCCTCACGACGGATCATCAACGTCGGTGCTGGCGGATACGGCTTGCGTTCAAGAAACATGTCGTCGAAATCGAGGCGGCGAAACGGCACGTCGCGGCGCTGACGTTTCTCCGGGTAAAGACTGCCGTCGGCGTGCATCAGCTCGATATTGCCGGCACAGATCCCGACTTCAGGCTTGCCGTCCATGTACGCCACCTGGGTGGCAATACGTTCGGGGTACATGATGTCGTCGGAGCCGAACGGCACAATCAGGCTGCCCTTCGAACGGGCGATAGCGCCGTTGAGGGTATTGGTCAGGCCCTGATTCTGCTGCACACGGAAATCGAAGCCGTACTGCGCCTGCAACGCGCTGATGCGCTCGACGCTGTCGTCCTTCGAACCGTCATCGACCACCAGCAACTCGATGTTCTTGTAGCTCTGGTTGAGGACACTGAGGATGCTTTCCTCAATGTACGGGCCGTGGTTGTACGAGGCGATGATCACGGTGACGAGGGCGTTGGCTTCGCTCATGACTTGTTCTTCGCTCACGGCTGCTCCTTGCGGGCCTGCTCCAGGCCGGAATCGATCAGGTCCAGATATTCCTGACGGAACACCTCGATGTCGTGTTGTTCCTGCAGATAACGGTAGGCCTGTTCGCCCTTGGCCTTGAGCTCGTCGTCCGACAGCGCCAGATAGTTATCCAGCGCGGCGACCAGACTCGGCACGTCCTTGGGCGTGATCGCCAGACCACCGGCACCTTCGATCAGCGGCAACATTGCCGGCACGTTCGAAGCGATCACCGGCAAATGGCCGCTCATGCCTTCGAGCAAGGCCAGGCCCAGGCCTTCGGCCAGCGACGGCATGGTCCAGATGTCGAACGCACGCACGTATTGCAGAGCGTTTTCCTTGAAGCCCAGCAGGTGCGCGCGACCGCTCAGGCCCAGTTGCTCGATCTCGGCAGCCAGCGGTGCCTGCAAGCGCCCGGCACCGATGATCGCCAACTGGGTGTTCGGGTATTTGTCCTTCAGTGCGGCAAAGGCTTGCAGCAGATAGGTGTGGCCCTTGACCGACACCAGCCGCCCCAACGCACCGATCAAACGCACATTCGGGTCGAGACCCAACAACTCGCGAGCTTTTTCGCGGCTGTGCTGCAAGCCCTCGGCCTGCTCGATGTCGATGGCATTGGTAATGGCGTAGGTGTTCTGGTCGGTAAAGCCGCAATCGCAATCGAGCAGGTACTGTTTGACCGCCGGCGACACGCCGACGAAGCGCCAGTGCCGATCGATCAGACGCTGAGTCTGACGACGCCGGTAAAAGCGATCGTACTCGCCGAAACCGTGGGAGATGCCAATGCACAGCGGCACCTTCAACCAGCGGTTGAGCGCCAGCATCATGTTCACCGGTTTGAAGCGGTTGCAGATCACCACGTCGAACTTTTCCCGGCGGCAGAACTTGTACAACTGCCACATCGCCCGCAGGCGCATGCCCTTGAGCGACTTGTCGGAAAACTCGAAGTACACCGAATGGTCGGCCCGGCTCACCGGCTCGCCCGGCCCCGGTTTGCCGCGCAGGAAAGCCGCGGTGATCTCATAGCGATCGCTCGGCAGCGCCTTGACGATCTGCTCGGCGAGGTCGGCAAAGTCATGGGCTTTGACGTTGTAGTCGGGTTGCAGCTGCAACACCTTGAACCGTTGACTCATGACTCTCCCCGCTGGACGCCTGTCTCACCGTGCTTCAGTAGCCAGAACAACTCCTGGCGCCTGACTGCTTTTCGAAAAAATTCGTTTTCGCCGTACACCGACCCAGCCCGCCCGGCGAGCACACGCTGGATAACCCGGCGCAGGCGACGCTTGAACGGTGCCGGCGGCTGCAGGTCATGCATCATGCCCAGCGCCATGGCCTTGTCCCGTTGCAGCTCGATGGACAGTGGCAGGCACAGCGGCTGCATCGGCACCGCCGAATCGAAGGCCGGCGGCAAGGCAATGCCCTGCCCGGTGTTGCCCATCGGCCAGCGGTCGTTGTCGTGCAAGTGGTTGGCGTAACCGAGCAGCGTCGGCTGCCAGTCGAGGCCTTGGAGCGCCTGCAAAATCGCTTGCTGGGCGCAGATATGGTCAGGGTGCGGATCGAGGGTCGGATGCGGCAGCACGATCACCTCTGGACGCGCGCGCAACAGCACTTCACGCAGGTCGGCCAGCAGGTTGTTCCAGGTCGGCGCGCCGTCGGCATCGCCCGGCAGAGTGAACGGATTCAACTGGCGAAACAGGCGCGTGTCGTTCAGGTCGGCTTCGCGCGAGCCCACCGCCTGATTCGGCGCGGCCTGCATCGCCGCCAGTTGCAGGCAAAAGTAACCGAGTTGCACGCAGTGTTCCTGCGGCACACCGGCCCAACGCGGCACGGCGAGGCTGTCCCAGGCACGCAGACGGCCCTTGAGCCGCGCGGCCTCGACCTTGTTCATGCCCATCTGTTGATAGTGTTCGGCTTCGATCTCACCTGCGGTCAGGGTGACGATCCAGGCTTCGTCGGCCTGACTGTACAAGCCATAGGCAGCCAACTCGGCATCGTCGGCGTGCGGGGCGATCACCATCACCCGCTGACGGCGGTAGTCCGGTTGCTCCAGCGCCCACAGCAGCGGCTCACCTGTCACTCGGCAGAAGCGCCCGCGCAAGCGCAACTGGCCTTGCGCCAGAGCTTGCGCCTGACCGCTGAGGTTCAGGTAACGCAGGCCATTGACCCCGCGCTCGAAGGTTTGCGCATCCGGATGCGTCCCGCCGAGCAGTTCGACGCGCGGATCAAAGAAGCGTCCCAGCCAAGTGCTTTTGACCTTTACCGCGAGGATCAACGTCGCTTCGTCGACCAGCATCACACCTTCATCCAGGCGCAATTGCTCGCCGCTCAAATGCACCTTCGGCTGCGGTGTAAACGGCGGAAAGCTGTACTGATAATCGTCTTTCGGCGAATAGAACAGGTGATCGGCAAACCACGCTTCATGGGCGACCCAGCCAACCACCGCGAGCACCAGCGGCAACCACCACGCGACCAGCACACCGAGCGCGATCAACACGCTCAGGGCGATCAGCAAGGTAATGCGTTTATTGCGACGATGACGCTTGAGCAGTTGCTGTTTGCGGCTCATGGGCTGACTCATACGGTGAACACCGGCACAGGATTGCACCAGCGATCCTTGTATTCACGGTCGGCGCGACCGAAGGAAAACCGCAGCGGCTTGTTCAGGGCGCGCGCGTGTTCCCAGGCACTTTGCGTATTGAGGAAGCTCAACACGCTACCGGGGCTGAATTCGCGGGTTTCGGGGTCGACGCCGCCGTTGATGTACTCGACGCTGATCCACTCCGGCGCTTCGACGCGGTACACCAGTTGAATGGCGATCGGCGCATCGTTGAGAAAAATCACCGAGCCAATCAGCAGTTCGCGCAGCAGCTCGATGACTTCGGCCATGCGCGCCGCGCCGGTGGCCGGGAAGCCCCAGCGGCGCTGGAACAGATCACAGTAGATCGCCGCCAGTTCGGCACTGGAGAACTCGGCAACCGGACGTACCACGCCGCCCGCCTCTTCCAGCAGGCGCAGTTCGCGGCGCTGGTTGTAGCGAAACTTCTTCGACAGCTCTTCAGGGGTGCGGGCCATGGCCAATTGTTCGGTCTGCAACTTGAGGCCGCTGAAGCGGTTTTCGTTGAGCACCGACAGATAGCGTGCGCGATGGCGCAGGGGTGCCTGGGCATCGACCGCGGCCGGCAGGATCAGCTCGGCATTGCCGAGGTCGAACAGACCTTTCTTGCCATTGCGCTTGAGCACGTCTTTGGACAATGCCAGATCGCGGCCCCAGGTCGGGATCGCCGCTTTGACTTCGCCGTCCTGCTCCCACGCCAGATAACGCACCGGGATGCCGGCCAGATCCGCCAGACGTTCGACCACCATAGGATGTGTCGCGACGCTGCCGCCAAAACGCTGCCAGACGGTGGCATAGGTGGAGGCGTCAACGGGCGACCAGCCACGTTCGCGCCAGCCTTGAAATCGGTTGAGCATCAGCCCCTCGGTGCCAGATCGGTAACTTGCGGCAGACGCCAGAAGGTGTCGCGCACCGCACGGTCGGAGAAACGCTCACGCAGGCGATCGAGCATCAGCTCGGCGCACTGCCGGCGTTGCTGATCATCCATACCGGCCAAATGTTGCAGGCCTTGTGCAAGGTGTTCGGCATCGCCCAGCGGGAACAGAATCCCCACACCTTCGACCACTTCCTTGGCCCCGCCACAGGCCGTGGCGAGCAAAGGCACGCCGGCCGCCATGGCCTCCAGCAGCACCATGCCGAACGGTTCGTGATCGGAGCTCAGGGCAAACACATCGAAGGCGCGGAAGTAATTGCGCGCGTCCGGCACCTGACCGAGAAACAACACCCGATCACCGATGCCCAGTTCGCGCGCCAGCTCCTTGAGATCCTGTTCCAGACGGCCCTTGCCGAGAATCACCAGCTGACTGTTGCCCGGCAGACCGGGTAACGCCGCGGCAAAACCGTGCAGCAAGGTGGCCTGATCCTTGTCCGGGTGCAGCCGTCCGACGTTGCCGACAATGAACGCATCCGCCGCCAGACCGAGGGTCTCGCGGGCCTCGCGGGCCGACACCTGACTGGCCTGCAAGGCCGGCACATCGATGCGGTTGTACAAGGTCTGGATGCGAGTGGACGGCCATTTCGGCAGGCAGCGCCGCATGTCGTCGCGCACGGCATCGGAGACGCCGAGCAGACTCAAACGCTTGCGGAAAATGTGCGCGAACAGCTTGCGCGTGCCACGTTTGTAATCGTCAAACGCGTGGTGCACGCCAATCACCGGCAGCGACGTGCCGAGCAAGGCGATGTAGATCGGCTTGAAGCGATGGGCGATGCAGAAACTGAAATTGCGTGAAGCGGCGATCTTGCGCAGATCACCGATGGCGCCCAGCTTCAGGCCACGAATGGCCTTGGAGCTGTATTCCATGAACAACACTTCATCGGAAGCACACGCTGCGGCCACCTCGCTATCGGCGGCCCCGGTCAGAAAGACCGTGGTCACCCGATAACCGGTGCCCGCGAACAGGCTGGCGTACTGCCGTGCGCAGTCGAGGAACGGCCCGTCATAGCCGTGACAGAACTGCAGCACATGGCGTTCAGCCGAGCGAGTCATAAGCGTTTGCGCCCTCTTTGACCACCAGAATGTCTTCCATGATCAGGTACTGCAGATCGGAGCCGAAGAACATGTTCAGGGCGTCGGTCGGCGAGCAGATCATCGGTTCACCACGACGGTTCAGCGAGGTGTTCAGCGACACGCCGTTGCCGGTGAGGTTTTCCAGCGCCTTCATCATGTCGTAGTAGCGCGGGTTGTATTCGCGCTTGAGGACCTGGGCCCGGGAAGTGCCGTCTTCGTGAACAACTTCCGGCACGCGGGTCTTCCACTCTTCCGCCACTTCGAAAGTGAAGGTCATGAACGGCGCCGGGTGATCGATCTTGATCATCTGCGGTGCAACGGTGTCGAGCATCGACGGGCAGAAAGGCCTCCAGCGCTCGCGGAACTTGATCTGGTGGTTGATGCGGTCAGCCACACCGGCCACGCTCGGGCAACCGATGATCGAACGACCACCGAGCGCACGCGGACCGAATTCCATGCGGCCCTGGAACCAGGCCACCGGGTTGCCATCGACCATGATTTTGGCGATCTGCTCCGGCATGTTGTCGAGCTTGCGCCAGGTCGGCTTGTTCTCGTGACGGGCGCACGCGGCGATCACGTCTTCGTTGCTGTACGACGGGCCGAGGTAGACGTGTTCCATCTTCTCGACCGGCACGCCACGGGCGTGGGACACATAGGCTGCTGCGCCGACCGCGGTGCCGGCATCGCCGGACGCAGGCTGGACGAACAGTTCCTTGATGTCATCGCGGGCGATGACTTTCTGGTTCAGCTTGACGTTCAGCGCGCAGCCACCGGCGAAGGCCAGCTTGCCGGTTTCCTTGAGCACATCGCCCAGGTAGTAATCGATCATCTGCAACGCCAGTTTCTCGAACAGCGCTTGCATGCTGGCGGCGTAGTGGATGTACGGTTCGTCGGCGATATCGCCTTCACGCTTCGGACCCAGCCACTCGATCAGCTTCGGCGAGAAGTAGAAGCCTTTGCCCTTCTCTTTATAGCGACGCAGGCCGATCACGTTGGCGTAGTCGGTGTTGATCACCAGTTCGCCGTTCTCGAACGAGGCCAGACGCGAGAAGTCATATTTGCTGGCGTCGCCGTACGGCGCCATGCCCATGACCTTGAACTCGCCGTCGAGCATCTCGAAACCGAGGAACTCGGTGATCGCGCCGTACAGGCCGCCGAGGGAGTCCGGATCGAAGAATTCCTTGATCTTGTGGATCTTGCCGTTTTCGCCATAACCGAAGAAGGTCGTGGCGTACTCGCCCTTGCCGTCGATGCCGAGGATCGCGGTTTTCTCTTTGAAACCCGAGCAGTGGTAGGCGCTGGAGGCGTGAGCGAGGTGGTGCTCGACCGGCTCGATCTTGATCTTCTTCGGATCAAAACCCAGTTGCTCCAGGCACCAGACGATCTTGTTGCGATAGCGCTTGTAGCGACGGTTGCCCATCAGGATCGCATCGAGGGCGCGATCCGGCGCGTACCAGTAGCGCTTGGCGTAGTGCCAGCGGGCCTTGCCGAACAGGCTGATCGGGGCGAACGGAATCGCCACCACGTCAACGTCGGACGGCTTGATACCGGCCTGTTCCAGGCAGAACTTCGCCGATTCGTAGGGCATGCGGTTCTTTGCATGCTTATCGCGGACGAAGCGCTCTTCTTCAGCCGCCGCCACCAGCTTGCCGTCGATGTACAAGGCGGCTGAAGGGTCATGGCTAAGGGCGCCGGACAGGCCAAGAATCGTCAATGCCACAGGGTCTAGCCTCTTTAGTCTGCATTCAGGCGCGATGCGCCTTGAAAATTGATGTGCCCTCGCACCGGGCGAGAGACAGCTAAAGGGCGGGATTATAGCGTAAAAGCGCCGACAAGCCTCTAGCGGAACTGGCCGGCCTTTGCGTTGACACTCCCGAGCCTCTCAACATAGACTTCCGTGCAAATGGGCTGGGGGATCCCGGTCGGCGCTAATGCCTCGGTGAGATCACCGGGGCTTTTCGCTTTCTGGGGGAGGGAAAACCTTCAACCCCCAATTCTCGAAACCTTTCCCAACTTTATTCCGCCCACCGCTGCAATAGAACTTGCGCCTGAGCACATCAAACGCGCGATTTTCCTGACCCGCCCTCAAAACACTCATGCCGATCGGCCTTGCAACAAGATCAGCCAGCTGCAATCCGGTGGAATTGACTTGTTTTGTGGCGAAGACGATGTCAAACGGCAGTTGAACCCCCAATCGGTTAGACCCGCCACAAACCCTGCGAAACTCCAGCTCAAGCTCGTTATCCTCCCGCTTGCCTCGCCGCTCGAAAATCACATGCGTTAACACTTTATGTTGATGCTTTTCCTGCAAAAACTCATGCAGCGTTTCCAGACAGAAGCCGAGAGCCAAGTGGTAGGGGTTGTCCGCAGATGCCTGCTTTTCGCGCAGCAAGGCCTTGTCGATAACGCAACTGATCAGGACAAAATTGATGGCCTCGATAATGCCGGTCAATTCGTCGAGAAAGGCATGCTTGTGCACTCTCGAAGTGAACAGGCTGGAGAACGCTCCTTTTTCTTTTCGAATCTCCAGCTCATGCAGCACGATCAGATCGTGCCCCATATGGTTGAACTTGAATTTCTGGACAGCCGGAATGACCTTTTCGCAGTAATGCCTTTTTTGAAAGACGCAAAAAGCAAGCACGAATATAGGGTAATAGGGATCCAGCTTCTGCATCCCTTGATCACCGCTTTCATCAACATAGACGATGTAGTCGCTGTATCTCCCGGACGGATACAAGAGCGCTGCCGCTTCAACAATCGCTTGCGACTCGCTCTGGTTTTCAAACAGAGAAAATTGCAAAAAAAGTTACCCGCGATCTGTTCGCCAATAGATGCCGATATTGCCATCCACGACCTGTTGATAAATCGTATACGGCAACACCACCGTATCCAGCACCCCGGACAATGGCAGGTCCAGCAACACGAATGGCACCAGGACGCCGGAGGGGTCAGGGGGCGCGTGGAGCACACAGAAGTCGAACGCCAGACCGCTGTAGATCCGTGGAATCGATTGGCAGTAGGTTTTCTGTTTGCGCATGTCGCGGGCGACGTCAGCGTCCATTTGCAGGACCGAGGCGGCGGTGCCGCAGCCGGATAAAAGCCATGCGCAGGTGCTGAGTGTTAAAGCGTTTTTGATGGTCAAGTCTTGCCCTCCGAAGTGGTCAGGGCAAGCTAGCATCGGGGCTGGAGCGGGCACAGTTCATGGCTTCTGGAGAAGCTGTAGGACAAGTCAGTGCAGTTTGTCCGCTATTGCTCAACGGGAGTTTTTTGGGGCTTTAAAGCCCTGTTGCGAGCAGGCTCACTCCTACAGGGGAATGCTATCCCATGTGGGAGCCAGCCTACTGGCGAAGGCGGCTCAGGCCGCGCTGGAGATGTCCTTGGGCAACCGCTGATCGATCACCTGATACAGCGCGCTGCTCTCGGGCCAGTTGCGCATGAACCGTGCCCGATCCCGCGCATAGGCCGCTGCGAAACTTCCGACAGAGCCGTGCTGACACATCGAATCCAGGTCGATCAACGCCCAGCGATCTTCCTGCCAGAACAGGTTATGCCCCTTGAAGTCGCCATGGCTGATGCGCTCGGCAATCAACCGTGCGAACAATTGATCCAGCGCCTGCAACTCGGATTCCGGCGCCGCACCGCTTTCCACATACGGCGCAAAGCGCTCGATGATGTCCGGCCCCGGCAGGAACTCGGTCACCAGATAAGCACGGCTGCGCAACCATAAAAAACGCTTTTCCAGCACCGCCAGCGGTTTCGGCGTGGCGATGCCGAGGAACGCCAGGCGATTGCCTTCACGCCACGAATGCCACGCGCGGCTCGGGCGCCAGAAGCGCTTGAGCCAGTGCGCAAAGCCTTTGATGTTGTAGCGCTTGATCACCAGCGTACGCCCGGCCACTTCGACCTTGCCGACACTCGCCGCGCCGCCGGTCTTGTACAGATGGCCCTGATCGAGCAGCGCATCGGCCTGATCCAGCACCGGGAGCATCGCCGCTTCTTCCTCGCGACGGATCGCCCGCAAGCCGAACGCACCGCGCTGCACACTGAACAACGTGCACTCGCGGCCCACCTTGATCAGGTAATCCTTCAGGCGCCAGGCGCGCACCTTGGCGATCTGCTTCTGCAAGGCTTCCAGCGGCAACGCGTGCTCGCTGTTGCTCAGCAGGTAATACACCAGCAATTCTTCGGTGAACGGCTCCAGCGACTTGGGCAACTGGGCGAAAAACACCCCGAGGTTTTCCAGCACTTTCTGCCGCGACAGCGGCTGGCCAGCGGTCTCGGCGCAGATCCCGGCGCCATCGATCAGGTACAACTGACCGCCCTGGCGCAGCAGGTTGTCGAGGTGCAGATCTTCCTGCCACAGGCCTTTGCCATGCAGTTGACCGATAGCGCCCAGCGCCTCGGCGAGTACCGCCGATTGTTCGTCCGCCAGCACTGGCAGCGATTCGACTTTCTGCCAGGCCTCACCGAGGCTTTCGGCACCTTCGAGAAATTCGAACAACAGCCAGCCACCCTCGCCGTCCTGCAAGCCATCAGCCAGCAACAGTGGCGTGGTCAGACCTTGTTCGGCGAGCAACTTGACGCCCGCCAGTTCGCGCTGAAAATGCCGCGCCGCCTTGCTGCCCACCAGTAATTTGGCCAGCACCGGCCGCCCGCGCCAGACCCCGGCACCGACATAGCGCTGCCCCGGCAGCACCCGCAGCAAGCTCAACAACTGCAAATCCGCAGGACCGGCCGCGTCGGCCAGGCTGATCGTCAGCGGCAGACTCGGCGCACGTCCGGCGTTTTTCAGTTCGGACAAGCGCATCAACGGGTCTCCTTGCGACTGCGCCGCGCAGTCAGGCGCGTCACCCAGCTGTCGACCAGCGAACTGTCGACTGGCTGATCGAGATAGGCCGCGAGCAACTCGCGCAATTGCGCTTCGCTCCATTCCGGGGCGCGACGCAGCAGCGGCTCCAGATCCTTGACCCGGTCGCGCATGCCGAACAGCAGGGGTCGGGTCTTTTCCAGGTCGATCAACTGCGCCTTATACGCGTCGCCATCAGCCTGCAAAAAGATGTGTTTCGGATAAAAGCAGCCGTGTACCTGACGCACGCCGTGCAGCCGGCGCGCCAGTTGTCCACAGGCCTGGAGAATGGCCGATTGCTGCGCGGTGCTCAGCTCGGACCAGCGTTGCAGCAACGAGTCGAGATCATCCCAGCCGTCGAGGGCACGAGTCAGCAGGATCGCCTGGACTTCGCCCTTGACCTTGCGCGCACCGAAGAACGCCGCTTGCAGCGCCGGGATCCCCAACTTGTTGTAGCGGCTGATATTGCGAAACTCGCGGGCGAAACTCGGCTCGCCGAACGGCGCATGCAGGGTGCGGGTCAGGTAGTTGCTCTGGCGCTTGAGGTAGTAGGCCTGCCCTTCCAGCTCCAGGCGAAACACGCTGCTCCAGCCACCGCCATCGGTGTTCGGTTCGTCCACGGCTTCGAGCTGTTTGGCCCAGAGCGCGTCGAAAGTGCCGAGGCCATGACGCTCAAGCAGCGCCCGGTCTTCAGCGGCCAGGAAATCAGTCATTCGCGTCCCTCGAAAAATCTCACCACATGGCGAATCCGTTTCTTGTCGGCGGCATTCAGCCGATCACGTCCGCGGTATTGCAGGTAGAAGCGCAGGCGCTGGGTGTTCGACAGGTGATACTTGGCCACCTTGTCGAGACAGGCCAGATCCTTGGTGATCCGGTACTTGAGCCAGAAGCCGCGCCAGAAATCGCCGTTCGGGCAGTCGATCAGAAACAGCTGCGCCTGATCGTCGATCAGCAGGTTGCGCCATTTCAGATCGTTATGGGTAAAGCGGTGGTCGTGCATGGTTCGGGTGTAGCCGGCCAGTTGGCGGCTGATGCCATCGACCCACAGACGATCCTTGAGTTTCGGATCGTTGCGTTCGGCCAGCGCCGACAGGTCTTCGGTGCGCGGCAGCTCGCGGGTGATCATCGCGCCACGGGCATAGGCCGCGCCACGTCGCTCCAGGCCCCAGGCCACCACTTCGGCGGTGGGAATACCCCACTTGGCGAAGCGCTTGAGGTTCTGCCACTCCATCTTCACCCGTGGCTTACCCAGGTAACGGCGCAAGCCTTTACCGGCGCCGACGTAGCGTTTGACGTAGTAATTCACGCCGTTGCGCTGCACGCGGATGACTTCGGACAGCGGATCACGGGTCAGACGTTCGCCCTGCAGGGCAAACACCGCTTCGAGGCTGCCGAAATCTTCGGCCAGTTCGCTGTATTGCGGTTCAAGCGTCCAACCCGCCATCAGAGCGCATCCCCGTAACGCTGTTTGCGCGCATAAAGCTTGTTGGCCTTGCCTTCGAGCCAGCTGAGCAACGGCGCTTCTTCGGCGAGGATCTGGCGTAGCGGCTGCTGGAAGTAGCCTTTGAGGAAACGCAGCTTGTCGCGTCGGGTCAGGCCGATGTCCAGTGCCGAGAAATACAGCGCGGCCAGGTCCTTGTTGCGCCAGCGTTGAGTAATTCTTGGGCGAGTCTGGGCGCGGTGCAGGTCGATCACCGAGAGCTTGAAATCGTCCGGGGTGATCGGCTTGTCGGTGTGCAACAGAAAGTGGCAGATGTAGCAGTCGCGGTGGTTGACCCCGGCGCGGTGCATCATGCCGGTCATGCGCGCCACTTCAGCGATCAGCGCGCGCTTGAGTTTCGGCTGCGGCGGGTTCTTGACCCAATCGATGCTGAAGTCTTCGAGGCTGATGGTCGGCGCCAGCTCTTCGGTGACGATGAACGAATGCTGATCGGCCGGGTTGCTGCCCTTCTCGCCGTAAGCCACGGCGGTCATGGTCGGCACGCCGACTTCCTGCAGACGCTGGATTGCCTTCCACTCCTGACCTGCGCCAAGCACCGGCAGCTTGGCGGTCAGCAGGTTCTTGAAAATCTCGCCCCAGCCGATGCCCCGGTGGATCTTGACGAAAAATCCGTTGCCGTCGACTTCCGTGCGCAGAGTCCGTCGAGCTTCCAGCTCGCGGTAGACTTCGCCCTGCAAGCCTTCGACTTCGGCGAACGGGTCGCGCCCGGCCCAAAGGCTCTTGAACGGTTCAGCCAGCATCAACTTCATTTAAGCGTGCTCCGCCAGAATCACATCGGCCGCGTGCTGCGGCATGCTGTAGAGGTCGGCCGTCTCGGCGAAAGCCAGACCATTGCGGCTCCAGGCCGCGCGTGCAGCGTCGTCATTCAACATGTCAGTCAGGTACTGCGTCAGTTGCGCCTGATCGAACGGCTCGTCCAGCACTCGCCCGGCGTCCGCCTCGGCAATGTAATGGGCGTAACCGCAGACCGCGCTGACCAGCACCGGCAACCCGGCGACCAGCGCTTCGAGCAATACTGTGCCGGTGTTTTCGTTGTACGCCGGGTGGATCAACAGGTCGGCGCCGAGCAGGAACCGCGGAATATCGCTGCGACCCTTGAGGAAGGTCACGTTGTCGCCCAGGCCCAAAGTCGTACTCTGCATCTGGAACAATTTGGGGTCATCCTGGCCGATTACAAACAGCCGGGTGCGCTTCTTCAGCTCGGCGGGCAGTGCAGCCAGCGCCTTGAGGCTGCGATCGACGCCCTTGGTCTTGAACCCGGAGCCGATCTGCACCAGCAGCAGTTCGTCGTCCCTGAGGTTGAATTCGGCGCGGAAACCGGCGCGAATCTGGTCGGCATCCGCCGGCCGGCGACGATCCTGGGCGATACCCGGTGGCAGCAGGTGGAAGCGCTCCAGCGGCGTGTCGTAGTGCTTGATGAACAGCGGCTGCTGCACTTCGGAAATCATCAGCACTTCGGTTTTCGCGTCTTTGGCGAACACCGCGCGCTCGTACTCGGCGAAGTGGCGGTAGCGGCCCCAGCGGCGGTACAGCGAATGGCGCAGGTTCTGCGCCTTGTCTTCGAAGCAGCCGTCGGCGGCGTAGTAGACGTCCAGCCCCGGCATCTTGTTGAAGCCGATCAAGCGGTCCACCGGACGCTTGGCCAGATCCGCTTCCATCCACGCCGTGAGTTTTTCGTTGCGCCGATGATTGAAGAACGCCTTGACCGGCGCCACCAGCACTTCGAAACCGGGCGGCACGTCGCCTTCCCAGATCAGCGTATAGACACGGATCTGATGGCCGCGCTTCTGGCATTCGAGGGCGATGCGCATGAAGTCGCGCTGCAAGCCACCGAACGGGAAATATTTGTACAGAACAAAAGCCAATTGCATCAGCGCAGCTCCTCAGCCATTAACAACGTGCTCAGACGGCTGGCGACACGCTCGGGATTCACACGCGTGAAGCACAGGGGCTGCTCGCGTTTCAGGTCAAACTGGCGGGCATCCTGCGCGGTCGGTTGGTAAGTGCATTTCTTTTGCAGGCAAGGGGCGCAGGGGAAATCACTGGCCATGTGAATCTGCACCTTGCCGTAGGCGCCGGTCAGGCCCGGGTTGGTCGGGCCGAACAGGGAAATCGTCGGCACGTCCAGCGCGGCCGCCAGATGGCCGAGGCCGGTGTCCACCGCGACGCAGGCCTGGGCGCCGGCCAGCACTTTGCCGACCCCGGCCAGATTCAGCTTCGGCAGCACTTCGGCGTGTTTGAAACCGGCGGCAATCCGTTCGGCACGGGCCTTCTCCAGCGGGTTGCCCCACGGCAGTTTGACCCCGACGCCCAGATAGCCGACCCGCTCGGTCAGCTCGCGCCAGTAGGCTTCCGGCCAGTGTTTGGTGTCCCACGTGGTGCCGTGCAGGAACACCACGAACGCGCTCTTGCGCGGCAATTCCACCAGACGCTCGACGTTGAGGCCGTAGTCGCCCAACCCTTTGGGCAGGTCATAACCAAGGGCGATGGCGAACAACTGACGCACCCGTTCGACGGCGTGTTGCCCACGGGCCACCGCCAGTTTGCGGTCGTAGAAACGTGCAGCGATCGGCTCGCGCGCCGAGCCTTTGTCGAGGCCGGCCACCGGGGCTTTGACGTAGCGGGTCAGCCAGGCGCTTTTCAGCAGGCCCTGAGCGTCGATCACCAGGTCATATTTGTTCGCTCGAACGGACTGCTTGAAGTGCTTCCACTCGCCGCTCTTGATGGTCTGCCAGAGGTTTTTGCGCCAGCGGCGGATCGCCACCGGAATCACCTTGCCGACGGCCGGGTGCCAGGTCGGGATCTCGGCGAAGCCTTCTTCCACCACCCAGTCGAACTTGATCCCGGGAATGGCCCGGGCCGCGTCGGTCAGCGCCGGCAACGCGTGAATCACGTCGCCCAGCGATGAAGTCTTGATCAGCAATACCCGCAACTTAATGAACCTCGACCACGGAGCCCTGCAGTTTCTGCAAGGCATCGTTGACCGCGTCCGGCATCAGCTGGCGCAGGCAGTTGTAATGGCCGAACCGGCAGGTACGGTCGAAGCACGGGCTGCAATCGAGTCCCAAACGAACGATTTCGACGTGCTCGGCCAGCGGCGGGGTGAACCCCGGTGACGTAGAGCCGTAGACCGCCACCAGCGGACGGTTCAGCGCCGCAGCGACATGCATCAGGCCGGAATCGTTGGACACCACCGAGTCGGCACAGGACAGCAGGTCGATGGCCTCGGCCAGCGAGGTACCGCCGCTGAGGTTGACTGATTCCTCACGCAGGCCGGGAATCAGCCGCGCGCGAATGTCTTCGCCTACCGCGTGGTCGTTTTTCGAGCCGAACAGCCACACCTGCCAGCCTTCGCGAATCCGCGCTTCGGCGACCTTGGCGTAGTGCTCGGACGGCCAGCGCTTGGATTCGCCGAACTCGGCGCCGGGGCACAGGGCCAACACCGGACGGTCCAGAGTCAGGCCGAACTTGGCCAGCGCCGCTTCGCGGGTCACCGGATCGATTTGCAGGCTCGGACGCGGATAAGGCTTTGGCAGCTCGGCGTTCGGCTCGTAAGCCAGCGCCATGAAGCGCTCGATCATCAGCGGATAACGTTCTTTATCCAGCGTGCGCACGTCATTGAGCAGGCCGTAGCGGAATTCGCCACGCCAGCCGGTACGCTGCTTGATGCCGGCGAAAAACGGCACCAGCGCCGATTTCAGCGAGTTCGGCAGCAGGATCGCCTGATCGTACTGGCCGGCTAGGGACTTGCCGATTCGTCGACGCGTCGCCAGTTCCAGAGCGCCATGGCCGAGCGGAAAGCTCAAGGCCTTGCGCACTTCAGGCATGCGCTCAAGGATCGGCCGGCTCCACTCGGGGGCCAGCACGTCGATTTCGCATTGCGGGTGGCGCTGCTTGAGACACTGAAACAGTGTCTGCGCCATCACCATGTCACCGACCCAACTGGGCCCAACGATCAGAATATTCATGTGGTTTCCATAAACGAACCGGGGAGGCCAATGCCTCCCCGCCTCGAGAATCACTGAGGGAGCGGCGCTGCTTGCGATGGGTCATTACCTTCAACATGACTGTCGACTGTCACTCCGCTATCGCGAGCAGGCTCGCTCCCACATGGTTTTGCCTCTGTTCACATATCTGCGACTCACCGCAGATCACTGTGGGAGCGAGCCTGCTCGCGAAGGGGCCAGCACATTCAACATCCATGCTGGCCGACCGACCGCCTTCGCGAGCAGGCTCGCTCCCACCTTTTGAATCTCATTGCCTTCACTGGCGCGCTTCAGCTTAGCCCCATCTCTTTCCAGATCCGCAATACCTGCCGGCGCTCCTCGACAAACTGGTCGCCTGCAATCACCCCGGCGTCCTTCTGCAAGGCTTGCCGGTGGGCGGCGGAGCGGTAGGCTTTATAGGCCTCGCGCAACAGGCTGGCATCTTCGGCAGGCATCAGCCCTTCGTGTTCCAGCTCTTCCAGAATGCGGATGTTATCGGTCCAGCGCAGCAATGGCGGGTGGCTGTGCGACCACGCCAGGGCCGCGTATTGCACCATAAATTCAATATCGACGATACCTCCGGCGTCCTGCTTGAGGTCGAACGGCGCCGTGGCCTCGAAGGCATTTGCCGCGGTGCCGGCCGCCGTGCTCTTGCTGCCGAGGTTATCGCGCATCTTGGCGCGCATCTCGCTGACTTCCTGTTGCAGCTTCGCCAGATCCCGCGCCTTGCCCAAAACCTGCGCGCGGACTTTCTCGAAGGCCTGGCCGACATCCTGACTGCCGACCAGCACCCGCGCCCGCACCAGCGCCTGATGCTCCCAGGTCCAGGCTTCGTTTTCCTGATAGCGCTCAAACGCCCCGAGCGAGCTGACCAACAGCCCCGACGCGCCGGACGGGCGCAAACGCATATCCACCTCGTACAGCTGACCGGAGTTGGTCTGCGCCGTCAGTAAGTGAATGATCCGCTGCCCCAGACGGGTGAAGAACTGCGCGCCATCGATCGGCTTCGGCCCGTCGGTTTCCGCCTGCGGATCGCCGTCATGGATGAACACCAGGTCCAGGTCCGAACCATGCCCCAGTTCCAGCCCGCCGACTTTCCCGTAACCGACAATGATGAAGCCGGGATCGCACAGGGTGCCATCAGTGCGCAGCGGCGTGCCGTACTTGGTCACCGTCTGACGCCAGGCCAACGCCAGCACTTGCTCAAGAATCGCTTCGGCGAGCCAGGTCAGGTAATCGCTGACTTTCATCAACGGCAGACTGCCGGCGATTTCCGAGGCGGCGACGCGCAAGCGGTGCGCCAGTTTGAAGTGACGCAGGGCTTCCATCTGCTGTTCGAGGTCGTCTTCGGGGATCCGCGTCAGGCGCTCGCGCAGCTCGGCGGCCAGTTCCGGCGCCAGGGGCGGCTTGAACAGCCGGCCTTCGTTGAGCAATTCGTCGAGCAGCAGCGGGAAACGGGTGATCTGTTCGGCGATCCACGGACTGGCCGCACACAGCGTCAGCAAGCGCCGCAGGGCGCCGGGGTTTTCCGTCAGCAACACTAAATAAGCCGAGCGTCGGGCCACGGCTTCGACCAGTGGCAACACTCGTTCCAGCACCAGATCCGGGTTGTCATGCTCCACCGCCTGCGCCAGCAGGCGCGGAATAAACGCATCGAGACGCTCGCGACCCAGCCGCTGCATCGCGCGCAATTGCGGACTGCCACGCAAACTGGCCAGAGCTTTCAGCGCTTTGCTCGCGTCCTTGAAGCCGCCCTCTTCCAGTTGCCGGCAAGCGGCCTCTTCATCCTGCGCCTCTTCCCACAGCGGCAACCACTCACCGCCGACCACCACTTCGCAGTCGGCGCCCTCTTCTTCATCGGGATCGGCGATCACCTGCGCGAAGTGCCAGGCCACGCGACCGCGCCAGAACATCAGTTTTTCGTGGAAAGCTGCCCAATCGGCAAAACCGAGCATGAACGCGATACGCGCCTGATCCTGAGCGCCGTCCGGCAACATCTGGGTCTGGCGGTCGGCAATCGCCTGGATCGCGTGCTCGGTGTAGCGCAGGAATTCATAGCCTTCGCGCAGCTCGCTGATCACCGCCGGTGGCAGGTAGCCCTGCCCTTCCAGCGTGCTCAGCACCTTTAATAGAGGACGCTGTTGCAGGCTGAGGTCGCGCCCGCCGTGGATCAACTGGAAGGCCTGGGCGATGAACTCGACCTCGCGGATCCCGCCGGAGCCGAGTTTGATGTTGTCGGCCATGCCCTTGCGCCGCACTTCCTGCTGGATCAGTTGCTTCATGGTGCGCAGCGCTTCGATCGCCGAGAAGTCCAGGTAACGGCGGTAAACGAACGGGCGCAGCATGTCGAGCAACTGTGCGCCCGCCGCTTGATCACCGGCCACCACCCGCGCCTTGATCATTGCGTAGCGTTCCCAGTCGCGGCCCTGATCCTGGTAATACTGCTCCAGTGCATTGAAGCTCAGCACCAGCGCGCCGGACGAACCGTACGGGCGCAGGCGCATGTCGACGCGGAACACGAAGCCGTCGACGGTCATCGGGTCGAGGGCCTTGATCAGGCGCTGACCGAGACGAATGAAGAATTCCTGATTATCCAGCGCGCGTTTCACGCCGACGGTTTCGCCACCCTCGGGGTAGGCGAAGATCAGGTCGATGTCCGACGACAGGTTCAGCTCGACCGCGCCGAGCTTGCCCATGCCGAGGATGACCATCTGCTGCGGCAAGCCGCTGCGCCGGCCGGTCGGCGTACCGAACTGCTGGCAATGGCGGCTGTACAGCCATTGGTAGGCCTGGTCGATGGTGGCGTCGGCCATGTCCGACAGGTCGCGGCAGGTCTGCACCAGATCGGCCTGGCGGTTCAGGTCACGCCAGATGATCCGCACTTGATGCCGAGCGCGCTGGCGACGCAGGACACGCCCGAGTTCGTCTTCGCTTTGCGCGGTGTTCACAGCGGCGGCAATCTGCGCACACAATTCACCCGGTGCGAACGGCCGATCAAGTTCGCCGGACTGCACCAGTGACAACAACATCAAAGGGTCACGAACGCTCTGTTCAATAACGAAATCGCTGGCGGCACTGACGCGGGCGAATTGCGCCCAGCGTTCCGGGGTCCAATTGGAGAAGCCGTGATCGTCTTCCAGCGCGGCGACGGCCGCACGGAACGACTGCTCGGATCGAGTGACCAACGGCAGGAGAATGGCGGGGAGTTCAGCGAGCACGGGCAGGGTCATGGTCTATCCTTGATCGGCGTGTAAATGGCCGCTTGTAGTGTTTGATGAAAACCCGCTACGCGAAGGACTGTCGAACAAAAGTTAGAAATAGCTGAAATTTCTTCTTCTTTGGCATTCAGCATCAAACTTTCACCTTTTTCGGATGGCAATCGACCAACCTTAACGATTATTCTCACAACGCAGTCGGAGGCCACAAGCCTTTCCTCTGTAGTTTTACTACTCGTCTATACAGGCGAAAGGCTGAAATGCTCAAAGATTTGTAGTAAAACTACACGCCGCCGGAACAACCTGTCGGCAATCCAAGAATTTTAAATCGTCTGCCCACAAGGCCAGTCGCAAACTCAGGCAACCGATTCTGGAAGCCTTTCCGCCCTGGAGCAAGCCATGCAAGACCTCGATCCCGTCGAAACCCAGGAATGGCTGGACGCCCTGGAATCGGTTCTCGACAAAGAAGGCGAAGACCGTGCTCACTATCTGATGACCCGTATGGGTGAACTGGCGACCCGCAGCGGTTCGCAGCTCCCTTACGCCATCACCACGCCTTACCGCAACACCATCCCGGTAACCCACGAAGCACGCATGCCTGGCGACCTGTTCATGGAACGCCGCATTCGCTCGCTGGTGCGCTGGAACGCGATGGCCATGGTAATGCGTACGAACCTGAAAGATTCTGACCTGGGTGGTCACATCTCCAGCTTCGCCTCCAGCGCGACCCTGTATGACATCGGCTTCAACTACTTCTTCCAGGCCCCGACCGACGAACACGGCGGCGACCTGATCTACTTCCAGGGCCACACCTCGCCAGGCGTTTACGCCCGTGCGTTCATGGAAGGCCGCATCACCGAAGACCAGATGAACAACTTCCGCCAGGAAGTCGACGGTCAGGGCCTGTCGTCCTACCCGCACCCTTGGCTGATGCCTGACTTCTGGCAGTTCCCGACCGTATCCATGGGTCTGGGTCCGATCCAGGCGATCTACCAGGCACGCTTCATGAAGTACCTGGAACACCGCGGCTTCATCCAGCCGGGCAAACAGAAAGTCTGGTGCTTCCTGGGCGACGGCGAGTGCGACGAGCCGGAATCCCTCGGTGCGATCTCCCTGGCCGGCCGCGAGAAGCTGGACAACCTGATCTTCGTCATCAACTGCAACCTGCAGCGCCTCGACGGCCCGGTTCGCGGCAACGGCAAGATCATCCAGGAACTCGAAGGCGTGTTCCGCGGTGCACAGTGGAACGTGACCAAAGTCATCTGGGGCCGTTTCTGGGACCCACTGCTGGCCAAAGACGTCGACGGCATCCTGCAACGTCGCATGGACGAAGTCATCGACGGCGAGTACCAGAACTACAAAGCCAAAGACGGTGCGTTCGTTCGCGAGCACTTCTTCAACACGCCTGAACTCAAGGCGATGGTTGCCGACCTGTCCGACGACGAGATCTGGAAACTCAACCGTGGCGGCCACGACCCGTACAAGGTCTATGCGGCGTACCACGAAGCGGTCAACCACAAAGAACAACCAACCGTCATCCTCGCCAAGACCATCAAGGGTTATGGCACCGGTGCCGGCGAAGCGAAAAACACTGCGCACAACACCAAGAAAGTCGACGTCGACAGCCTGAAGTTGTTCCGCGATCGCTTCGACATCCCGGTCAAGGACGAAGAGCTGGAGAACCTGCCGTTCTTCAAGCCAGAGCCAAACAGCGCCGAAGCCCGCTACCTGAGCGAGCGCCGTGCCGCACTGGGCGGTTTCGTACCGCAGCGCCGCGCGCAGAGCTTCAGCGTACCGACTCCGGACCTGGACACCCTGAAAGCCATCCTCGATGGTTCGGGCGACCGTGAAATTTCCACCACCATGGCCTTCGTGCGGATCCTCGCGCAACTGGTCAAGGACAAGGAAATCGGCCCGCGCATCGTGCCAATCATCCCGGACGAAGCCCGTACCTTCGGTATGGAAGGCATGTTCCGCCAACTGGGCATCTACTCCTCCGTCGGCCAGCTCTACGAGCCAGTCGATAAAGACCAGGTGATGTTCTACAAGGAAGACCAGAAAGGTCAGATCCTTGAAGAAGGCATCAACGAAGCAGGCGCCATGAGCTCCTTCATCGCTGCCGGTACTTCGTACTCCAGCCACAACCAGCCGATGCTGCCGTTCTACATCTTCTACTCGATGTTCGGCTTCCAGCGTATCGGTGACCTGGCCTGGGCCGCTGGCGACAGCCGTACCCGTGGTTTCCTGATCGGCGGCACCGCCGGCCGTACCACCCTGAACGGTGAAGGCCTGCAGCACGAAGACGGTCACAGCCACCTGCTGGCCGCGACCATCCCGAACTGCCGCACCTACGATCCGACCTACGGCTACGAGCTGGCGGTGATCATTCAGGACGGCATGAAGAAGATGACCGAAGAACAACAGGACATCTTCTACTACATCACCGTGATGAACGAGTCGTACCAGCAGCCAGCCATGCCGGCCGGTGCCGAAGAAGGCATCAAGAAAGGCATGTACCTGCTCGAAGAAGACACCCGCGATGCAGCGCATCACGTACAGCTGATGGGCTCCGGCACCATCCTGCGTGAAGTGCGTGAAGCGGCGAAGATCCTGCGTGAAGAGTTCAACATCGGCGCCGACGTATGGAGCGTCACCAGCTTCAACGAACTGCGTCGCGACGGCCTGGCCGTAGAGCGCAGCAACCGTCTGAAGCCTGGCCAGAAGCCCAAGCAGAGCTACGTTGAAGAGTGCCTGAGCGGCCGTAAGGGTCCGGTCATTGCCTCTACCGACTACATGAAGCTGTTCGCCGAGCAGATCCGTCAGTGGGTACCGTCCAAGGAATTCAAAGTCCTGGGCACCGACGGTTTCGGCCGCAGCGACAGCCGCAAGAAACTGCGTCATTTCTTCGAAGTCGACCGTCATTTCGTGGTGTTGGCAGCCCTGGAAGCACTGGCTGACCGTGGTGATATCGAACCTAAAGTCGTGGCCGAGGCCATCGTCAAGTTCGGCATCGACCCGGAAAAACGCAACCCACTGGACTGCTGAGGAGACATTTTGTGAGCGAACTCATTCGCGTACCTGACATCGGCAGCGGTGAAGGTGAAGTAATTGAACTGTTTGTGAAGGTCGGCGACCGTATCGAAGCCGACCAGAGCATCCTGACCCTGGAATCGGACAAGGCCAGCATGGAAGTGCCGGCCCCGAAAGCCGGCGTCATCAAAAGCCTGAAAGTCAAGCTGGGCGACCGTCTGAAAGAAGGCGACGAACTGCTTGAGCTGGAAGTCGAGGGCGCCGCGCAAGCGGCCCCTGCCCCTGCTGCTGCACCGGCTGCAAAAGCTGAAGCCAAACCGGCTGCCGCTCCTGCTGCTGCCGCGCCAGCCGCTGCCCCTGCTGCCGCTTCGGTGCAGCAAGTGCACGTGCCGGACATCGGTTCCTCGGGCAAGGCGCAGATCATCGAGATCCAGGTCAAGGTCGGCGACACCGTCGAGGCTGATCAATCTTTGATCACCCTGGAATCCGACAAGGCGAGCATGGAAATCCCGTCGCCTGCCGCGGGCGTGGTCAAGGCCATCAGCGTCAAGCTCAACGACGAAGTCGGCACTGGCGACCTGATTCTGGATCTGGAAGTGGCGGGTGCTGCGGCCCCGGCTGCGGCCGCTCCGGCTCAGGCTGCTGCGCCGGCCGCTGCCGCTGCGCCTGCTCCTGCGGCAGCCCCGGCTGCTCCAGTGGCTGACAGCGTTCAGGACATCCACGTTCCGGACATCGGTTCGGCCGGCAAGGCCAAGATCATCGAAGTGTTGGTCAAGGCGGGTGACAGCGTTGAAGCCGACCAGTCGCTGATCACCCTCGAATCCGACAAGGCAAGCATGGAAATCCCATCGCCTGCCGCTGGCGTGGTGGAAAGCATTTCCATCAAGCTGGACGATGAAGTCGGTACCGGCGACCTGATCCTCAAGCTGAAAGTCAAAGGCGCAGCCCCTGCTGCTGCCCCGGCTCCAGCTGCCGCCGCGTCAAGTGCTCCGGCACCGGCCGCTGCTGCTCCGGCTGCCGCTGCACCTGCTGCTGCCGCTCCGGTTGCTGCTCCGGCCAAGCCTGGTGCCAAAGTTCACGCCGGCCCGGCCGTGCGTCAACTGGCCCGCGAGTTCGGCGTCGAGCTGAGCGCCGTTGGCGCCAGCGGTCCGCACGGTCGCATCCTCAAGGAAGACGTGCAGGTTTACGTCAAGGCGATGATGCAGAAGGCCAAGGAAGCACCGGCCGCTGGCGGCGCAACCGGTGGCGCGGGCATCCCGCCGATCCCGGTCGTGGATTTCAGCCGCTTCGGTGAAATCGAAGAAGTGCCGATGACCCGTCTGATGCAGGTCGGCGCCGCCAACCTGCACCGCAGCTGGCTGAACGTGCCGCACGTGACGCAATTCGACTCGGCGGATATCACCGAGCTGGAAGCCTTCCGTGTTGCGCAAAAAGCCGTCGCGGAGAAGGCCGGCGTCAAGCTGACCATTCTGCCGCTGCTGCTCAAGACCTGCGCGCACCTGCTCAAGGAGCTGCCGGACTTCAACAGTTCGCTGGCGCCAAGCGGCAAGGCGATCATTCGCAAGAAGTACGTCAACATCGGTTTCGCGGTCGACACCCCGGATGGCCTGCTGGTACCGGTCATCAAGAACGTCGACCAGAAGAGCCTGCTGCAACTGGCCGCAGAAGCTGCTTCGCTGGCTGAAAAAGCCCGTACCAAGAAGCTCTCTTCGGACGAGATGCAAGGCGCCTGCTTCACCATTTCCAGCCTCGGCCACATTGGCGGCACCGGCTTCACGCCGATCGTCAACGCGCCGGAAGTGGCGATCCTCGGTGTTTCCAAGGCAACCATTCAGCCAGTCTGGGACGGCAAAGCCTTCCAGCCGAAACTGATGCTGCCACTGTCGCTGTCCTACGATCACCGCGTGATCAACGGCGCTGCTGCTGCACGCTTCACCCAGCGTCTGGGCAGCCTGCTGGGCGACATCCGCACCATCCTGCTGTAAAGCGTTCGGCCCTCCGGCAACGGAGGGCCGATTGCGTTCCACGTTTTCGAGCGCCACACGCTCGTACCTCAACCCCGTCAGTTTGACGGGGCTTTTTTTGCCCGAAGAAAAGTTACAACGCTTTTATTCCTACAACTTCGGTCTACTTAAGCCACGAGCCCAGTCCACTTCGCGCCGATATTTTTTATCCGCCGACAACTAACCTTGGCGGCACAAGTTAAACGAATAACTTGCTAAACACTGACCGTTATTCAAGTATCAATTCGAACGGATTCGAACATGTTAAAAGCAACTGTCGGCCCGATTATTGGCCATACAACAACTAATCACGCACGCATCTTCATGCGCGGCGACTCGCAAAACAACGCCACCACATTTGCCGGCCTGCGTTATCGAAAGCGCGACAGCAATCAATGGTCAAATAGCCTTTTTTCCCGTTTAAGTGCTTTGCGCGATTTTTGCCAGGTCTTTTCATTGAATGACCTGGAGAGCCATTGCGAATATGAATACCAAGTGGGCTGGTTCAGCCCCATGAGCCCGGTGCATACCGTCGAGAGCATCGCCGAATTGCCTTTGCAATGGCCGCGCGAGATCTACCGCTTTCGCACCCGTGCCAGCGACGCCGCGCAGCCACGCGCTTATATCATCGGCTCCTGTCGCTACTTGCGCATGACCGCCGGCATTGCTTCCATGCCCCAAATTGGCGACCGTATATTCGCCTCGATCAATCAGTTGATCGAAGGCGCCGAGCCGCCGATCAGCGCCACCCTGATGACCGGAGACCAGATCTATGTCGACGACCTCAACCTGATTGCCCCGGATCGCGAGTACAAGGACATCCTCGATAAATACCGCGCGGCCTTCTCGCAACCGAATATTCAGCGGCTGATGTCCGGCACTTCGACTTACATGATCCTCGACGATCACGAAATTGAAGACAACTGGCCGGCGAACGCCAGCAAGTCCGATCATGAGTTATATCGCAATGCAATGGCGGCGTATGAGTTGTATCAAGCCAGTCATAGTCCGGCGCATGAACTAACAGTTGATGGCGAGATTGATCATTCAAAACTGGCGCATTACTGGTATCAGTTCAGCGATGGCGATATTGAATGGTTTGTCACTGATAGCCGCACTCGGCGCAACCTGGCTGCTGATGATCGACGCATCCTGGACAGCGAGCAGGAACAGGCCCTGGTCGCCTGGCTGAGCAACAGCAAGGCACGGGTCAAATTCGTGGTCACCAGCGTGATGTTCTATCCGGATCGCAAACTGCACGGCGACGATGCCTGGAAAGCCTTCCCGGAGCAGCGCCTGCGTCTGCTGGAAACCATTCGCACCCGACAGATCAGGAATGTCGTATTCGTCTCGGGCGACGTGCACGGCTCGCTGACCTCGCGCCTGACCCATAGCGAAGACCCGGACTTCGAAGTCCACACCATCGTCTCCTCGCCGTTGTGTAACAGCAAACTTTTGCCCTATGCCACGGCGTCGACGTTCATCCTTGATCAGCCACTGGTACGCACTGCGGCGGGTGACTATCAACATGAGTTGACCAGCACTGTGGTCAGCGAAGACAACTTCGCCCATGCAGTGGTCGAGGCTGATCAGATTTTGATCAATTACCATGATCGAGATGGCAAGAAGTTGCAATCGCTCAGCCTGAAATTACGTTGAATCTAAAAGATCGCAGCCTTCGGCAGCTCCTGAAGGACATCGTATATCCCTGCAGGCGCTGCCGCAGGCTGCGATCTTTTGCTCTTTTCAACCACCCACTGGAGAAATGCCCCGAGCGGCCGACACATTCTTATAGCACTTGGCCTTCATCTCTCTTGTCAGTCGGTGCCGCAATGATGCAACCTTGCCGCAGGCAACAGTAAAGAGGGCGCGAGCCCGGCGCGTTCAGCATATTTCCAAGCGAGTTCCTTCATGAAGAGCCAACCCGATGCCGCCAGCCGTATGGCGGCCGAGGTAGTGACGCAGTTGCCTGTGCCCTCGCGGCTCGGCATGCTGCGTTTCGAGCGCTTGAATGAAGCCAGTTGGGCGATGCTGTTTCTCGATCCCAACTGCGAACGCCAGTTCGGCCAGCCGGCCGTTGAGCTCTGTGCACTGGTCGGTTCACCGTATGCCAGCCTGATGGAGCCTGAAGCGCGCTATCAGTTGCACGACGCGATCCAGCAGCAACTGCGCGACAGCCCGCATTATCTGGTGCGCTACACCCTGCACACCGCTGCGGGCGTGCTTAGCATCCTCGAACTCGGCGAAGCCTATAAACAGCACAATCGACACTTGCTGCGCGGTTATCTGCTGGCAGTCGATAACGTGTTCGACGAAGCGCCGACGCTGCCGTCCGTTGACCTCGAAACCCAGAACTCGCGCCTGCAGATCGCCCTCGAACTCAACCAACGTGCCCAGCAGGAACAGCTGCAGCACCTCGATCGCGTGCGCGCCCAGCAGGATCTGATTCTGCTGCTCGCCCGCCAGCGCTACAGCAGCCACAACTCGCTGCAGGAAGCCGCCGAACTGATCACCCGCTGCGCCTGCGACATCTATGAAATCGACTGCGCCAGCCTGTGGAACCTCGAAGGCAATCTGCTGGTGCCGATTTCCGCGTATCACCGCGCGACGCAGGAATACATCCTGCCGGAGGTGATCGACATCAGCGGTTTCCCCGACTACATGGAAGCGCTGCACGGCAGCCGCGCCATCGACGCGCATAATGCGATGCGCGACCCACGAACCCGCGAGATGGCCGAAGCTCTGCGCCCGCGTGACGTCAACGCCATGCTCGACGCCAGCATCCGCGTCGACGGCCAGGTGGTCGGCGTGCTCTGTCTGGAGCAGACCGGCGTCACCCGCGCCTGGCAGTCCGACGAAATCGCCTTTGCCGGTGAGCTGGCCGACCAGTTCGCCCAGGTCATCAACAACCACAACCGCCGCACCGCCACCAGCGCCCTGCACCTGTTCCAGCGTGCGGTTGAGCAAAGTGCCAACGCCTTTCTGCTGGTCAATTGCGACGGCGTGGTCGAGTACGTCAACCCGAGCTTCACCGCGATCACCCAGTACTCCACCGAGGAAGTCCACGGCCAGCGCCTGTCGGAGCTGCCGGCGCTGGAAAACCTCAGCGAGCTGCTGTTCGACGCACCCTCGGCGCTGGCCAAGAGCAACAGCTGGCAGGGCGAATTCAAGAGCCGGCGCAAAAACCTCGAACCGTACTGGGGCCAGTTGTCGATTTCCAAGGTGTATGGCGACAACCGTGAGCTGACGCACTACATCGGCATCTACGAAGACATCACCCAGACCAAACTGGCACAACAGCGCATCGAGCGTCTGGCCTACACCGACAACCTGACCAACCTTGGCAACCGCCCGGCGTTTATCCGCAATCTGGACGAACGCTTCGCCCGCGACAGCGATACGCCGATCAGCCTGCTGCTGGTGGACATCGACAACTTCAAACGGATCAACGACAGCCTCGGGCACCAGACCGGTGACAAGTTGTTGATCAGCCTCGCCCGGCGCCTGCGCAACAGCCTCAGCCCGAGTGGCAGCCTCGCGCGCTTCGCCAGTAACGAATTCGCCGTGCTGCTCGACGACACCGACCTCGCCACCGGCCAACAGATCGCCAACCAATTACTGGCGACCCTCGACAAACCGATGTTCGTCGACAACCAGTTGATCAGTGTCACCGGCTCCGTGGGCCTGGCCTGTGCGCCGCTGCATGGTCGCGATCCGCAGACCCTGATGCGCAACGCCGGTCTGGCCCTGCACAAGGCCAAGGCCAACGGCAAACACCAGGTGCAGGTGTTTACCGAAGCACTCAACGCCGAGGCCAGTTACAAGCTGTTCGTCGAGAACAACCTGCGCCGCGCCCTGACCCAGAACGAGCTGGACGTGTTCTACCAGCCCAAGCTGTGCCTGCGCAGCGGTCGTCTGCTGGGCATGGAAGCGCTGCTGCGCTGGAACCACCCGGAGCGCGGGATGATCCGCCCCGACCAGTTCATCAGCGTCGCCGAAGAAACCGGTCTGATCATTCCGATCGGCAAGTGGATCGCGCGTCAGGCCTGCCGCATGAGCAAGGCCCTGACCGCCGCTGGCCTGGGCAATCTGCAGGTGGCGATCAACCTTTCGCCGAAGCAGTTCTCCGACCCGGATCTGGTCGCGTCCATCGCCAACATCCTCAAGGAAGAAGCGCTGCCGGCCAATCTGCTCGAACTGGAGCTGACCGAAGGTCTGCTGCTGGAAGCCACTGAAGACACTCACTTGCAGCTCGATCAACTCAAGCGTCTGGGCCTGACCCTGGCCATGGACGACTTCGGCACCGGTTACTCGTCGCTCAGCTACCTGAAGAAATTCCCGATCGACATCATCAAGATCGATCGCAGCTTCATCCACGAAATCCCCGACAACCAGGACGACATGGAAATCACCTCCGCGGTGATCGCCATGGCCCACAACCTGAAACTCAAAGTCGTGGCCGAAGGCATCGAGACCGCCGAGCAACTGGCGTTTTTGCGTCGCCACCGCTGCGACGTCGGCCAGGGCTACCTGTTCGACCGGCCGATCCCCGGCGCTGAGCTGATTCAGGCGCTCAAGCGCTACCCGCGCGGCCCGCTCTGCCTCTAGACCCAAAGATACCCTGTCGATGAACTCCCCTTGTGGGAGCGGGCTTGCTCGCGCCCACATTTGAATAGTGCGAAATCCGGCATCATTCGGCACACTGACGGTCTGACTTTTTACATCCCATCCTGACTGAGAGGAACGATCATGGTTCTGCGCTCGGAAATTCTGGTGAACAAAAACGTGCTACCGACCAAAGAACAAGCGCTGCCCGGCCGCGAAACCGCGATGACCCTGCCTGAAAAGCATTTCGTCTTCGAAGAAACTCCGCTGCTCGGCCCGTTTTTCCAGGACGTCGACTTTGCGATCTTCGGTCTGGGTTGCTTCTGGGGGGCGGAGCGCCGCTTCTGGCAGCGCGAAGGCGTGGTCAGCACCGTGGTCGGCTACGCCGGCGGCTACACGCCGAACCCGACCTACGAAGAAGTCTGCTCGGGCCTGACCGGCCACGCCGAAGTAGTGCTGGTGGTGTATGACAAGGACAAAGTCAGCTACGAAGAGCTGCTGGCGATGTTCTGGGAGCTGCACAACCCGACGCAGGGCATGCGTCAGGGCAACGACATCGGCACTCAGTACCGTTCGGTGATCTACGCCACCTCGCCAGAGCAACTGGACGCTGCGCTGAAGAGCAAAGCGGTGTATCAGGCTGAACTGTCGAAGGCGGGTCTGGGCGAAATCAGCACCGAGATCGAGCAGGCGCCTACCGTGTACTTCGCCGAGGCGTATCACCAGCAATATCTGGCGAAGAACCCTGAGGGCTATTGCGGGATTGGCGGCACCGGCGTGTGCATGCCACCGAGCCTGGCGGGTAACTGAACCCCAAAGCATCGCGGGCAAGCCCGCTCCCACAGGTTTAGCGCCGACTTCAAAATGGCGCAGTACTATGTGGGAGCGGGCTTGCCCGCGAAGGCGTCCGTTCAGACACCGCTAAAACAGTTGATCAGCTTTCGGCGATCAACCAATCCATCTGCCACCCACCCTGGGTCTGCCCAAGCTTCTTCGACAACCACGGCAGCAGCTCACGCAATTCTTCCTCCAGCCCCCACGGCGGATTGGCAATCGCCATCCCCGAGCCGTTGAGGCTGTTCGGCGTATCCAGCGGATGCACCAGCAGTTCCACGCGCAGCAACTTCGGCGCACCGGTACCAGCCAGATCCTGATAGAAACGTCGCAGCGCACGCTGGTCCTTTACCGGGTACCAGATCGCCGCCACGGTTTGGCGCATCCGGCCAATCGCTTCTTTCAGCGACGCCGCACACTTTTGCATCTCGTCGAGCTGCTCGAACGGCGGATCGATCAACATCACCGCACGCTTCTCCTGCACCGGCAGCATCGCCCGCGCCACATGCCAGCCCTCGCCCAGATGCACCTTGACCCGACGGTCGCCGGACATGTTCTCTTTGAGCTGCACGCCGTCTTCCGGATGCTTCTCGTTGAGCATCACCCGGTCCTGCGGTCGGGTCAGACGCCGCGCCAGCTCCGGCGAACCCGGGTAGTAGCGCAACTGGCCATCCGGGTTCATCTCGTGCAGCACCTTCATGTAGTCGGCGGTCAGCGCCGGCAGATCCGGCTGATCCCACAAACGCGCAATGCCTTCCAGATACTCGCCGGTACGGTTGGCCTGATCACCCTGCAAGTCATACAGACCGATACCGGCGTGCGTATCGAGATAGGCAAACGGTTGCTCCTTGCGCGACATCAGGGCGATGAGGCGGGTCAAGGTCAGGTGTTTGAACACATCGGCGTGATTGCCGGCATGGAAGGCGTGACGATAATTCATGGCTGCTCCTGCGAGGGCCGTAAAGTTTACCTTTTACCGGGCGGCAAGTCAGGGGTTGGCGGCCGAGTGGCCCTCTTACACCTTAAGATTCGGCCCAATACCTGTGGCGAGGGGATTCATCCCCGATGGGCTGCGCAGCAGCCCCCTATTCTGTCAACATGTTGTATCTGTTGCTCCGCGATGACAGGTCTTGGGGCCGCTTCGCTGCCCATCAGGGATGAATCCCCTCGCCACAGTTCAGTTGCCTCGACAACCCATCGAAAGCTTTATCAAAACCCAGGATGCGAACATCGCTGATCCGAGGACTTCGCCCGGAAATTTCATTCTGCTTCGTCCTGCAAATGGTCCAATAACGCCGATTGCGACGTTTCTTCCGACGCTGAAACCTGAAAAAACTGCCTGACCTTGCAACGTAAAACCGGCTCGGGAAAGGCCTCGAACACGGCAGGATGCTCCTCGCTCAGCCACTGCACAGCATTGCCGATGCGAATGTCATCAGCTGTTGCGGCCAAGACCGATCCCGGTACTTTCCACCAGGGAAACACCCGCCCTGAAACCTGCGCCCTGCCCCCGATATCCACGGCCTGTCCATTGATCAAGCCGCGCGAGATCACCGGTATCAACTGCGCAGATTGCACTTCATCGGACTGCAGGATCGGCAACAAAAACCGCCCATCCCAAAACCGGAAAAACACCGCTGTGCCGTCCGGCATCAGCACCTGAGTCAGGCTGCGAAAGTGCTCGACCAGCACTTCAAGGCTCGCGGAAGACACCGCCAGCCAACCCCAGTCGCGAGACTCGGTAGAGGTCACCCAATCGAGAAGCTCACTGCCTGCCGCGACAATTCCCACGAAGGGCATCACCGCGTCCCACTCGGCGTAGATCGTGTCCGCCCAGATCGGGCTCGGTGCAACCAGCGGAGGCCTGGCGTCGCTGGCATTACTGAAAATCGCGAACAGTTGCTCCGCAGGTTTCAGCGGTTCACGCGCCAACCACTCTGCAGGTGTGAGGCACTCAGGCAGCACAGACACCGTCCTTGCAGCGCTCGCATTCTTCGCAGAATGGTGCATCACCTTTAAAGCTCATGATTTGCGCAGCAGTGAGCATGGCCGCTGGTGCTGCTGCAAGTTTTGCCGGCAATCCCGGCACTCCCGGCGCTGCACTCATCGCCGCCATTGGCGCCCCACCCACGACAATCGGCACGCTACTGAAAATCCCGCCGGGACCGATGTTGATCCATTGCCCGCCGGCCTGAATCGTCGCGCTCGCGCCACCGTCGATCACCACTTGTTGCCCGGCACTGACGTGAATTTGTGCGCTCGCACTGGTTGCCTGACTACTCACCCGAATATGCCGATCACCAATAACCGTGAGGTGATCGTCCTGTTTCACTTCGGTCTGGCGCTGGCCGTGGGTGATGCGCTGCTCGTCAGCCTTGAGTTCATGGCTGGCAAGGCCAGTGACGACAATGCTGCGCTGGTTGTCGACCTGCACCTGCTGGTCGTGCAGGACATGCTGCGTCCAGTTGCGCTGGGCGCGCAGGTAGATTTCTTCGGCGCCCTTTTTGTCCTCGATGCGCAGCTCGTTGTAACCGCCACCACCGGGGCTGCTCTGGCTGCGGAAGATGCTGCGGGTCTGGTCGGTGGGCAGGTCCAGCGGCAGCGGAGTTGCGGCGTTTGGCAGGCAACCCATCACCAACGGTTTGTCGGCATCGGCATCGATGAAACCGACCAGCACTTCCATGCCGACCCGCGGGATCAGCACGCTGCCGTAATGATCATGCGCCCAGCCCGTGGCAACGCGCAGCCAGCAACTGGAATGCTCGTTGAGCTCGCCGTCACGATCCCAGGCCAGTTGCACCTTGACCCGGCCGTACTCGTCGCAATGGATTTCCGTGTCTTGCGGCCCGGTGACCACGGCAGGCTGATAACCGGGCATGCGCGGTTTTTCCGGCCCCAACGCCGGGCGAAAGAACACCTCCCACGGCGTGGCAAGAAAGGTATTACGGTAACCCTGGAATGTTTCCCCATCGCTGGTCACCGATTCCTCCAGCACTTGCGGCTGTCGGCCATGATGCTCGATGGCGGTGAGCAGCCAAAGGTCATTCCAGTCCTGGCGCGGATGCTCGCTCAGTTGCAGGAAATGTCCGCAAACCAGTGCGGATACGTCGCTGATGCCCTCAGCCTGACGGTAGTCGGCGACATGCCTTTCCAGCGTACGTTGCGCCAGTTGCCTGCCGGTTTCTCGATCGTTGAATTGGCCGGGAAAGTGATAGTCCTCCAGCACCGGGCGCTGCTCACTGTCGCTGCGGCTTTGCAGTTGCAGTCGCGGCTTTTCGAAGTTGTAGTCGCGCCGGGTCACCACGCTGGTACGGGTTTCCACTCGGACATTGAAGCGCTTGATGGCCGGCGCCGTCGACGCCATGCCGCTGCCCGGCAGATACAGCGTCGGCTCGGCCAGGCGCGGAAACACCGTTTGATCGTCGCCGAACACCAACAGATGGCCTTCGGGACTGTGCTGAAAGTGGTAATGAATGCCGACCTCGGCACACAGGCGCTGGATGAACGCCAGATCGCTCTCGGCGTATTGCACGCAATATTCCCGCACCGGGTAATCGCTGCCGAGGCGGAACTCGAAGGCATCGCGCAGGATTGCGTGATCCTTGAGGATCTGCGCGACGATCTGTGGAACCGTCTGATGCTGAAAAATCCGCTGGTTGATGCGGTGACCGAGGTAGGTCAGACGCGACACCAGGCTCAGGTGGTAGCGCGTCAGACGTTTCCCGGAATCGCCCTGCCCGACCTGATAAATCTGACCATGGACACCGGAACCTTCCGCATCGAAGCTCAGAAACGCCTGACGGTGCAGCAGGCTTTCGAGGTCCAGATCCGGACGCTCACTGACCAGTTCCAGCTCGAAACGAAAGGTTGGCTGATGGCTTCCTTGCCCGTGAACTCAAGGACTTTGAGATCAACTTGGGCGCCTTCGAGGGTCAACGTGAAACGCGGTTGATTGGCAGGCGCGAACATCCGATGTCTCTCTGCAGATTGAGGGCGGGCGATTCTGCATGAGGGGCAAGAGGTGTTGGGTGGGTGACGGGAAAATCAGATTTGCCCTACTTTTCCTGTCGAAAAAGCCTTCGAAAATCGGCGCATGCGACTACAGACAACCCTCTCAAACTCACCACCGATCTCCTGTGGGAGCGAGCCTGCTCGCGAAAGCGGCATGTCAGTCGACACATTCATTCAATGATCAATCGCATTCGCGAGCAGGCTCGCTCCCACATTGGATCTCCACAGGACTCGAGAAATCACAGGCATAAAAAAACGGCCCACCTCCTGTAGGAAGCGGGCCGTTTTCTGGTGAGCCCCAGCTCAGTGCATCACTTGTTCAGATGGAAATCTTTTTCCGCTGCCTGGAAGCGCTGCACCATGCCAGCAGTCGGCGCGCCGAGCTTGCTGACGATGTAGATCGCCAGGCTGGCGAAGATGAAGCCCGGGATGATTTCGTACAGACCCAGCAGTTCGAAATGCTTCCAGACCACTACGGTGATCGCGCCGACCAAGATGCCGGCCAGTGCGCCGTTGCGGGTCATGTCCTTCCAGATCACCGAGATCAGCACCACCGGACCGAACGCGGCACCGAAACCGGCCCAGGCGTAGGACACCAGGCCCAGAACGCGATTTTCCGGGTTGGCGGCCATGGCGATAGCAATCAGCGCCACCAGCAACACCATCGCGCGGCCGACCCAGACCAGTTCAACCTGGGAGGCGGATTTGCGCAGGAAGGTTTTGTAGAAGTCTTCGGTCAGGGCGCTCGAGCAAACCAGCAGCTGGCAGCTCAGGGTGCTCATCACAGCGGCGAGAATCGCCGACAGCAGGACACCGGCAACCCACGGGTTGAAAAGAATTTTTGCCAGCTCGATGAACACCCGCTCGTGGTTCTCGGTGACTGGACCGGCCACTTCCGGGTGCGCCGAGAAGTAGGCGATACCGAAGAAACCCACGGCGACGGTGCCGCCCAGGCACAGGATCATCCAGGTCATGGAGATGCGACGGGCGTTGGCAATCGACTTCACCGAGTCAGCGGCCATGAAACGCGCGAGGATGTGCGGCTGACCGAAGTAACCCAGACCCCAGCCCATCAGCGAGATGATGCCGATGAAGGTGGTGCCCTTGAGCATGTCGAAGTTGCTCGGGTCCTGAGCTTCGATGGCGAGGAACGTAGTATCGACACCACCGGTGGCCAGCAGCACGATGATCGGCGTCAGCAGCAGCGCGAAGATCATCAGCGTGGCTTGTACGGTGTCAGTCCAGCTCACCGCGAGGAAACCGCCGACGAAGGTGTAGGCAATCGTCGCCGCAGCACCGGCCCACAGCGCCGTCTCGTAGGACATGCCGAAGGTGCTTTCGAACAGACGGGCGCCAGCCACGATGCCGGAAGCGCAGTAAATGGTGAAGAACACCAGAATCACCACCGCCGAGATGATACGCAGCAGGCCGCTTTTGTCTTCGAAACGGCTGGAGAAGTAGTCCGGCAGAGTCAGGGCATCGCCGTTGTGCTCGGTCTGCACGCGCAGACGGCCCGCGACGAACAGCCAGTTCAGGTAGGCGCCGACGATCAGGCCGATGGCGATCCAGCTTTCGGACAGACCGGACATGTAGATGGCGCCCGGCAGGCCCATCAACAACCAGCCGCTCATGTCGGAAGCACCGGCAGACAGAGCCGTCACGACGCTGCCCAGGCTGCGGCCGCCAAGAATGTAGTCAGAGAGGTTATTGGTGGAGCGATAGGCCATGAAGCCGATCAGCACCATTGCTGCGATGTAGATCACGAACGTGATCAGTGTTGGATTGCTTACGCTCATTAAGTTACGCCCTGGCTTTGTTTTTATGTTGCAGCGGTGATTGATCGTCCACAAACGACGACGTTTGGCAGACGAAACGGGATCCCGCGCATTTAGGACTGATGTTTCCCCAGGAAAGCCACCAGCCGATGCACCGGGTATTCCCGGTTGCACCTTGGGCGCGAATGCTATGCAACAAAGTAAAAAAGGTGCAACCAGTTTCTGGCGATTAAGTTGCACCTAGTCGGATATACCAATAAATATGCCGTTTTTGCTCCTTTTTAGCGCAGTCACGGCGCTCCGCTAGAAGTAAAAGCACCAAGCAGGAGCGGCACTTCAGTACCAGAAAATAATTCCTGACGAAGCGTTTATTTTTCCGACAAAAAAAGGGTTGCACCCGGTTGCACCTCTTCCGGCGCACGGCTAATCTTGCCGCCAGCTGATGCCACGCAACTGTGGCAACCATGAGGATAAAAATATGGCTACCACCACCCTTGGGGTCAAACTCGATGACCCGACCCGCGAGCGCCTGAAGGCTGCCGCGACCTCGATTGATCGCACACCGCACTGGCTGATCAAGCAGGCAATTTTCAATTACCTGGAAAAACTCGAGGGTGGTGCAACCCTGACCGAACTGAACGGTTTGACCGCCAAAGACAGCGATGACGCTGGCGAAGTCCATACCGATCACGCCCACCAGTGCTTCCTCGAATTCGCTGAAAGCATCCTGCCGCAATCGGTACTGCGCGCATCGATCACCGCTGCTTACCGTCGCCCTGAGCCGGAAGTGGTGCCGATGCTGATCGAACAGGCACGCCTGCCGGCACCGATGGCCGACGCCACCAACAAACTCGCCGCGACCATCGCGGAAAAACTGCGTAACCAGAAAAGTGCCGGCGGTCGTGCAGGCATTGTTCAGGGTCTGCTGCAGGAATTTTCCCTGTCGTCCCAGGAAGGCGTGGCCCTGATGTGCCTGGCCGAAGCGCTGCTGCGTATCCCGGACAAAGGCACTCGCGATGCGCTGATCCGCGACAAGATCAGCACCGGCAACTGGCAGCCGCACCTGGGCAACAGCCCGTCGCTGTTCGTCAACGCCGCGACCTGGGGTCTGCTGCTGACCGGCAAGCTTGTTTCCACGCACAACGAAGCCGGCCTGACCTCGTCGCTGAGCCGAATCATCGGCAAGAGCGGCGAGCAGATGATCCGCAAGGGCGTCGACATGGCCATGCGTCTGATGGGCGAGCAGTTCGTCACCGGCGAAACCATCGCCGAAGCACTGGCCAACGCGAGCAAGTTCGAAGCCAAGGGCTTCCGTTATTCCTACGACATGCTCGGTGAAGCGGCCCTCACCGAACACGATGCGCAGAAGTACCTGGCGTCGTACGAACAAGCCATTCACTCGATCGGCAAAGCCTCCCACGGCCGTGGGATTTATGAAGGCCCGGGCATTTCCATCAAGCTCTCGGCCCTGCACCCGCGTTACAGCCGTGCGCAGTACGAGCGGGTGATGGACGAGCTGTACCCGCGCCTGCTGTCGCTGACCCTGCTGGCCAAGCAATACGACATCGGCCTGAACATCGACGCCGAAGAAGCCGACCGCCTCGAACTGTCGCTGGATCTGCTCGAGCGCCTGTGCTTCGAACCGCAACTGACCGGCTGGAACGGCATCGGCTTCGTGATTCAGGCTTACCAGAAGCGTTGCCCATACGTGATCGACTACGTGATCGATCTGGCCCGTCGCAGCCGTCATCGCCTGATGATCCGCCTGGTGAAAGGCGCGTACTGGGACAGCGAAATCAAGCGCGCCCAGGTCGAAGGCCTGGAAGGCTATCCGGTCTACACCCGCAAGGTGTACACCGACGTGTCCTACATTGCCTGCGCGCGCAAACTGTTGTCGGTGCCGGAAGTCATCTACCCGCAGTTCGCCACGCACAACGCCCACACCCTGTCGGCGATTTACCACATTGCCGGTCAGAACTATTACCCGGGCCAGTACGAATTCCAGTGCCTGCACGGCATGGGCGAACCGCTCTACGAGCAGGTTGTCGGCAAAGTTTCCGAAGGCAAGCTGAACCGTCCGTGCCGCGTGTACGCACCGGTCGGTACCCACGAAACCCTGCTGGCATACCTCGTGCGTCGTCTGCTGGAAAACGGCGCCAACACTTCGTTCGTCAACCGCATCGCCGACCAGTCGATTTCGATTCAGGAACTGGTGGCCGATCCGGTGGCCCAGATCGAGCAGATGGCGACCGTGGAAGGTGGTTTCGGCCTGCCGCACCCACGCATTCCGCTGCCGCGAGACCTCTACGGCGCCGATCGCGCCAACTCCGCCGGCATCGACATGGCCAACGAACATCGTCTGGCCTCGCTGTCCTGCGCCCTGCTCGCCACTGCGCACAACAACTGGAAAGCCGTGCCGATGCTCGGTTGCGCTTCCAGCAACGAAGCCCCGGCACCGGTGCTGAACCCGGCGGATCACCGCGATGTGGTCGGTCACGTGCAGGAAGCCACCGTCGAAGACGTCGACAACGCGATCCAGTGCGCGCTGAATGCTGCACCGATCTGGCAGGCCACCCCGCCGGCCGAGCGCGCGGCGATTCTGGAGCGTGCCGCCGACCTGATGGAAGGCGAGATCCAGCCACTGATGGGCCTGCTGGCCCGTGAAGCCGGCAAGACCTTCGCCAACGCCATTGCTGAGGTGCGTGAAGCGGTCGACTTCCTGCGTTACTACGCGGTGCAGGCGCGCAACGATTTCAGCAACGACGCCCACCGCCCACTGGGCCCGGTGGTGTGCATCAGCCCGTGGAACTTCCCGCTGGCCATCTTCAGTGGTCAGGTCGCTGCCGCACTGGCCGCCGGTAACCCGGTACTGGCCAAACCTGCGGAACAGACGCCGCTGGTTGCCGCGCAAGCCGTACGTTTGCTGCTGGAAGCCGGGATTCCCGAAGGCGTGCTGCAACTGCTGCCGGGTCGCGGTGAAACCGTCGGTGCCGGTCTGGTCGGTGATGAGCGCGTCAAAGGTGTGATGTTCACCGGCTCCACCGAAGTCGCGCGTCTGCTGCAACGCAACATCGCTGGCCGTCTCGACAGCCAGGGCCGTCCGATTCCGCTGATCGCCGAAACCGGCGGGCAGAACGCGATGATCGTTGACTCCTCGGCACTCACCGAACAAGTGGTAATCGACGTGGTGTCCTCGGCCTTCGACAGCGCCGGTCAGCGTTGCTCGGCCCTGCGCGTACTGTGCCTGCAGGAAGATTCCGCCGACCGTGTCATCGAAATGCTCAAAGGCGCGATGGCTGAAAGCCGCCTCGGCAACCCTGAGCGCCTGTCCGTGGACATTGGCCCGGTGATCGACGCTGAAGCCAAGGCCGGTATCGACAAGCACATCCAGGCCATGCGCGATAAAGGTCGCAGCGTGTACCAGGTGGCTATCGCCGACAGCGAAGAAGTCAAACGCGGCACCTTCGTCATGCCGACCCTGATCGAATTGGAAAGCTTCGATGAACTGCAACGCGAGATCTTCGGCCCGGTGCTGCACGTGGTGCGCTACAAGCGCAAAGACATCGACCAGTTGATCGGCCAGATCAATGCCTCCGGTTATGGCCTGACCCTCGGCGTACACACCCGCATCGACGAGACCATCGCCAAGGTGATCGACAACGTCAACGCCGGTAACGTCTACGTCAACCGCAACATCGTCGGTGCCGTGGTCGGCGTGCAGCCATTCGGCGGCGAAGGCCTGTCGGGTACTGGCCCGAAAGCCGGTGGTCCGCTGTACCTGTACCGCCTGCTGTCCACCCGTCCTACTGACGCGATCGAACAATCCTTCGCTCGCGGTGATGCAGCCGTCGCCCCGGACGTGCGTCTGCGTGATGCCATGAGTAAACCGCTGAACGCCTTCAAGGCCTGGGCCGAGAGCAACCAGTACGCCGAACTGAGCACACTGTGCGTGCAGTACGCCGCGCAATCGCAAAGCGGCATCACCCGCGTGCTGGCCGGCCCGACCGGCGAGAAGAACAGCTACGCGATCCTGCCGCGTGAACACGTGCTGTGCCTGGCCGACGTCGAAGGCGATCTGCTGACTCAACTGGCGGCGGTATTGGCTGTCGGCGGTTCGGCGGTATGGCCGGAGTCCGACATCAGCGAGGCCTTGTTCGCACGCCTGCCGAAGGAAGTTCAGGCGCGGATCAAACGGGTTGCCGACTGGCACAAGGATGAAGTGGTGTTTGATGCGGTTCTGCATCACGGCCATTCCGACCAGTTGCGTGGCGTCTGCCAGCAGATTGCCAAGCGTGCCGGTGCGATCGTTGGCGTTCAGGGCCTGTCCCAGGGCGAGACCAACATTGCGCTGGAGCGTCTGGTGATCGAGCGTGCATTGAGCGTCAACACCGCGGCGGCGGGGGGTAATGCGAGCTTGATGACTATCGGTTAAACCCGAGAAGTCAGGCAACCGCGATGGTTGCCTGACAATCAAATCCCAATGTGGGAGCGGGCTTGCTCGCGAAGGCGTTGTGTCAGTCGACATCTGCAGTGACTGATCCACCGCATTCGCGAGCAAGCCCGCTCCCACAGTTGTTTTGGGGTGTTTGTTAAGTCGGTGCTCGGCCCTGACATCACCGTTATCAATCATCGTATTCAGTCTTTATCAGCACGCCTAGACTCGGCCCAACCCCAATTTTCAGGTAGGCCGCCATGTCCGAGACGCTGCTCAGTTCCCGCAATCTGGCTTTCGAGCTGTACGAAGTCCTCGATGCCGAGGGCCTGACCCGGCGTGAGCGCTTCGTCGAACACAACCGCGAGACCTTCGACGCGGCCATCGGCACCGCGCGCAGCATCGCCGAGAAATACTTCGCACCGCACAACCGCAAGGGCGACGAGAACGAGCCGCGCTACGAGAGCGGTCAGGCGATGCTGATTCCCGAAGTGAAACCGGCGGTGGACGCGTTCCTCGAGGCCGGCTTCCTCAATGCCGCGCGAAGCTTCGAAGCCGGCGGCATGCAACTGCCGACACTGTTGTCGCAAGCCTGCTTTGCGCACTTTCAAGCGGCGAACGCGGCGACTACTTCCTACCCGTTCCTGACCATGGGCGCGGCCAATCTGATCGAAAGCTTTGGCACCGACGAGCAGAAACAGCGATTCCTGCAACCAATGATCGACGGCCGTTTCTTCGGCACCATGGCCCTGACCGAACCGCACGCCGGTTCCTCGCTGTCGGATATTCGTACCCGCGCCGAGCCGGCGTCTGACGGCACCTATCGCCTGAAGGGCAACAAGATCTTCATTTCCGGCGGCGATCATCCGCTGTCGGAAAACATCGTGCACATGGTCCTGGCCAAGCTGCCGGACGCGCCGCCGGGGGTGAAGGGCATTTCGCTGTTCATCGTGCCGAAGTTTCTGGTCAACGCTGACGGCAGCCTCGGCCAGCGCAACGATGTGCTGCTGGCCGGGCTGTTCCACAAGATGGGCTGGCGCGGCACCACTTCCACCGCGCTGAACTTCGGCGATAACGGCGAGTGCGTCGGCTATCTGGTGGGCAAGCCGCACCATGGTTTGAGCTACATGTTCCAGATGATGAACGAGGCGCGGATTGGCGTCGGCATGGGCGCGGTGATGCTCGGCTACGCCGGTTACCTGTACTCGCTGGAATACGCCCGCGAACGCCCGCAAGGCCGAGTGCCGGACAGCAAGGATCCGAGCACCGCGCCGGTAGCGATCATTCAGCACGCAGACGTAAGACGCATGCTGTTGACGCAAAAGTCCTACGTCGAAGGGGCGTTTGACCTCGGCCTGTACGCGGCGCGGCTGTTCGATGACACCACCACGCTGGAAACCGAAGCCGAGCGCAAACAGGCCCACGAGCTGCTGGACTTGCTGACGCCGATCGTCAAATCCTGGCCGTCCGAGTTCTGCCTGAAGGCCAACGAACTGGCGATCCAGATTCTCGGCGGTCACGGTTACACCCGCGAATACCCGGTGGAACAGTACTACCGCGACAACCGCCTGAACCCGATCCATGAAGGCACCCACGGTATTCAGTCGCTGGACTTGCTCGGGCGCAAACTGGCGCAGAACGGCGGCGCCGGATTGAAGCAACTGATCCGTCTGATCGCCAACACCGCCGAGCGCGCGACAGCGTACGAATCGTTGACCGCACTGCGTGAGCCACTGGAGCAATTGGTGGCTCGCCTGCAAACAGTCACCATCGGCCTGCTGACCGATCTGGCGCAGGGCAAGGTCAACAGCAGCCTGGCGAATTCGGCGCTGTACCTGAAGGTGTTCGGGCACACGGTGATTGGCTGGCGCTGGCTGGAACAGGCGATTCGGGCTGAGGAAGGCTTGGCCAAAGGCAATGCGGCGGATGCTGACTTCTATAAGGGCAAGCTGCAGGCGGCGCGGTACTTCCTGACGTGGGAAGTGCCGGGCTGTCACCATGAGCTGGCGTTGCTGGAGGCACGGGATGATACGTGTCTGGCGATGCAGGATGCGTGGTTTTGATCCAGGAGCTTTTTAGCGGCTGAAACCATTCGCGAGCAGGCTCGCTCCCACAGGTATTGAGGTGATCACGGCTTATGTGAACACACCGGAGCCAATGTGGGAGCGAGCCTGCTCGCGAAGGCATCAGCCCAGGCTACGCATCAATCAGCTCAACTTGAACCCACCCATCTGCCTTGCCAGATCATCCGCCAACCGCTGCAACATCTGACAATCCTCGCGACACGCCCTCACCTCTCCGGCCGTGGCCCGGGCCAGATCGGAAATTCCCTGCACGTTGCGGTTGATCTCTTCAGTCACCGCCGACTGTTCTTCCGTCGCGGTCGCAACCTGATGGTTCATGTCGCTGATGCGCTCGACCTGCCCGGTAATCGCGGTCAACGAGGCGCCCGTGCGCTGGCTCGATTCAACCCCGGTGCCGGTCGCCGCCTGCCCGGTGCGCATCGATGACACGGCATTCTCGGCGCCTTGCTTGAGGCTGCCGATCATTTGCTGAATCTCGTCGGTGGAGGCCTGGGTTCTGCGCGCCAAGGTGCGCACTTCATCCGCCACTACCGCAAACCCGCGCCCCATATCTCCGGCGCGCGCCGCTTCAATCGCCGCGTTGAGCGCCAGCAAGTTGGTCTGCTCGGACACCCCGCGAATCACCGCCAGCACCGAGTCGATCGACGCCACCTGATGCGCCAGCTCACCCACCGCACCTGCCGCCACACCAATCTCGTCGGACATGCTTTCGATATGACGGATCGAGCCGCCGACCACCTCCCGCGCCTGCATTGCTTCATCGCGAGCAGTCTGTGAAGCCAGCGCGGCGTTGCCCGCGTTCTGCGCAATTTCCTGCACGGTCAGGCCCATCTCGTGCACCGCCGTGGCGACCATGTCGGTCATTTCCTGCTGGCGCCCGGAGCGTTCGGCGGTGTTTTCCACCACTTTCGCCACTTGGCCGACCGCCGTGCGCAAACGCTCGCTGGTGGTCAGGACTTCGCCGATCAGCCCGCGCTGGCTGTCGAGGAAGCGGTTGAAACCCCGGGCCAGATCGCCCAGCTCATCGGCGCGGCTGGAATCTAACCGATGGGTCAAATCTCCACCGCCGCTACCGATCGCTACCAGCGCGGCTGTTACCTGACGAATCGGTCGCACCAGCCCTTGGGCCAGCCACACCACCAGCGCCAGGCACACCAGCGCCACCGCCAGACCGATGCCGCCACTCATCCACATCGCCTTGCGGGCCTCGGCGTAGATCTACGATTGCGGCACTTCGGCCACCAGCGTCCAGCCCAGATCGCGCAGCGGCAGGCTGAAGGCGAGGAAGTCTTCGCCATCGCGCTGGAAGGAGCTGTTGGTGGCGACTTTTTGACCCATGACCGCTTGCGCCGCCGACGCACCGATTTGCTCCGTGAGGGTGCGCTTGCCGCTGAACTGCGCCTCGGGATGGACCTGGATCAAACCGTCGGAACGCACGAGATAGACCTTGCCGCGCTCGCCAAAGCTGAAGTTGTGAATCAGCTCCGACAGCTCTTTCATGCTCAAGCCCAGCCCGGCGACACCGACCACTTTGCCGGCCTGCTCGACCTTCAAGTCGATGAACAGCGCCAATTCTCCAGTGGCGCCATCGTTGTCGATGTTCAGGGTGCGCGGCTGGTTGCTGTCGAGGAAGGAATAGAACCAGGCATCGGCTGGTTTGGTCCGGCTTAGCGTGCGATCCAGGCCTTTTTCGGTGATGTAGTGATTGGAATCGGTGCCGATGATCAGTGCAGTGAAGGCTTTGTGTTCGGCGCGGATGCCTTCCAGATACTGCGCGAAAGCCGCTGTTTTGCTGCTGTCTTCACCCGAGGCCAACCAGTCGCGCACCATGGAATTGCTGGCGATGTCTTTGGCGGCGGTCAGCGGCTGGACGAGGATGCGTTCGATATCGTTGCGCGTCGCTTCAATGCTCGACGGCAGCGCTTGTTCGACCAGATAGCTCTGGGCGAGGCGGTTGACCACCAGGGTATAAATGCCAACCACGATCAGGATGCTGACCAGCAGGGCGGTGCCCATGCTGAGAATCAGCTGCCATTGAATACTGCGTCGCCACAACTGCATGGAGCACCCCCAAAGAATAAGTGGCCGAAACAATGCAACAGCCGTGCCGATTGTATACAACCCGTATCGACAATTTATTCTTTGGTTGTGCGCAACCCCATCAGCCCTGATTGATGGTCTTGGCGATGGTGTCGACCGTGGCGCTGACTTGCTCTTGGTAACGGTCGAGTTCTGCCTGATGCTGCTTCTTCATTTCGATCTGCTGCGAGCACAGGTTCATCGCGGCCAGCACCAGCAAGCGGTCACCGATCAGCGTCGGGTATTTGCGTTTGGTGTCGGCCAGGGCGGCCTTGAGCATCAGTGCGGCATCCAACAGGGTCTGTTCTTCCCCGGCCGGTGCCTTGATCGAATAGTCCTCCCCGAGAATGGAGATGACTTTTACCCCTGCGGTGCCGTGGTTCATGCGCTGACAGGGCCTGCGTTGACGCGATCAACCAGAGCCTGGATGCGCGCTGCGGTGGCGCCGTGCTTCTCTTCCTGTTCCATCAGGCTCAGTTGCAGGCTTTCGTTTTCATCCTTGGCCTGGGCCAGTTCCGTGGACAGGGTCTGGTTGGATTGCGTGAGGGTCTGGTTCTGTTGCACCAGGTCGCTGACGAGCTGTTCCAATTGGCTGAGGGATGCTTCCAACATTTTGATCTTCCAGGCGTTTTTCAAAGGGCGCGTACGATAAAGAAAAGTCACTGCGGATGCCAGGGTTATACCGGCGCAAGGCCTTGATTTTCCTGGCGGCCGACCGTTCTCGCGAGTTTAAAAGACTGTGATCTGCCGATCTGGTTCCTGCACTTCGTCGCTCAGGCCCATATGCGACAAATACGCACAGTGCCTCAAGACTTTAGTCGTATGACCGATAAGTCATCCATACAGCAGTCTCAGCCCGCATGGATGCGGCCCTTTTTGGTATCCGCGCCATGTCCCTTCGCAATATGAATATCGCCCCCCGGGCGTTCACCGGCTTCGCACTGATCGGCGGCCTGATGCTGATTCTCGGCGTGTTCGCCCTGAACCAGATGAGCAAAATCCGCGGCGCTGCCGAGGACATCACCAACAGCAGCGTGCCGAGCATCAAGAACCTCGACGAGTTCACCCAACTGACCTTGCGCCTGCGGGTGCTGTCCTACCGCTTGCTGGTTAATCGCGAGCCGGACGTGCAGCAGAAGACCATGGAACTGCTGGACACCCGCAACCAGCAGATCCGCGCCGCCCAATCGGCCTATGAGCCGTTGATCAGCGGCCCGCAGGAACGCGCAGCCTACGATCAATATGTGCAGTTGCTCGGCCAGTACCGCCAGATCGAAGACCGGATGAAGAGCCTGTCGCGCAACAATCAGGTGGACGAGCTGCGCAACCTGCTCAACACCGAGTTGCTGAACAACTCCGAAGCGATGAACACCGTGCTCAACCGCCTGATGCAGATCAACGGCGAGCAGATCAGCCAGACCAATCAAGAGGCGGTCGACCAGTATTCCTCGGCGTTCAATCTGGTGGTCACCCTGCTGGTCGTGGCGACCGGCCTGACCTTCCTGTTCGCCTGGCTGCTGACCATCAGCATCACCAAGCCGATTTCCAAAGCGCTGGACGCGGCGGAAACCATCGCCGAAGGCAACCTGACCCAGCCGATCCACGTCGACGGCACCGACGAAGCCGGGCGTCTGCTGGCGGCCATGGCCAAGATGCAATCGAAGCTGCGCGACACCCTGCAGCGCATCTCCGGCTCGGCCACCCAGCTTGCATCTGCAGCGGAAGAGCTGAACAGCGTCACCGACGAAAGCGCCCGTGGCCTGACCCAGCAGAACAACGAAATCGAGCAGGCCGCCACCGCTGTCAACGAGATGACCAGCGCCGTGGAAGAAGTCGCGCGCAATGCGGTGAGCACTTCGGAAGCCTCGAAGAACGCCACCACCTCGGCCGGCGACGGCCGTGATCTGGTACAGGAAACCGTCAGCGCCATCGAACGCATGAGCGCCGACGTACAGAGCACCGCGACCCTGATCGGCGATCTGGCGAATGAATCCCGTGACATCGGCAAGGTGCTGGACGTGATTCGTGGCCTGGCGGATCAGACCAACCTGTTGGCCCTGAACGCGGCAATTGAAGCGGCGCGTGCCGGTGAAGCCGGTCGCGGTTTTGCCGTGGTCGCCGATGAAGTGCGTGCCTTGGCGCATCGCACCCAGCAGTCGACCAGCGAAATCGAACGCATGATCGGCAGCATCCAGAGCGGCACCGAACACGCCGTGGATTCGATGCGCAACAGCACCGAGCGCGCCGAATCGACGCTGAACATCGCGCGGGGTGCCGGGATGTCGCTGGACACCATCAATACCGCGATCGTCGAGATCAACGAGCGCAATCTGGTGATCGCCAGCGCCGCTGAAGAACAGGCACAAGTGGCCCGCGAAGTGGATCGCAACCTGGTGAACATCCGCGACCTGTCGGTGCAATCGGCTACCGGCGCGAATCAGACCAGTGCGGCGAGCAACGAGTTGTCGCGCCTGGCGCTGGATCTGAACAACATGGTCGGGCGTTTCAGCCTGTAAGGCCCACTTCGCCATATCGGGAGCAATCCATTGTGGCGAGGGGATTCATCCCCGATCGGCTGCGAAGCAGTCGTAAAACCATCGTGCGAGGTGTATCTGATGCACCTCGCATTCAGCGTTTAGGGCGGCTTCGCCACCCATCGGGGATAAATCCCCTCACCACAGTTTTCATTCGGTGCCCATTCAATGTGATGCCCACGTAAAAAGCTTTTTGACAGCATCACATTTCAACAGGTTAGAATCGCTGGCACGCAGACTGCATGGTCAGTTTGTGCCCGTCTTTACGCTTCTGGAGTACTGCCTTTGAATGCGACGACCATCAACAGCCTGTTCTTGATCGGCGCGTTGCTGGTAGGTGCGAGCATTCTTGTCAGCTCACTTTCCTCCCGTCTCGGCATCCCCATTCTGGTCATCATCCTCGCGGTCGGCATGACGGCCGGGGTCGATGGCGGCGGGATCATTTTCGATAACTACCCGACGGCCTATCTGGTCGGCAACCTCGCACTGGCGGTGATCCTCCTCGACGGCGGCTTGCGCACTCGCGTTTCGAGTTTCCGCGTGGCCCTGTGGCCGGCGCTGTCGCTGGCGACGGTCGGGGTGCTGATCACCACCGGGCTGACCGGCATGGCCGCGGCATGGCTGTTCGACCTGAACCTGATCCAGGGCCTGCTGATCGGCGCCATCGTCGGCTCCACGGACGCCGCCGCAGTGTTCTCGCTGCTCGGCGGCAAGGGCCTCAACGAACGGGTGACCGCCAGCCTGGAAATCGAATCCGGCAGCAACGACCCGATGGCGGTGTTTCTCACCGTGACCCTGATCGACATGCTCGCCAGCGGCCAGACCGGCCTGCACTGGAGCCTGTTGACCCACCTGATTCGCGAATTCGGCATCGGCGGCGTGATCGGCCTTGGCGGTGGCTGGCTGATGCTGCAACTGGTCAACCGGATCAACCTCGCTACCGGCCTGTACCCGATTCTGGTGATCGCCGGTGGTCTGGTGGTGTTCGCCCTGACCAACGCCCTGCACGGCAGCGGCTTCCTCGCGGTGTACCTGTGCGGTCTGGTGATCGGCAACCGCCCGGTGCGCAGCCGTCACGGCATTCTGCACATGCTCGATGGCATGGCGTGGCTGGCGCAGATCGGCATGTTCCTGGTGCTGGGGCTGCTGGTCACTCCGCATGACTTGCTGCCGATCGCCCTGCCCGCTCTTGGCTTGGCACTGTGGATGATTCTGTTCGCCCGGCCGCTGTCGGTGCTGGTCGGCCTGCTGCCGTTCAAGGCATTCCACGGTCGCGAGAAAGCGTTTATTTCCTGGGTCGGGTTGCGCGGCGCGGTACCGATCATTCTCGCAGTGTTCCCGTTGATGGCCGGGTTGCCGAATGCGCAGCTGTACTTCAATCTCGCGTTCTTCATTGTGCTGGTGTCGCTGCTGGTGCAGGGCACGAGCCTGCCGTGGGTGGCCAAACTGTTGAAGGTGACGGTCCCGCCGGAGCCGGCGCCGATTTCCCGTTCGGCACTTGAAGTGCACATCACCAGCGAGTGGGAGCTGTTCGTTTACAAGCTCGGTGCCGAGAAATGGTGCATCGGTTCGCCCCTGCGCGAGCTGAAAATGCCCGAAGGCACACGTATCGCCGCCCTGTTTCGTGGCCAGCAACTGCTCCATCCGTCGGGTAGTACGGTGCTGGAAGTCGATGATTTGCTGTGTGTTATCGGCCATGAACACAACTTGCCAGCACTCGGAAAACTGTTCAGCCAGGCACCGCAACGCGGTCTGGATCTGCGCTTCTTCGGCGACTTCGTGCTCGAAGGAGACGCCCAGCTTAAAGCGGTTGCAGCGCTTTACGGGTTACCGGCCGAGGGCATCGATCCGGACATGACCCTGGGTGCGTTCATTGCCCACAAGGTCGGGGGGGCACCGATCGTTGGCGACCAGGTGGAGTGGAACAACACTCACTGGACGGTCGCGGTCATGGACGGGAACAAGATCGGCAAAGTGGGCGTCAGATTCCCCGAAGGAAGTCGCCCGGGCCCCGGTCTCTTCCTCTAAACTGCGTCCACTCTCACTTGCTTGACCGGTCTCTATGCCTACCCTGCGCTCCTTCTTTTTCGCGGCCCTGCTGGGCCTGAGTCTTTCCGTCGGCCCGCTCTACGCCGCCGAACCGCCGTCCAGCGAAGCCGTGCAGGCCAGCCTCGACAAACTGGCCGACAGCAAACTGCCGGATGCCGACAAAAAGAGCCTGCAGACTGTCCTGCAAACCACGCTCAATCAACTCAACAGCCGGCGTGATTACGACCAGAAGCTGATCGACCTCAAGCAGCAACTGGCCTCCGCCCCTCGGCAGACCATCGAGAACACCCGCGAACTGACGCGCCTCAAGGCCACGCCAGTGGTGCCGGTGGCGCAGCGCTTCACCAAAGAGTCGATCCAGCAACTGGAGCAGATCCTCACCGATCGCTCGACCCAGCAGAGCGACCTGCAAAAAGCCCTGGCCGATGCCAACAGCCTGATCATCACTGCCCAGACCCGTCCCGAGCGGGCGCAGGCGGAAATCTCTGCCAGCCAGACGCGCATCCAGCAGATCAACAACATCCTCAAGTCCGGCAAGGACGCGGGCAAGACCGTCAGCGCCGAGCAGCGCGACCAGTTGAACGCCGAGCTCGCCGCGTTGAACTCACTGATTCCGCTGCGCCGCCAGGAACTGGCGGGCAACAGCCAGCTGCAGGATCTGGGCAACAGTCAGCACGACCTGCTCTCGGAGAAATCCGACCGTCTCGATCGCGAGATCCAGGAACTGCAGACCTTGATCAACCAGAAGCGTCTGGCGCAATCTCAGGAAACCGTGACCCAGCAGTCGATCGAAGCACAGAAGGCCGGCGGCAGCAGCCTGCTCGCCACCGAAAGTGCGGCCAACCTCAAGCTCTCCGATTACCTGCTCAAAAGCACCGACCGCCTCAACGAAGTCACTCAACAGAACCTGCAGACCAAACAGCAACTCGACAGCCTGACCCAAAGCGACTCGGCCCTCGACGAGCAGATCAACGTGCTCAAGGGCAGTCTGCTGCTGTCGAAGATTCTCTATAAGCAGAAACAGGCGCTGCCGCGACTCAAGGTCGACCGCGATCTGGCGGACCAGATCGCCGATATTCGCCTGTATCAGTTCGAAGTCAGCCAGCAGCGCGAACTCCTGAGCAATCCGGCGACCTACGTCGACAACCTGCTCTCCACCCAGCCGCCGGAACAAGTCACCCCGCAACTGCGCAAGAGCCTGATGGAACTGGCCAACACCCGCGCCGACCTGCTGGAGCGCCTGAACCGCGAACTGAGCGCGGTGCTCAACGAATCGATCACCCTGCAACTCAACCAGAAACAATTGCTGAGCACCGCGCAGAGCCTGCGCGCGACCCTTGACGAGCAGATGTTCTGGATCCCCAGCAACAAGCCGCTGGACGCGGAATGGATTCGCGGCGTGCCAGAGCGGCTCAAGCGCCAGATCGACACCCTGCCGCTGGCCTCAAGCCTGAGCGAGCTGACCGACGGCCTGACCCAGCGCCCGCTGTTGTTCCTGCCGCTGGCCTTGCTGATCGGCGCTCTGCTGTGGCGGCGCAAGGCGCTTTATGCGCGACTGAACAAGGTTCACCAGGACATCGGGCACTTCAAACGTGACAGCCAGTGGCATACGCCCCAGGCGATTCTGATCAATATTCTGCTGGCGATGCCGGTAGCGCTGGGCCTGGGCCTGTGCGGCCTGGCCTTGCAGATCGACGCCCGCGGGCAAAACGCCAACATGGGCGCGGCGTTGCTGCAAATGGGCCAGGCGTGGCTGGTGTTCTACACCGCTTACCGGATTCTCTCGCCGGGCGGTGTGGCGGAGTTGCACTTCCGCTGGGACAAACCGCAGGTCGAATTCCTTCAGGGCTGGATCCGTCGCCTCGGGCTGGTGGTGATGGCGCTGGTGACCGTGGTGGCGGTGGCCGAATTGCAACCGGCAGCGCTGGCTGACGACGTGCTCGGCATGCCGGTGGTATTGACCTGCTACGCCCTGATGGCGTGGCTGCTCAGCCGTCTGCTGATCAGCAGCCCGGCCCACGAAAACACCTCATTGTTCCGCAGGGCCGTGGGCGTGATGTTCACCCTGCTGCCAATCGCCCTGTTCGTCGCGGTGTGCTTCGGCTACTACTACACCGCGCTGAAACTCAGCGACCGGTTGATCAACACCCTGTACCTGCTGATGTTCTGGCTGGTGATCGAGGCTACCTTCGTCCGTGGTCTGGCGGTCGCCGCACGCCGCCTGGCCTACCAGCGCGCCCTGGCCAAACGTCAGGCGGCGAAAGAAGCAGGCGACGGCGAAGCAGTCATCGAAGAGCCGACCCTGGACATCGAAAAGGTCAACGAACAGTCGCTGCGCCTGATCCGCCTGGCACTGCTCGGCGGTTTCATCGCCGCGCTGTACTGGGTCTGGGCCGACCTGATCTCGGTGTTCTCGTACCTCGACAACATCACCCTCTACGAATACACCAGCGGCACTGGCGCCAACATGAGCATGGTGCCGATCAGCATCGGCGACATGCTCGGCGCGCTGATCATCATCGGCATCACCTTCGCCCTCGCCCGCAACCTGCCGGGTCTGCTCGAAGTGTTCGTGCTATCGAAACTCAATCTGGCGCAGGGCAGCGCCTATGCGACCACGACGCTGCTGTCTTACGTGATCGCCGGTGTCGGTTTTGTCTCGACCCTGTCGACCCTCGGCGTCAGCTGGGACAAGTTGCAATGGCTGGTGGCGGCGCTGTCGGTCGGCCTCGGTTTCGGTATGCAGGAGATCTTCGCCAACTTCATCTCCGGCATCATGATCCTGTTCGAGCGTCCGGTGCGGATCGGCGACACCATCACCATCGGCAACCTGTCGGGCACGGTGAGCAAGATCCGCATCCGCGCCACGACCATCACCGACTTCGACCGCAAGGACATCATTGTCCCGAACAAGACGTTCATCACCGGGCAACTGATCAACTGGTCGCTGACCGACACCATCACCCGCGTCACCTTGAAGCTGGGCGTGGACTACGGCTCTGACCTGGATCTGGTCAAGGAGCTGCTGCTCAAGGCCGCCCGGGAAAACCCGCGCGTGCTCAAAGAGCCCGAGCCGCACGTGTACTTCCTCAACTTCGGCGAAAGCACCCTCGACCACGAATTGCGCATGCACGTGCGTGACCTCGGTGACCGCAACCCGGTGATCGACGAAGTGAACCGCTTCATCAATCGCGAGTTCAAGAAGCAGCACATCAACATCTCGTTCCGCCAGATGGAGGTGTACCTGAAAAACCTTCATGGCCAGGAATACAAGTTGGTGCCGATCGAGGACGAGAACAAAACCATCGTGCCGATTGGCGCCGAGCAAAAGCCGCTGCAAGAGCCGCCGCCGGCCAAACTCGACTAACCGGTCTGATCCCAGCAGAATGTTCGGACATTCTGCTGGAGCCGGCCCTTGAAAGCCCTCGACGAACTGACCTTCGACAATCGCTTCGCCCGCCTCGGCGATGCGTTCTCCGCCCACGTGCTGCCCGAGCCGATCGACAACCCGCGTTTGGTCGTCGCCAGCCCGGCGGCCCTGGCCTTGCTCGATCTTGATCCGGCAACCGCTGAGACTCAGGAATTTGCTGAACTGTTCGGCGGCTACAAGTTGTGGGCCGATGCCGAACCACGAGCGATGGTCTATTCCGGGCATCAGTTCGGCGGCTACACGCCACAACTGGGTGATGGTCGCGGGCTGTTGCTTGGCGAGGTCTACAACAACGCCGGCGAACACTGGGACCTGCATCTGAAGGGCGCCGGGCAGACGCCGTTTTCGCGCATGGGCGATGGCCGCGCGGTGTTGCGTTCGTCGATCCGCGAATTCCTTGCCTCCGAAGCGCTGCACGCGCTGAACATCCCGTCTTCACGTGCCGCCTGTGTGATTGGCTCCGACACTCCGGTGTGGCGCGAAAAGCAGGAACGCGCGGCGATGGTGCTGCGTCTGGCGCCAAGCCATGTGCGCTTCGGCCACTTCGAGTATTTCTACTACACCAAGCGTTCCGAGCAGCAGAAGTTGCTCGGCGAACACGTATTGGCGATGCACTATCCCAAGTGCCTGGAGCAACCGGAACCGTATCTGGCGATGTTCCGCGAGATCGTCGAGCGCAATGCCGAACTGATCGCCAAGTGGCAGGCCTACGGCTTCTGTCACGGGGTGATGAACACCGACAACATGTCGATCCTCGGCATCACCTTCGACTTCGGCCCGTTCGCCTTCCTCGACGACTTTGACGCCAACTTCATCTGCAACCACTCGGATGATCAGGGCCGCTACTCGTTCAGCAACCAGGTGCCGATCGGCCAGTGGAACCTCAGCGCTCTGGCCCAGGCCCTGACGCCGTTCATCAGCGTCGAAGCCCTGCGCGAAACCCTTGGTTTGTACCTGCCGTTGTTCCAGGCGCACTACCTCGACCTGATGCGCCGCCGCCTCGGCTTCACCAGCGCCGAGGATGACGACCAGAGGCTGCTCGAAGACCTGCTGCAACTGATGCAGAACAGCGGCGTCGACTACACCTTGTTCTTCCGCCATCTCGGTGAGGAGTCCGCAGAACAGGCTGTCGCCCGCTTGCGCGATGACTTCGTCGACATCAAAGGCTTCGATGCCTGGGGCGAGCGCTACGTGGCACGGGTTGCCCGCGATGGCGACAGCGATCAGGAACAGCGCCGTGCACGGATGCACGCGGTCAATCCGCTGTACATCCTGCGCAACTATCTGGCGCAAAAAGCCATCGACGCCGCCGAACAAGGCGACTACTCCGAAGTACGCCGCCTGCATGCGGTGCTGAGCAAACCGTTCGACGAGCAGCCGGGGATGGAAGGTTATGCCGAGCGGCCGCCGGAGTGGGGCAAGCATCTGGAGATCAGTTGTTCGTCTTGAGGCTCCGGATTCAACCTTGATAAACGCCTCGTACGACTCCAGATCAGTCGTACGAGATATCAACTTAAACCGAGCCCGTCATGACCACTCCACTCCTCATCCCCTGCCCCGTCTGCAACGGCCTCAACCGCATCCCCGCCGAACGCCTCGCCGACCAGCCGAAATGCGGGCGCTGCAAGTCCGCGGTGCTGTTGAGCAAGCCGTTCGAACTCAAGCAAGGCGATTACGCCAGCCAGATCAAAGGGGATCTGCCGTTGTTGGTGGATGTGTGGGCGGACTGGTGTGGGCCGTGCAAGTCCTTTGCGCCGGTATTCGAGCAGGCGGCGGCGCAGTTGGCGGGCAAGTGCCGGTTGGCCAAGCTCGACAGCGAAGCCAATCAGCAGTTGTCGGCGCAGCTGGGGATTCGCTCGATTCCGAGTTTGATTCTGTTCAAGAACGGTCGGGAAGTGGCGCGCCAGAGCGGGGCGTTTCCGTTGCCGCAGTTGATGGCGTGGCTGCGTAGCCAGGGCATCTGATCCAACACAAATTCAATTGTAGGAGTGAGCCTGCTCGCGATGGCTTCTTTTCAGGCAACTCAGATGCTCGCAGACAGGACGCCATCGCGAGCAGGCTCACTCCTACAGGTGATCTGAGTAGCTCAGGGATCAATGGTCTTCGAGCAGGTTGTGCAGTTCGACAAATTGCTGCGTCAGTTTATGCCTCGGGTCGAGGTGGATCAGCGGGGTGCTGGCCTGGTGCGACTCGCGCATGCGCACCGAGCTGTTCAGATACACCGGCAGCACCGGCAAGCCCTCGGCAATCAGCTCATCGAGGATCTGCTGCGGCAGGCTGGCCCGGGCCTGGAACTGGTTGACCACGATGCCTTCGACTTCCAGGCCTTCGTTATGGTCTTCCTTCAACTCTTCGATTTCCGCCAGCAGCCCGTATAGCGCCTGACGCGAGAAGCTGTCGCAGTCGAAGGGAATCAATACCCGATCGGCGGCGATCAACGCCGACACCGCATAGAAGTTCAATGCTGGCGGGGTATCGAGATAAATCCGGTCGTATTCGCCATCCAGCTCATCGAGCAATTTGCGCAGCTTGTTGATCTTGTGCTTGGCCTCGAGCTTGGGCTGCAGGTCGGCCAGCTCAGCGGTAGCGGTGATGATGTGCAGGTTGTCGAACGGGGTTTCGTAGATGTCGGCCTGGTTTTTCTTCGAGAACGGCCCGGAAGACAGGGTCTGCTTGAAGAAGTCGGCAATGCCCATCGGTATGTCATCGCCGGTGAGCCCCGTCAGGTACTGAGTGGAGTTGGCCTGGGCATCGAGGTCGACCAACAGCGTGCGATAGCCCTCGCTGGCACTCACCGCTGCCAGATTGCAGGCAATGCTGGATTTGCCCACGCCACCTTTCTGATTGAACACCACGCGCCGCATGACAAAACCTCCGTGTATCAAAGAATGACCGAGTGTAGTTGCCTGTGCGTGCGCTTCGCTACCTTCAACGACGCGGACTACAGAGTCAGGCGCAAAAATCAGCGGGCACAGCGGGCAAAAACCTCCCGAGTGCGCTGATATGCCCGACAGACAAATCCCGCACGATCCGGATAATGGCCAAATGACATTTTTTCCACGAACCACTCGGTACATTTCGTTGCGTAAAACGTAACCAACATTTGCTACACACTCGTCGCACCGGGATAATGCGCGCCACCCGGCGCCATGCGCCACCTCAGGTCAGCCGCGGCCCTGGCGACTCAAAGCGTCATAAAAGCCCGCAGGGGCGGGATGAACATCCGTGATCAACTTCAACATCGCCCAATGGCGCGCGTGGGCCCCGGGGCTCGACAGCGTGGACGCGTGGCAGGCCTGGAGCCGACAACCGGTCGTACTCCCGAGCAGCGATGCCGCGCCCGATGTGTCGTTTCTGCCAGCCATGCAGCGCCGACGCCTCAGCCGTCTGGCGCGGATGGCGTTCAGCGTCGGCTGGCCGCTGGCCGACGGACGGGAGAACCTGCCGCTGGTGTTTGTTTCACGACACGGCGAAACCCCGCGCACCTTCGAGATCCTCAGTGATCTGGCCAAGGACGAGCCGTTGTCGCCGACCCAGTTCAGCCTGTCGGTGCACAACGCGATCATTGGTCTGTGGTCGATCATGCGCGGTGAAAACAGCGAAATGACTGCACTGGCGGCCGCAGGCGATGGCCTGGAACACGGCATCGTTGAAGCCTCCGCCCTGCTCGCTGAAGGCGCTCCCGCGGTGCTGCTGATCATCACCGAAGAACAGCCGCCCGAGGCCTATTCGCAGTGGGTCGACGACGTGCCGTTCCCTTATGCGCTGGGTCTGCTGCTCACCCCCGGTACCGACTGGCGGCTGACCCTGAACAGCGGCCAGGAAACAGTGTCCAAAGCGCACTGGCCCCACGCGCTGAATCTGTTGCGCGCCCTGCTCGGTCAGCAAACCCATTGCCAACATGCCTGGAAAAATCGTGTATGGACCTGGCAACGCAACCCGTGACCGAGAAGAACCGCGACGCCTATTACTGGCGCTTGCTGGCCACCGCCGCCAGTTTCACCCTGTTCGGGCTCGGCGGGCTCTGCCTGCGCTTGCTGGTATTTCCGCTGCTCGGCTGTCTGCCGGGTGACGCGCTCAGGCATCGTCAACGCGCACGGCAAACCGTCAGTCGGCTGTTCTGGTTTTTCGTGCGGTTCATGGCCCGCACCGGTGTACTGACTTATGACATTCAAGGGGCCGAACGCCTCGGGCGTCCAGGGCAGATGATCATCGCCAACCACCCGTCGCTGATCGACGTGGTGTTCCTGATCGGCCTGGTGCGCCAGGCCAATTGCGTGGTGAAGAAAAGCCTGTGGGAAAACCCCTTCACCCGCGGCCCGCTGCGCAGTACCGAATACATCAGCAACGACGGCAGCATGGACATGCTCGACGCTGCCGCCGAGTCCCTGCAAAACGGCCAGACCCTGATCATTTTCCCCGAGGGCACGCGCACTCAACCTGGTCAGGCGCCAGCCTTTCATCGGGGGGCTGCAGCGATTGCCCTGCGCGGTGCGAAAATCCTTACGCCAGTGGCCATCAAGGTCAATCCGACCACCCTGACCAAGGCCGAACCCTGGTATCGCATCCCCCACCGCCGCGTGCACTTCAGTTTTCGTGTCGGGGCCGATATAGATCCACAGACTTTCGCCACGCAAGGCCCGGCACCGCAGGCCTCGCGCAAGCTCAATGATTATTTGCACTCTTACTACATTAAGGAGCTCGCCGAAGATGAGCGATCTGCACCGTGAAATAAAACTGCTGATCATCGACGCCCTGGGCCTCGAAGACATCAGCGTCGACGACATCGGCGACGAGCAGACGCTGTTCGGCGAAGGCCTGGGCCTGGATTCGGTCGACGCACTGGAACTGGGTCTGGCGATCCAGAAAAAGTACGGTATCAAGATCGACGCCGACGCCAAAGACACCCGTAACCACTTCACCAATGTGGCGAGCCTTGCGGCGTTCGTCACGGCAAAACAGGCAGCTTGAGACCGGACCATGCAAACTCGTGACGACATTTTCAACACCCTGCGCGATGCCTTGGTCGAGCTGTTCGAACTGGATCCGGCGCGGATCAGCCTGGAGTCCAACCTGTATCAGGATCTGGAGATCGACAGCATCGACGCGGTCGACCTGATCGATCACATCAAACGCCAGACCGGCAAGAAAATCGCCGCCGAAGAATTCAAATCGGTGCGCACCGTCGGTGACGTGGTCGAGGCGGTCTACCGTCTGGTTCAACCGGCCGCATGAGCCGATTGATCGGCCTCGGCCTGCTGCTGGCGGGGCTGCTGTACCCCTTTGCGGTGTATTTCGGCATGGAGCATTTCGCCCCGTGGCAGTTCGGACTGCTGCTGGGCGGGCTGTGGCTGGCGCGCGCGCTGACCGGCGAGCGCGAACCCGGCAGCCGCTGGATGGCCTGCGTAGCGATCGTGTTCTGCCTGCTGCTGGCGCTGTTCGACAGTCCGCTGTTGCTGCGCTGGTATCCGGTGCTGATCAGCGGCTTCATGCTGGTGCTGTTCAGCCTGAGCCTGAAATACGGGCCGCCGATGGTCGAGCGTCTGGCGCGATTGCGCGAGCCGCAATTGCCGCCCGAAGCGATCCGCTACACCCGCCAGGTCACGGTGGCCTGGAGCGTGTTTTTCTTCTGCAACGGTTTGTGCGCCGCGCTCCTGACCCTGTGGGCGCCGCTGCATTGGTGGATGTTGTACACCGGCCTGATCTCCTACGGATTGATCGGCCTGATGTTTGCCATTGAATGGCTGATACGACAACGGGTAAGAGGCCGTAAATGAACTGGATAAAACTTGAGCAACTGTTGCTCAAGGCCCTGCCGGAGCGCGCGATCAGCGCCGCCCCGGCGCTCGACCACACGCAACTGCGCGAGCAGGCGCTGAGCGTTGCCGCCGGCCTGCAGGCACGCGGCGTGCAGCGCATGGCGGTGCATCTGGAAGATGCCGCCGACCTCGCCATCGCCCTGCTCGGGGCCTGGCGTGCGGGTGTCAGTGTATTGCTGCCCGCTGACCTGCAAGCGCAGACCCGCCAGCGCTGGTCGAATGAAGTCGATCTATGGCTGACCGATCACAGCGCGGATGTTCACTTGAGCGATCTGCTGCAGCCGGCCCTGCCCGGTGCTGAACTCGACCTCGAGCAGTGCCGCCTGAGCCTGTGCACCTCCGGCTCCAGCGGCGAGCCCAAGCGTATCGACAAGACTCTGCGCCAACTGGCCAACGAGGTCGAAGCACTGGAGCAACTGTGGGGCGCGGATCTGGGAGAAGCCTGGATCATCGGCAGCGTCGCCACCCAGCACATCTACGGTTTGTTGTTCCGGGTGCTGTGGCCACTGTGCGCCGGACGCCCGTTCGTGCGCAGGCAACTGGCGTTTCCGGAAGACCTGCAGCGCGCCAGCCGCGAACACCCGGCCTTCGCCTGGGTCGGCAGCCCGGCATTGCTCAAGCGCATGGGCGATAACCTCGACTGGCCGGCCCTGAGCGCCGTGCGCCAAGTGTTTTCCTCCGGCGGCGCTTTACCCGCAGACGCGGCGCAGAGCCTGCAGCAACGCCTGCAACAGTGGCCGACCGAAATCCTCGGCAGCTCGGAAACCGGCGGCATAGCCTGGCGTCAGGGCGCCAGTCTGTGGCAGCCCTTCGCCGGGGTTGAGCTAAGCCAGGACAGCGAAGGCGCCCTGCTGATCGCTTCTCCCTATCTGCCGGCCGGGCATGTCGAACATACCGCCGATGCCGTGCGCATCGCCGCCGACGGACGTTTCGAACTGCTCGGGCGGCTGGACCGCATCGTCAAACTCGAAGAGAAGCGCATCTCCCTGCCGATGCTCGAACAGGCACTGGTCGCCCACGAGTGGGTCGCCGAAGCACGGCTGGGCGTGGTTCAGGAAAACCGCGCGGTACTTGGCGCCTTGCTGGTGCTCAGCGACGCCGGCCTGTTTGCCTTGCGCGAACACGGTCGTCGCAGCCTGACCGAAGCCCTGCGCAAACACCTGAGCCAGCATTGCGAAGCCCTGGCCTTGCCCCGGCGCTGGCGTCTGGTGCGACAACTGCCGCTGAACAGCCAGGGCAAGCTGCCGCAGGCCGACATCGAAGCGCTGCTGCTGGCGCCACGGCCGAAAGCCCCGGAAGTGCTGGAGCAGGTCGAAACCGACGGCGAGTGGAGCCTGCAATTGAGTGTTCCGCCGGACCTGGCCTACTTCAGCGGCCACTTCCCCAAGGCCCCGGTGCTGCCCGGTGTGGTACAGGTCGAATGGGCGCTGAACCTTGGCCGACAACTGCTGAACCTGGCCGGCAAATTTGCCGGCATGGAAGTGCTGAAATTCCAGCAACTGGTGCGCCCGGGCGATGAAATCCAGCTGCACCTGCGTTTCGATCCCGAGCGCGACAAACTGTATTTCGCCTACCGTAACGACACCGCGACCTGCTCCAGCGGACGAATCCTGCTAGGAGCCGCCGATGCATAACCCTTGCGCCGTAATTCCGGTCTACAACCATGAAACCGCGATCGGCACCGTGGTCGACGCGCTGCTCGCCCAAGGCCTGCCGTGCATTCTGGTGGACGACGCCAGCACCCCGTCCTGCGCGCGAGTGCTGGATGCGCTGGCCGAACGCGAAAGCGTGCATCTGGTGCGCCTGACCCTCAATCAGGGCAAGGGCGGCGCGGTGATGACCGGCCTGCGCGAAGCGGCGCGCCTGGGCTTCACCCATGCCCTGCAAGTTGACGCCGACGGCCAGCACGACCTGCACGACGTCGCCCGTTTCGTCGAGGAATCCCGCGCCCATCCGCACGCCATGATCTGCGGTTATCCGCTGTTCGACGAGAGCGTGCCCAAGGGCCGCTTGTACGCACGTTATCTGACCCACGTGATGGTCTGGATCAATACGCTGTCGCTGCAGATCCGCGATTCGATGTGCGGCTTTCGCGTCTATCCGCTGGCCCCGACGCTGGCGGTGATCGACTCGGCGCGGGTCGGCAAGCGCATGGATTTCGACTCCGACATCCTCGTGCGTCTGGCGTGGCGCAACCAGCCGATGCGCTGGCTGCAGACCAGCGTGCATTACCCGCTGGACGGCGTCTCGCACTTCCGCCTGTTCCACGACAACGCGCTGATTTCCAGCATGCACACCCGGTTGTTCTTCGGCATGCTGCTGCGCCTGCCCGTCATCCTCTGGCGCCGGTGGCGCACATGAGCGTCGAGACCGACAAGAAGCACTGGGCCGACCGCGAAGAGCGCGGCAGCTTCCTGCTGATGAAATTCACCGCGTTCGCCGCCAAAGTGCTTGGCCGACGCCTGCTCAGTCCGCTGCTGTACGGTATCGTCCTGTACTTCTTCCTGTTCGGCCGCACCGCGCGCAACAGTGCCTGGCAATACCAGCAACGGCTGGCCGACTGGAGCAACCGCGCCGAATTGCGCCCGAGTTACTGGCGGGTGTTCCGCCAGTTCATGGCGTTCGCCGATTCGCTGCTCGACAAGCTCGACGTGTGGAACGGCAAGCTGCGCATCGAGCAGATCGAAATCATCGACCCGGCATTGCTGCGCAATCAGTTGCGCGGCAGTCGCGGGCAACTGCTGGTCGGCGCGCACCTAGGCAACCTCGAAGTCTGCCGCGCGCTGGCGGAGATTGGCGAAAAGGTCACCATGAACGTGCTGGTGCACACCAAGCACGCCGAGCAGTTCAACCGCTTGCTGGGCGAGGCCGGGGCGACCAATCTGCGCCTGATTCAGGTCAGCGAACTGGATCCGGTGATCATGCTGCAACTGCACGAACGCCTGGAGCGCGGCGAATGGCTGGCGATTGCCGGCGACCGCGTGCCGTTGCATGGCGGGCGCAGCGTCAGCGTGGACTTTCTCGGCCACCCGGCAGCGCTTCCGCAAGGCCCGTGGCTGCTGGCCGGTTTGCTCAAGTGTCCGGTCAATCTGCTGATGTGCCTGAAACAACCGGACGGCCACTATCGCCTGACCCTCGAGCCGTTCGCCGACAGCGTGACCTGGACACGCCGCGAGCGCGAGCAGGTCATTCATCAGTGGGCCACCCGCTATGCGCAGCGCCTGAGTCACTATTGCCTCGAAGCCCCGCACCAATGGTTCAACTTTTACCCTTTCTGGAAGACCGATGACGACGCCAACCCATGAGCCGGTAACCTTCGGCGAACGCCCTTTGCGCATCGAAGACGTGCTGGCCCTGGCCAACCGTCAGGCGCCCGTGCAGTTGCAGAGCGACGCCGCTTACCGCGAGCGCATCGCCAAAGGCGCACGGTTCCTCGATTCGCTGCTGGACAAGGAAGGCGTGATCTACGGCGTGACCACCGGTTACGGCGATTCCTGCGTGGTCGCGGTGCCGCTGCATCACGTCGAGGCACTGCCGCGTCATCTCTACACCTTCCACGGTTGCGGCCTCGGCAAACTGCTCGACGCGCAAGCCACCCGCGCCGTGCTGGCGGCGCGTTTGCAGTCGCTGTGTCACGGCGTGTCCGGGGTGCGCATCGAACTGCTGGAGCGCCTGCAGGCCTTCCTCGAACACGACATCCTGCCGCTGATCCCCGAAGAAGGTTCGGTCGGGGCCAGCGGCGATCTGACGCCGCTGTCCTACGTCGCCGCCACCCTGTCCGGCGAGCGCGAAGTGCTGTTCCGTGGCGAACGCCGGCAAGCGGCCGACGTGCATCGCGAACTGGGCTGGACGCCATTGGTGCTCCGTCCGAAAGAAGCGCTGGCCTTGATGAACGGCACGGCGGTGATGACCGGCCTCGCCTGCCTCGCCTTCGCCCGCGCCGACTATCTGCTGCAACTGGCCACGCGCATCACCGCGCTCAACGTGGTCGCGCTGCAAGGCAATCCGGAACACTTCGACGAGCGTCTGTTCGCCGCCAAGCCGCATCCGGGGCAGATGCAAGTCGCCGCATGGCTGCGCAAGGATCTGGCGATCGACGCGCCGACCGCGCCACTGCATCGCCTGCAGGATCGCTACTCGCTGCGCTGCGCCCCGCACGTGCTCGGGGTGCTGGCCGACAGCCTGAACTGGCTGCGCTCATTCATCGAAACCGAACTCAACAGCGCCAACGACAACCCGATCATCGACGCCGAAGCCGAACGCGTGCTGCACGGCGGGCACTTCTACGGCGGGCACATCGCGTTCGCCATGGACAGCCTGAAAAATCTGGTGGCCAACGTCGCCGACCTGCTCGACCGGCAACTCGCGCTGCTGGTGGACGAGCGCTACAACCACGGTTTGCCGAGCAACCTGTCCGGCGCCCCGGCGGATCGCGCCATGATCAACCACGGTTTCAAGGCTGTGCAGATCGGCACCAGCGCCTGGACCGCCGAAGCGCTGAAAAACACCATGCCGGCCAGCGTGTTCTCACGCTCCACCGAGTGTCACAACCAGGACAAGGTGAGCATGGGCACCATCGCCGCCCGTGACGCGATCCGCGTGCTGGAGCTGACCGAACAAGTCGCCGCCGCCACGTTGCTCGCGGCCAATCAGGGCGTCTGGCTGCGTGGTCGCGATGAAGACGCACGCGCGCTGCCACCTTCGCTGGCCGCCATGCACGAAGAGCTGGCCAAGGACTTCCCGCCGGTCATCGAAGACCGTGCACTCGAAGGCGAATTGCGCCTGTGTCTGCAACGTATCGCCGAGCAACACTGGAGGCTGCATGCGTAGCGCCGGAGTGCTGCACGCCGACACGGAAATCCTCGTACCGTTTTTCGACGTCGACACTATGCACGTGGTCTGGCACGGGCATTACGTCAAATACCTGGAAGTGGCGCGCTGCGCGCTGCTCGACCAGATCGGCCACAACTACACGCAGATGTCCGAGTCCGGTTACGCGTGGCCGATCATCGACCTGCAACTGCGTTATGTGCGCGGCGCGGTATTCGGCCAGCGCTTGAACGTACGCGCCAGTCTGGTGGAGTGGGAGAACCGCTTGAAGATCAATTATCTGATCACCGACCTGCAGACCGGCGAACGCCTGACCCGTGCCAGCTCGGTGCAGGTAGCGGTCGAGATCAGCAGCCGCGAGATGCAACTGGCCTCACCCAAAGTGTTCACCGATGCGGTGGAAAGGATGCTGCGATGAACCTGTTCTGCAAATGCCTTGGCGCGATGGCGCTGCTCGCCGTGTCGACGCTGGCCAACGCCTTCGACCTGCAACAGCTCAGCGAGCAACTGGCGAAACCGGAAGTGATCCACGGCCAGTTCATTCAGGAAAAACACCTGCGCGCCCTGCCTCAGCCATTGATCAGCAAGGGCAACTTCGTCCTGGCGAAAAACCACGGCCTGCTCTGGCTGCTCAAGACCCCGCTGCAACAGGATTACCGCATCACCGCCAACGGCATCGCCCGTCGTGACGGCAACGCTTGGCAGTTGCTGCCGAACAAGAGCGCCGGGGCCGAACAGAACCGTTTGTTCCTCGCCGTGCTGCAAGGCGACAGCAGCGGCTTGCAGCGGGATTTCGAACTGGCCCTGAGCGGCGACGCACAGCAGTGGAAACTCACCCTGACCCCGCGTTCGGTGCTGCTCAAGCAAGTGTTCAATCAGATCAATATCGACGGCGGTGAGCTGGTACAGACCATCGAACTGCTGGAAACCCAGGGCGACAGCACCGTGCTGCGCATGCAGGACAGCACCTCCGGTCAACCGTTGAGCGAAGCGGAGCAACATGACTTTGCCGAGTGAGCGCAGGCTGCCGTGGCTGTTTCTGATCCTGCTGCTGGCGGTCGTCGCGCTGGCCGGGTGGCAGTGGCGCGACGGTGCGCCGCTGTCGGCCAACCTCATGGAACTGGTGCCCGGGACCAACCCTGACGCCCTCGAACTGCGCGCCGAACAACGCATGCAGGAACCGCTCAATCGGGAAATGCTGGTGCTGGTCGGCCACGCCGATCGCCAGCAAGCGGTGGCCATGGCGCAGACCCTCGGCGAGCAATGGCAGGCCAGCGGTCTGTTCGAAAAGGTTCAGTGGAACCTGCAGGCGGATCTGCCAGCGCTGCGCACGCAACTGCTGCAAGGGCGACTGGCGATGCTCTCAGCGGATGACCGGCAACTGCTGACCGAGCATCCCGATGCGTTCATTCAGCAACGGGTGCAGGCACTGTTCGACCCGTTCAACGGTTTCACCCTGGTGCCGAGCCAGGACGACTGGCTGGGCCTGACCGGACGCATTCAGAACAGCCAGCCGAAACACGGCGCGGTGCAACTGGACATCGGCAGCGGCGCACTGGTCGCCGATGCCGACGGCAAGCGCTGGGTGCTGCTGCGCGCGCGCACCACCGGCAATGCCTTCGACATGAACCTGCCGCTGAAAGTCGCTGATCTGCTGCAGCACAGTCGCGAGCAGGCGGCGAGAGCCGACGTGCAACTGTTGGCCGCCAGCGGTCTGCTGTACGCCGCCAACGGCCAGCAACAAGCCACCCGCGAAATGACCTGGGTCGGCGGCGGCGCCACTCTCGGGATTCTGTTGTTGCTGCTGTTGGCGTTTCGCCGCTGGCGGGTGCTGCTGGCGTTCGTGCCGGTGCTGGTGGGCATGCTGTTCGGCGCGGTGGCCTGCGTGGCGCTGTTCGGCCACATGCACGTGATGACCCTGGTACTCGGTTCCAGCCTGATCGGCGTGGCGGTGGATTACCCGCTGCACTATCTGTCGAAAAGCTGGAGCCTCAAGCCGTGGCGCAGCTGGCCGGCGCTGCGCCTGACACTCTCCGGACTGACGCTGAGCCTGATCACCAGCGCCATCGGTTATCTGGCGCTGGCCTGGACGCCCTTCCCGGCGCTGACACAAATCGCGGTGTTCTCTGCCGCAGGATTGCTCGGTGCCTATCTGTCGGCGGTGTGCCTGCTGCCGGCCCTGCTGAACAACGTTGAGCTGCAACCGGCGCAATGGCCGCTGCGCCTGGCCGAGCGCTTGGTGCAACTGCGCGAAACCCTGCTCGAACACGTGCGCACCCCGGTGCTGCTGGCGCTGTTGATCGCGTTCTGCGCTGGCGGTCTGGTGCAGCTGCAAAGCAAGAACGACATCCGCCAGTGGGTCGGTGCGCCACAACGCCTGACCGATGAAGCGCAGACCATCGCGCGCATCACCGGCTATCAGCCGACCAGCCAGTTCTTCCTCGTGCGCGGCGCCAATCAGCAGCAACTGCTGGAGCGTCAGGCCGCGTTAAGCGAACGCCTGCAGCAACTGGTCAACCTCGACAAACTGCAAGGTTATCTGGCCCTCGATCAACTGCTCAGCCCGCCGAGCCAGCAACAGCAAGTGCGCGAGGCACTGAGCAAACTGCCGCAATACTGGCAGCCATTGCTCGACCTCGGCGTACCGCTCGCGGCGTTGCAAACCGAGTTGCAGCAGTTGCAGAGCCTGCCTGCCGAAGACATCGACGCGGCACTGGCCGGGCCGTTAGGCGAGCCTTACCGTACGCTGTGGCTCGGCCCGACCGCTGACGGCGTGGCGGCGATGACCAGCCTGCAAGGCCTGAACAATCCGTCACTGCTGCGGGTGCAAGCGCTGGACTTGCCGGGGGTGATGCTGGTGGATCGTCTCGGCGAATTGAACAACGTGTTCGCCGCGACCCAGATCAGCGCCGCCGAACTGAAACTCGCCTCCTGCGTGTTGATTGTGCTGGTGCTGACCGTGCCGTTCGGCTTCGGCGGCGCGTTGCGCATCGTCGCCTTGCCGCTGCTGGCGGCGCTGTGCAGCCTGGCCAGTCTCGGTTGGCTCGGTCAGCCGCTGACCCTGTTCAGCCTGTTCGGCCTGCTGCTGGTGACGGCGATCAGCGTCGATTACGCGATCCTCATGCGTGAGCAGGTCGGCGGTGCGGCTGTCAGCTTGCTGGGCACCTTGCTGGCAGCGCTGACGACCTGGCTGTCGTTCGGTTTGCTGGCGGTGTCGAGCACGCCGGCGGTGAGCAATTTCGGCCTGTCGGTGAGCCTGGGGCTGGCCTTCAGTTTCATTCTGGCGCCGTGGGCCGGACGTCACGTCCACCGCGCCGCCGTCGTGGAGCCGGCAGCGTGATGGTCGTCGGTTTCTGGCTGATGGCCTTGGCGCTGTTCGCTGTGGCGACCCGTGCCGGTCGGCATTTCGGCCTGATACCGATCGTCAGCCAGTTGCTGCTGGCGAGTTTCGGTTTGCCGTTGTTGATGTACTTCTGGATCGAACCGGGCTGGCAGCTCAGCGGTGCCGAACTGATCGCGCCGGGGTGGCTGAAAGACCTCTACAGCCTGAGTTTTGCGCTGTTGCTCGGGCACATTCTCAGTGATGTGATCGACCTGCGGCTGGACCGCCAGAGCGTGAAAATCGCCGTGCCGAGTTTTGCCGTGCCGTTCGCCTGCGGTCTGGCCGCCGCCTGCTGGCTGCTGCCGGCGCAACCGTGGCTGAACTCGCTGGCCATTGGGCTGGTGTTCGCGATCACGGCGATCCCGGTGCTGTATCTGTATTTGCGTCACATCGACTACCCGCCCGCCGCCACCCGGCGTCTGGTGCAGACCGCCATCCTCATCGACCTGACCTGCTGGACGCTGTTCGGTCTCGCTCAGGGCAGTCTGCATCTGAGCAGTCTGTTGCTGCCGCTGGGACTGGCCTGCGTGCCGCTGCTGTTGCATCTGCTGCGCGTGCGTCGACCGCTGACCTACAGCCTCGGTTTCTTTGCGCTGCTGGTGCTGGCCGAGCACTACAAACTCAACGCGCTGATTTTCGGCATCGGTTATCTGCTGTGCATGGCCTTGCTGAAAGTGCCGCTGGTGCTGCCATTGCCGGCGCGGTGGATGAGCCGTTTGCAGACATGGATCGCGATCCCGCTGATCCTCACCTTCGGTATCGTGCAGATTGACGTGCACAGCGCCCTCGCCAGTCTCGGCGCGGTGCAATGGGCGGCACTGCTGCTGTTGCCGATTGCCAGTAAACTGCTCGGCAACTGGCTGGGCCTGGGCTGGGCCGGTGCGTCGTTCGAAGGCGCCAGCCGCTGGCGTGAAAGCGTGCTGCTGAACATTCGCGGGCTGAGCGAAATCGTCTTTCTCAACCTGCTGCTGCAACAACAGCTGATCAGCCCGGCGCTGTACTTCGCGCTGATGCTGATGGGCCTGATCGCGACGCTGTTGCCGGCCCTGATCGGCCTGCACCGCGCGCCCCTGAAAACCACCGCCACTGCGCCCGGGAGTTCACGTGCCAACCGTTGAAATGCAACGTCGTCAGGTAGTGATCATTGGTGCCGGCCCGTCCGGCGCCATCGCCGCTGCGCTACTCACGCGCAAGGGCCACGATGTGCTGGTGCTCGAGCGCCAGCACTTCCCGAGATTTTCCATTGGTGAAAGCCTGCTCAGCCATTGCCTGGACTTCGTCGAAGAGGCCGGCATGCTCGACGCCGTCAACGCCGCCGGCTTCCAGCGCAAGACCGGTGCTGCGTTCGCTTGGGGCGAGCGCTACAGCGCCTTCGATTTCAGCGACACCTTCACCGCAGGTAAACCCACCACGTTCCAGGTGCAGCGCGCCGATTTCGACAAGCTGCTGGCCGATCAGGCTGCACTGCAAGGTGCCGAGATCCGTTACGGCGATGCCATCGTCCGCGTTGATTTCGACCGGGCCAAACCGCAGCTCGACGTGCTACGCGAAGACGGCAGCGAGTACCGCGTCGAAGCGGATTTCGTGCTCGACGCCAGCGGCTACGGGCGCGTGCTGTCGCGTTTGCTTGATCTGGAGGCTCCATCGAATTTCCCGGTGCGCCAGGCGGTGTTCACCCACGTTGAAGATCACATCGACAATCCGGCCTTCGACCGCGAGAAGATCCTCGTCACCACCCACCCTGAGCACCGCGACATCTGGTTCTGGACGATCCCGTTCAGCAACGGGCGCTGCTCGGTGGGCGTGGTGGCTGCCGCCGAACACTTCAAGGGTCGCGACAGCGATCTGGACGCCTGCCTGCGCGGCTTCATCGCCGAAACCCCAAGCCTCGCCGGCGTGCTGAACAACGCGGTGTGGGACACTCCGGCGCGCACCCTCGGTGGTTATGCGGCGAATGTGAAAACCCTGCATGGCCCCGGCTTCGCCCTGCTCGGCAACGCCGCGGAATTTCTCGACCCGGTGTTCTCCTCCGGCGTGACCATCGCCATGCGTTCGGCGAGCATGGCCGCCGCCGTCCTGCACCGGCAGTTGCAGGGCGAAACCGTCGATTGGCAGCGCGAGTTCGCCGAACCGCTCAAACGTGGGGTCGACACCTTCCGCTGCTACGTCGAAGGCTGGTATGCCGGCACCTTTCAGGACGTGATTTTTTATCAAGACAGTCAGGCGGAGATTCGCCGAATGATCTGCTCGATCCTCGCCGGTTATGCCTGGGATGAACGCAACCCGTTCGTCAGCGAAGCGCGCCGCCGGTTGAAGATGATTTCCGAACTCTGTGCAAAGGACGCCCCATGAATTACTTGAGCGACAGCTACGTCGAGGAAACCCGCTTCGGTTTCTGGTTCCTGCGCAGCCACACCTGGCAGCACCACGTGTTGCGCGTGGCGATCAACGATTTGCGCGGGCTGTTCAGCGAGTCGCTGCCGGCCAATCCGGTGCTGCTGGATGCCGGTTGTGGTCAGGGCAAGTCGTTCCGGCATTTGCGCCAGACCTTCGCCCCGCAGCGCTTGATCGGTGTCGATGCCGATCCGCATAGCCTTGAATTGAGCGCCGAAGAAGCGGCGCGTCAGGGTTTCGATGTGGAGCTGATCGGCAGTGACTGCGCGACGCTCAACGTGGCGGACGCTAGTGTCGACCTGCTGTTCTGCCATCAGACCTTTCATCATCTGGTCGAACAGGAAAAAGCCCTCGCCGAGTTCTACCGCGTACTGAAGCCGGGTGGTTATCTGCTGTTCGCCGAGTCCACCGAGGCTTACATTGATACCTGGGTGATTCGCTGGCTGTTCCGCCATCCGATGCATGTGCAGAAGAGCGCGGCGCAGTACCTGGAGATGATTCGCCAGCAGGGTTTCGAGTTTGGCGAACGCAATGTCTCGTACCCGTATTTGTGGTGGAGTCGTTCGAAGGATTTCGGCTTGCTGGAGCGGTTCGGGTTGCGCCGGCCGAAGCCGTTTGGCGAGCGTGAGGAAACGTTGGTGAATGTCGTCGCGCGCAAGCCGCTTGAAGGTGGTCTCTGATGCGACACATAACCTGTAGGAGTGAGCCTGCTCGCGATAGCGGTGGGTCAGCCGACATGTTTTTCGAATGTGCCACCGTCATCGCGAGCAGGCTCACTCCTACAAGGTTTGCGGTGTGGCTGATGTTGGTGATGTTCGCCCTGTTGAGTGGTTGCGCCAGCCAGGCCCCGCTGCCCGCGAGCAACCCGACGCTGCCGTTACCGCTGCAACTGCACATCGAACGCCAACAGGCCGATCAACGCCAGGACTGGCTGCTGGTGATCCAGCGCGAAGGCTCCGGCATCCGCTGGTCGATGATGGACCCGCTGGGCATCCCCCAGGCGCGTCAACAACTGATCGACGGTCGCTGGCAGGCCGACGGGCTATTGCCGCCCAACCCGGAAGCCCGGGAGCTGTTTGCCGCGCTGCTGTTCGCCCTGACCCCCTCCGGCGAACTGGCGCGCAATTATCCCGCCGCGCAGCAGCAGGGCGAGCAACGCACGCTGGTGCCGCGCTGGACGATCCGTTATGCACAACCGTTGAGTTTCCAATTGAATCTGCCCCAAGGCCCGCACTATCGGGTTTCTCCTCTCGGTGAACCGACGCCATGACTGCCTACCTCAATGCCCTCGGCGTGATCTGCGCGTTGGGCCGCGACAAGCACCAGGTCGCGCACAACCTGTTTGCCGGTGACTGCTCGGGCATGCGCCGCGAGTCCGGCTGGGTGGCCGGGCGTGAGTTGCCGGTGGCGGCGGTGCACGGTGAACTGGCGGCGATTCCGGCCGAACTGGCCGACCAGAGCAGCCGCAATAATCAACTGCTGCTGGAAGCCGCACTGCAGATTCGCGAGGACATCGATCGGGCGATCCAGACCTATGGTCGCGCGCGCATCGGCGTGGTGCTCGGCACCAGCACCTCGGGGATCGACGAAGCCAGTCGCGGGTTGGCGCACTACCTTCGTGAGCAGCAGTTCCCGGCCGAGTACGACTATCGGCAACAGGAACTCGGCGCCCCAGCGAATTTTCTCGCCGACTGGCTGCAACTCAGCGGCCCGGCCTATGTGATTTCCACCGCCTGCACGTCCAGTGCGCGGGCGTTGATGAGCGCGCAGCGTCTGCTCGATCTGGGCCTGTGCGATGCGGTGCTGTGCGGCGGGGTCGACAGCCTGTGCAAACTGACGCTCAACGGTTTCAGCGCGCTGGAAGCGGTGTCCGACGAGCGCTGCAATCCGTTTTCGGCCAACCGCAACGGCATCAACATCGGCGAAGCGGCGGTGCTGTTCCTGATGAGCAAGCAGCGCAGCGACGGCCCGGCCATTGCCCTGCTCGGCAGCGGCGCCAGCTCCGACGCGCACCATATTTCCGCGCCGGAACCGAGCGGCCGCGGCGCCCTGCAAGCGATGCAGAAAGCCTTGAGCCGCGCACAGCTGCAAGCGGCGCAAATCAGCTACCTGAACCTGCACGGCACCGCGACCCAGCACAACGATGCGATGGAAAGTCTGGCGGTCGCCACGCTGTTCCCCGACGGCGTGGCCTGCTCGTCGACCAAGCCGATGACCGGCCATACCCTCGGCGCTGCCGGCGCCCTCGAAGCGGCGTTCTGCTGGCTGAGCCTGAGCGCCGACAACCCGCAGCACGCCCTGCCGCCACACGTCTGGGACGCCCAGCCCGACCCCGACTTGCCGGCGTTGAAGTGGGTGACCGCGAGCGAACGCCTGTCGTCCATTGCACCCCGCTACCTGATGAGCAACTCGTTTGCCTTCGGCGGCAACAACGTCAGCCTGATTATCGGAGACGCCCCATGAACGACTGGCCGCTCGCCGAACTGCTGCCCCACGCTGGCGACATGATTCTGATCGACCGCATCCTCAGCTTCGACGAGGAGCAGATCCACACCCGCCTCACGGTCAAGCCCGACGGCTTGTTCAGCATGCCCGACGGCAGCCTGCCGGCGTGGGTCGGCATCGAGTTGATGGCGCAGAGCGTCGCCGCCTTCGCCGGTTGTCATGCTCGCTTGAAGGGCAAACCGGTCGAGCTCGGCTTCCTCCTCGGCACCCGCAAGTTCGAGTGCAACGTCGAGGCGTTTCCGGCCGGCAGCGAACTGACTATCCATGGCATCCGTTCGCTGGAAGACGACAACGGCATGGGTGTTTTCGAATGCCACATCAACGCCCCCGGCATCGAGGCCAGTGCACGCTTGAACGTTTTCCGCCCGCCGCAGCCCAGCCAATACCTTGAACAAACCAGAGAGTCGAACGATGACTGAATCCGTACTGGTCACCGGCTCCAGCCGTGGCATCGGCCGCACCATTGCCTTGCGTCTGGCGCAGGCCGGGCACGACATCGTCCTGCACTGCCGCAGCGGCGTGGCTGAAGCCCAGGCGGTGAAAGCCGAAGTTGAAGCGCTGGGCCGCAACGCGCGCATCCTGCAATTCGACGTCGCCGACCGCGAAACCTGCAAAACCATCCTCGAAGCCGACGTCGAAACCCACGGTGCCTATTACGGCGTGGTGCTCAACGCCGGCCTGACCCGCGATGGCGCTTTTCCGGCGCTGAGCGATGACGATTGGGACGTGGTGCTGCGCACCAACCTCGATGGTTTCTACAACGTCCTGCACCCGGTGATGATGCCGATGATCCGTCGTCGCGCCGCCGGTCGGATCGTCTGCATCACCTCGGTGTCGGGATTGATCGGCAACCGTGGCCAGGTCAACTACAGCGCCTCCAAGGCCGGGGTGATCGGTGCGGCGAAAGCGTTGGCGATCGAACTGGGCAAGCGCAAAATCACCGTTAACTGCGTCGCGCCGGGCCTGATCGACACGGCGATGCTCGACGAAAACGTGCCGGTGGAAGAGCTGATGAAAATGATCCCCGCACAACGCATGGGCACCCCGGAAGAGGTCGCTGCTGCGGTTAATTTCCTGATGTCGGCGGAAGCCTCGTACATCACCCGCCAGGTCCTGGCGGTCAACGGAGGCTTGTGCTGATGAAGCGCGTTGTCGTCACCGGCATGGCCGGCATCACCTCGCTGGGCAGCGACTGGCAGACCATCGCCGGCAACTTCGCGGCCAACCGCAGCGGCATCCGCCGGATGGACGAGTGGGACCGCTTCAGCGAACTCAACACCCGTCTCGCCGGGCCGATCGATGATTTTGTCGTGCCGCCGCACTGGACCCGCAAGCAACTGCGCAGCATGGGCCGGGTGTCACGGCTGGCGGTGGGTGCGGCGGAACAGGCGCTGGCTGACGCCGGCCTGCTCGGTGACGAATCGATCAAGGACGGACGCATGGGTGTGGCCTGCGGCTCATCCACCGGCAGCACCGACGAGATCAAGGCGTTCGGCAACATGCTGCTCAACTCGGTGGCCGAAGGCCTCAACGCCAACTCCTACGTGCGGATGATGCCGCACACCACCGCGGCCAACATCAGCATTTTCTTCGGCCTCACCGGACGCCTGATCCCGACGTCCAGCGCCTGCACCAGCGGCAGTCAGGGCATCGGTTACGCCTACGAGGCGATCAAGTTCGGACGGCTGCCGCTGATGCTCGCCGGCGGTGCCGAAGAGCTGTGCCCGACCGAAGCCATGGTCTTCGACGCGCTGTACGCCACCAGCCTGAAAAACGACGCGCCACAGACCAGCCCACGTCCGTACGACAAGGGCCGCGACGGTCTGGTGATCGGCGAAGGCGGCGGCATGCTGGTGCTCGAAGAGCTGGAGCATGCGCTGGCGCGCGGTGCGCGGATCCACGCCGAGATTGTCGGTTTCGGCAGCAACGCCGACGGCCAGCACACCACCCGCCCCGAGCAGGTGACCATGCGCCGCGCCATGGAACTGGCGCTGGAAGACGCCGGGCTGACGCCGGATGCCATCGGTTACGTCAATGGTCACGGCACCGCTACAGAACAGGGCGACATTGCCGAAACACTAGCGACCAGCAGTCTGTTCGGCGAACACATGCCGATCAGCTCGCAGAAGAGTTTCCTCGGCCACACGCTGGGGGCCTGCGGGGCGCTGGAGTCATGGTTCAGCATCGAGATGATGAATCGCGACCTGTATGTGCACACGCTCAACCTCGACGAGGTCGACCCGCACTGCGGCAAGCTCGATTACCTGCGCGGCGAATTCCGCCAGATGCATCACGAGTACGTGATGAACAACAATTTCGCTTTTGGTGGCGTCAACACCTCGTTGATTTTCCGCCGCTGGCACTGACCGCAACACGTTTGGAGTGAAGGGAATGACTCAGTTTCACCGCATCGCCGCCCTGCTGGCCCTGGCCTTTGTGCTCGGCGGTTGCACCAGCAAACCGGTTTACAACGCCAAGGAAGAGTTCTCGCCCAACCTCGGCTTCACCCAGCAACAGATGAGCCGCGCCATCGTCACCGCACTCAATGATCGCCAGTGGGTGGTGCAGTCGGTGCGCCCGGGCATGATCAAAGCGGCGATTACCGTACGCGGCCGTCACCACGCCGAAGTCGACATCCCGTTCAGCCCGACCTCGTTTGAAATTGACTACCGCAGCAGCTACGGCCTCGACGCCAAGGACGGCAAGATCCACGGCAACTACAATCGCTGGGTCAACCGCCTGCGCGACAACGTGCTCAAGGAACTGTCGATCAACCCGGACATCGAGTTCGTCAACGACTTGGGCATCGTCAAGCAAGGCGCCGACGAACCGACCTACCTGAGCTTTCGCGAGGGCGTCAAACGCGCCACCGACGCCGGCCTGCTCGACGGCAGCGTGAAGTTCTACCTGGCCGGCGAAACCCTGCCCAAGCAAGTGCGCAAACTCGACACCGTGAGCAGCAGCCGCAAGACCAATGGCTCGAACAAATCCGACGCCGACGCCTGCTTCTGGGCCCTGCAGTCGGCTCTCGCCACCCTGCAGAACGCCGCGAAAAAAGCCGACGCCAACGCCGTGATCAACATCGCCAGCGTCGACCAGCGCGACCTGTACAAAGACACCGAGAAATTCCAGTGCCGCGCCGGCCTTGTGGTGTCGAGCGTGGCGTTGCGTGGGGATTTGGCGCACGTTGATTGATTGAACTGTAGAAACGACAAAGGGCGCCTTGCGGCGCCCTTTCACAAACAGGTTGGCTTGTCATCGCCCTTCCACCTGTCTGGCTCTGTGATGGCTGGTTGCCCAGGATCCTCAGAGTCTCACAAGCCCCTTTCGGGAACGCCGGCAGTATTGCCTGAAATGTCATTACCAGCAATGGATGGCAATTGGCTTCGGTGCACCCTCTCAACGGCTACTACACGCCCAAGGCCTTTCTAACCGCAGTCTTGATGGCGTAAAACTCGTCTGTTGCAAGATGTGAAATCAAGTAAACACGCTTTCCGTGACGGTCTTTACTTCTGATCCTGTCCAGTCGCGCAAGACTGACCGTCGCTACCATGTCGCATTTTGCCCAGCAGGTTGAACGGGCACCTTGAAGATGGCTGGCGAGCTCCAGATGATGCTCCAGCACACAATCCGGCGCAGTTGTACTCAACGGCACCACAGTCACCAACAAACTGTTGGATCGGTGCTTGCGTATCACCACCACGGGCCTGATTTTGACCATCTCCGGTACTTCAAAACCTCTGAAATCACAGATCAGAACACTGCCCTCCTTGGGCTGATAGAGAAGTGGCATCCATGGCACTCACTAAAAAGAACTGATTTTGCGCATTTACCGCAACTTTCCCTAAAGCAGTTCCGTTACCAGAAATGTAAAGGGCTGACTCCTCTCATCACCTGAACGACAACTACACTCGCCCTGCGGGCCTCAACCATCGCCTGCCAGAACGGCGAGCCCATTGTTCGAGCACTCGCGGTTCTCTTTCACCGTCAAGGAGATGACCATGCAAGTGAAAGCCCTGATCGCCGCCACGCTCCTCGGGTTATTGCCTAGCGCCAGCCACGCCACCAACCTGATGTACATGCCGTTCGAAACCGTGCTCTCGGATGCGATTCGCGCCGGGCGGCTGGATGGCAGTGTGAAGTTCTATCTGATCGGCAACGGGCCGCAGGGCACGCAGCGCTTGTTGCGCCGGGATGTGGTCAGTGATCTGAAGACCAACGGCTTCAACAAGAGTGATCACGATTCCTGCGAGTGGGTGCTGCAGTCGAACCTGATCAAGTTGCAGGCCGATGCCAAACGGGTCGGGGCGAATGCGGTGGTCAATATCGTCAGTTATTACGACCAGCATGTGCGCAAGGATTTGAATACCTATGAGTGCCGGGCCGGGGTATTTGTGACGCGGGTGGCGTTGAAGGGGGATCTGGTGCGGTTGCCCTGAGGGGCGTTGGTGTTCGAGTTGACGCCTTCGCGAGCAAGCTCGCTCCAACCTTGGAATGCGTTCCCCTGTGGGAGCGAGCCTGCTCGCGATTTGATTGCGCAGCAATCAAGCTTTTGAAGGCTCAACCTTGCGTGTCAGCAGTTCGACAAACGCCTTGGCCATCGGCGATTTCTGATCCTTGCGCTGCACCAGCCACACCGCCGACACCGCCTCCGGATCGAGCAGTGGTCGATAGACCACACCATCAATGCGCATCCGCTGGTAGGACGCCGGCAACACCGAAACCCCCAGCCCCGCTGCGACCAGTCCGATGATGGTCATCGCCTCACCCGCCTCCTGGGCGAAGTGCGGACTGAATCCGGCATCGCGGGCCAGACTGAGCAGTTGCGCATACAAACCGCTGCCATAGCTGCGTGGAAAGAACACGAACGGCTCCAGCGCCAGCGCCGAGAGGAACAAGCCTTCCTCGCTGCCCTGCGCCAACGGATGTTTGGAGCCGAGCACCGCCACCAGCGGCTCACGCATCAGCTCCACCACACTCAGCGAATCCGGTAGGCCCAGCGGGCGCATGATCCCTACTTCGATCGACTGATCCACCAGCGCATCCGCGACCATGGTGCTGCTCATCTCCCGCAGGTTCAGGTGCACTGCCGGGAAACGCTGGCGAAAAGCAAAAATCGCCTGGGGAATGGTCGAGTTGAACGGCGCCGACGAGGTGAAGCCAATCTTCAATTCGCCGAGTTCGCCGAGTTGCGCACGCCGGGCAACGTCCGCCGCTTTGTCGACTTGCGCCAGCACCAGTCGCGCCTCCTGCAGAAACAATCGGCCGGCCTCGCTCAGCTCGACCCGACGATTGGTGCGCTCGAACAACCGCGCGCCGACCTCTTGCTCCAACGCCTGGATCTGCTGGCTCAGCGGTGGCTGAGAAATCCCCAGCACCTGTGCGGCGCGGCCGAAATGCAGTTCTTCGGCGACGGCGATGAAGTAGCGCAGATGACGCAATTCCATGGAAACCCCACTAGGTCGTTAAAGCTATCAAACAGGTCGAACAATATATTGGATAGAAACATTAGCCAGCTATATGATTTTTTCATTGCCTGCCTGGCCGTGCCCTCCGAGGTCTGATGTGAAAACCGCCGCCGCCCCTCTTGCCCATGAAGTTCCGCCTGCCGCGACGGACGATGTCATCGCCGAGCTGCAGGAGATCTACATCGAAAAAGGCACGCCGATGTTCATGCGCACGGTGCTCGCGCTGTTCAGCGGTGGCTTCGCGACCTTCGCTTTGCTGTATTGCGTGCAGCCAATGATGCCGCTGCTGTCTCACGAGTATTCGATCAACGCCGCGCAGAGCAGCCTGATTCTGTCGGTGGCGACCGGCATGCTGGCCGTCGGGCTGTTGATCACCGGGCCGATCTCCGACCGGGTCGGACGCAAACCGGTGATGGTCGCGGCACTGTTCGCCGCCGCGTTGTGCACCATCGCCAGCTCGATGATGCCGAGCTGGCACGGTGTGCTGATCATGCGCGCGCTGATCGGGCTGTCGTTGAGTGGTCTGGCGGCGGTGGCGATGACGTATCTGAGCGAGGAAATCCATCCGCAGCACATCGGTCTGGCGATGGGCCTGTACATCGGCGGCAACGCAATTGGCGGGATGAGCGGGCGGTTGATCACCGGGGTGCTGATCGACTTTGTCAGCTGGCACACGGCGATGCTGGTGATCGGCGGTTTGGCATTGGTCGCAGCGGCGGTGTTCTGGAAGATCCTTCCCGAATCGCGCAACTTCCGCTCGCGCTCGCTGCATCCACGCAGCCTGCTTGATGGCTTCACCATGCACTTTCGCGACGCCGGCCTGCCGCTGCTGTTTCTTGAAGCGTTCGTGCTGATGGGCGCTTTCGTCACCCTGTTCAACTACATCGGCTATCGCCTGCTGGCCGCGCCGTACAACCTCGATCAGGTGTTCGTCGGTTTGCTGTCGCTGGTGTACCTGTCGGGCATCTACAGCTCGGCGAAGATCGGTTCACTGGCGGACAAACTGGGGCGGCGCAAAGTGCTGTGGGCAACCATCGCACTGATGTTCGCCGGCCTTGCACTGACTATGTTCACACCGCTGTTGCTGGTGATCGTCGGCATGCTGATCTTCACCTTCGGCTTCTTCGGCGCGCACTCGGTGGCGAGCAGCTGGATCGGCCGGCGCGCGACCAAGGCCAAGGGCCAGGCGTCGTCGTTGTATTTGTTCAGCTATTACGCCGGGTCGAGTATTGCCGGCACGGCTGGCGGGGTGTTCTGGCATCTCGGCGGGTGGAATGGCATCGGCCTGTTTATTGGCGCCCTGTTGATGATCGCGCTGTTGGTGGCGTTGAAACTGGCGAAGTTGCCGCCCCTCGGTGGCAGCGCTCCCGCTTGAGTCAGAACACCATTTTTTTCAGGATTCGGCGCCCACACATTTCGTGTTTGATAACGGCTGCGATGTGTAGCGCTACTTGAACCAGTAACATCACGCACGCCCAAACATGGATGACGAAGAACCGATCAATCCACTGTAGATCGTTCAGCGGCGCCGGAATAAGAACCAGATCAAATATATTGATCGGTCGATCCATCATTAATATTCCTGTGAGCAAGACAACCGCCGTCATCAGATAAATAGACTTATGCATCCAACTCGCCAGACGCTCCAAAAAGGTCCTGTCCACCTCGCAAGTGGTGTGAGAGCCTCTGACAGAAACATACAATCTCAGTATAAATATCGGAATAAATAAAGCCGTCACCGAAACATTTATAAATCCGACTATCGATTTTGTTTCCGCTGCAACTTTAATGACTGACACATAGAAGCCAGACAACAGAGCCCATAAAATTACTGCCGCAGATATCCAGTGCAAAGCAATCTGGAGACGCGAATATCCAACCCTTTTCATTGCAACCATCCTGATAAACAAGTGGCGCCATTACAAGGCTCTTAATTATCAACGTCAACGAGAAAACCATTAACAGAAACTGCACAAAGTAAACAATCTTTACGAACAAGGTTTATTGCACGTTCAACTTAAACATACAAAAATCAATTACCGCCCGAACATTGCATTCGGGCGGTCGTGTCAAAATCTTACTTGTGATACTGCGCCGACAGTTCATGCACCGCGCGCAGGAACGCACCGGCGTGCTCTGGGTCGACTTCCGGAGTGATGCCATGACCCAGGTTGAACACGTGGCCACTGCCTTTGCCATAGCTGGCCAGAATGCGCCCGACTTCAGTGCGGATCGCTTCCGGTTTGGCGTAGAGCACGGTCGGGTCCATGTTGCCTTGCAGCGCGACCTTGTCGCCGACACGGGCGCGGGCGTTGCCGATGTCGCAGGTCCAGTCCAGGCCCAGTGCGTCGGCGCCAGCGTCGGCGATACTTTCCAGCCACAGGCCGCCGTTCTTGGTGAAGAGGATCACCGGCACTTTGCGACCGTCGTGCTCGCGGATCAGGCCGCTGACGATTTTCTTCATGTACGCCAGGGAGAACTCCTGATACGCCGCCGCCGACAGGTTGCCGCCCCAGGTATCGAAGATCTGCACCGCTTGCGCGCCGGCCTGGATCTGGCCGTTGAGGTACGAGGTCACCGACTGCGCCAGCTTGTCCAGCAGCAGGTGCATGGCTTGCGGGTTGTCGTAGAGCATCGCCTTGGTCTTGCGGAAGTCTTTCGACGAGCCGCCTTCAACCATGTAAGTGGCGAGGGTCCACGGGCTGCCGGAGAAGCCGATCAGCGGCACACGACCATTCAGCTCGCGGCGAATGGTGCTGACCGCGTCCATCACATAGCCGAGATCCTTGTGTGGATCAGGGATCGGCAACGCTTCGATGTCGGCCAGGGTGCTGACGACTTTCTTGAAGCGCGGGCCTTCACCGGTCTCGAAGTACAGACCCTGGCCCATGGCATCGGGGATGGTGAGGATGTCGGAGAACAGGATCGCCGCGTCCAGTTGCGGGTAGCGGTCGAGCGGTTGCAACGTAACTTCGCAAGCGAATTCCGGATTCATGCACAGGCTCATGAAATCACCGGCCTGGGCACGGCTGGCGCGGTATTCCGGCAGGTAGCGGCCGGCCTGGCGCATCATCCACACCGGGGTGACGTCTACAGGTTGCTTGAGCAGGGCGCGGAGGAAACGGTCGTTCTTCAGGGCAGTCATGTCGGCATCCGGAAAAAAAGTGCGGGCATTTTCTCAGAGCGCGACGCAAAAGGCACGGATGCAGGTCAGCCTTTTGTCTATCGGGTCAATTTATTGCGTTGGAATACTGATTTTGCAACACCCCAAAACAACTGTAGGAGTGAGCCTGCTCGCGATAGCGGTGTTTCAGTCAATGCATCAGGGACTGATCTACCGTCATCGCGAGCAGGCTCACTCCTACAAGGTATTGCGTTGTTTGCTTAGACACCCAGGTAATCGAGGATCCCTTCAGCCGCATTGCGGCCTTCGAAGATTGCCGTTACCACCAGGTCGGAACCGCGCACCATGTCGCCACCGGCGAAGATTTTCGGGTTGCTGGTCTGGTGCTTGTACTGACCTTGCTCAGGCGCGACGACGCGGCCCTGGCTGTCGGTCTGGATTTCGAACTGTTCGAACCACGGTGCCGGGCTTGGACGGAAACCGAACGCAATGACCACGGCGTCGGCCGGGATGATCTCTTCGGAGCCCGGGATCGGCTCGGGGCTGCGACGGCCACGGGCATCCGGTTCGCCGAGACGGGTCTCGACCACCTTCACGCCTTCGACCTTGTCTTCACCGACGATCGCGATCGGCTGGCGGTTGTAGAGGAATTTCACGCCTTCTTCCTTGGCGTTCTTCACCTCTTTGCGCGAGCCGGGCATGTTCGCTTCGTCACGACGATAGGCGCAGGTCACCGACTTGGCGCCCTGACGAATCGAAGTGCGGTTGCAGTCCATCGCCGTGTCGCCGCCGCCGAGTACCACGACCTTCTTGCCTTTCATGTCGACGAAATCTTCCGGCGACTTTTCAAAGCCCAGGTTGCGGTTGACGTTGGCAATCAGGAAGTCCAGCGCGTCGTAGACACCCGGCAGATCCTCACCGGCAAAACCGCCCTTCATGTAGGTGTAGGTGCCCATGCCCATGAATACCGCATCGTATTCGGCGAGCAGTTGCTCCATGGTCACGTCCTTGCCGATCTCAGTGTTGAGGCGGAACTCGATGCCCATGCCGGTGAAGACTTCGCGACGATTGCTCAGCACGGTCTTCTCAAGCTTGAACTCGGGAATGCCGAAGGTCAGCAGACCGCCGATTTCCGGGTTCTTGTCGAACACCACCGGGGTCACGCCGCCACGTACCAGCACGTCGGCACAGCCCAGACCCGCCGGGCCCGCACCGATGATCGCGACACGTTTGCCGGTCGGTTTGACCTTGGACATGTCCGGGCGCCAGCCCATGGCGAATGCGGTGTCGGTGATGTACTTCTCGACCGAACCGATGGTCACCGCACCGAAACCGTCGTTGAGGGTGCAGGCACCCTCGCACAGCCGATCCTGCGGGCACACCCGGCCACAGACTTCCGGCAGGGTGTTGGTCTGGTGCGACAGCTCGGCGGCCTGGAGGATGTTGCCCTCGGCCACCAGCTTCAGCCAGTTGGGAATGAAGTTGTGCACCGGGCACTTCCACTCGCAATACGGGTTGCCGCAACCCAGGCAGCGGTGGGCCTGATCGGCCGACTGCTGGGGTTTGAACGGTTCGTAGATCTCGACGAACTCTTTCTTGCGTTGACGCAACAGTTTCTTCTTCGGATCCTTGCGCCCGACATCGATGAACTGGAAGTCGTTATTCAGACGTTCAGCCATTGTTAAAACCTCATCAAACTCTTCAGGCGCATATCACTGCGGGTTGGCACGAGTGCTGGAAAGCAACGACTTCAGGTTGGCAGCCTTAGGCTTGACCAGCCAGAAACGACGCAGGTAGTCATCAAGGTTCTCGGCGAGTTCACGACCCCACTCGCTCTCGGTTTCCTTGACGTACTCGTTCAGCACGTTCTGCAGGTGGCTGCGGTAGGCTTCCATCGCCTCGCCGCTGATCCGCTGGATTTCCACCAGTTCGTGGTTGACCCGGTCAACGAAGGTGTTGTCCTGATCGAGCACGTAGGCGAAACCACCGGTCATGCCAGAGCCGAAGTTGTAACCGGTCTTGCCCAAGACGCAGACGAAACCACCGGTCATGTACTCGCAGCAGTGATCGCCAGTGCCTTCCACGACGGTGTGGGCACCGGAGTTGCGCACGGCAAAACGCTCGCCTGCGGTGCCGGCGGCGAACAGCTTGCCGCCGGTGGCGCCGTACAGGCAGGTGTTGCCGATGATGGCGCTGTTCTGAGTCTGATAGACGCTGCCCTTCGGCGGTACGATGACCAGTTTGCCGCCGGTCATGCCTTTGCCGACGTAGTCGTTGGCGTCGCCCTCCAGGTACATGTTCAGACCGCCGGCGTTCCACACGCCGAAGCTCTGACCGGCCGTGCCTTTGAAGCGGAAGGTGATCGGCGCGTTGGCCATGCCCTGATTGCCGTGCTTGCGTGCGATTTCGCCGGAGATCCGCGCACCGATCGAACGGTCGCAGTTGCAGATGTCCAGTTCGAACTCGGCGCCGCTGAGGTCGTTGATCGCCGACGTCGCCATGTCGACCATTTTCTCGGCCAGCAGGCCTTGGTCAAACGGCGGGTTGCGCTCAACGCCGCAGAATTGCGGTTTGTCCGCCGGGATGTGATCGCTGCCCAGCAGCGGGGTCAGATCCAGATGGTGCTGCTTGGCGGTCTGGCCCTCGAGGATTTCCAGCAGATCGGTACGACCGATCAGCTCTTCGAGGGAACGCACGCCGAGCTTGGCCAGCCACTCACGGGTTTCTTCGGCGACGTAGGTGAAGAAATTCACCACCATGTCAACGGTACCGATGTAGTGATCCTTGCGCAGCTTCTCGTTCTGCGTCGCAACGCCGGTGGCGCAGTTGTTCAGGTGGCAGATGCGCAGGTATTTGCAGCCCAGCGCGATCATCGGCGCGGTACCGAAGCCGAAGCTTTCTGCGCCGAGGATGGCCGCCTTGATCACGTCGAGGCCGGTTTTCAAGCCGCCGTCGGTCTGCACCCGGACTTTGCCGCGCAGGTCGTTGCCGCGCAGGGTCTGGTGGGTTTCAGCGAGGCCGAGTTCCCACGGAGCGCCCGCGTATTTGATCGAGGTCAGCGGCGAAGCACCGGTGCCACCGTCGTACCCGGAGATGGTGATCAAGTCCGCATAGGCCTTGGCCACACCGGCGGCGATGGTGCCGACGCCCGCTTCCGCCACCAGTTTCACCGAAACCAGTGCCTTCGGGTTGACCTGTTTCAGGTCAAAGATCAATTGCGACAAGTCTTCGATCGAGTAGATGTCGTGGTGCGGCGGTGGCGAAATCAGGGTCACGCCCGGCACTGCGTAACGCAGCTTGGCGATCAGACCGTTGACCTTGCCGCCCGGCAGTTGCCCGCCCTCGCCCGGTTTGGCGCCCTGCGCAACCTTGATCTGCAGCACTTCGGCGTTGACCAGGTATTCCGGGGTGACACCGAAACGGCCGGTCGCGACCTGCTTGATTTTCGAGCTCTTGATGGTGCCGTAGCGCGCCGGGTCTTCGCCGCCTTCGCCGGAGTTGGAACGCGCACCGAGGCGGTTCATGGCTTCGGCCAGGGCTTCGTGCGCTTCCGGCGACAGTGCGCCCAGCGAGATACCGGCGGAGTCGAAGCGCTTGAGCACCGATTCCAGCGGTTCGACTTCGCTGATGTCCAGCGGCTTGTCGAGGGTCTTGACCTTGAACAGGTCGCGAATCATCGACACCGGGCGGTTATCCACCAGCGAGGTGTATTCCTTGAACTTGGCATAGTCGCCCTGCTGCACGGCGGCTTGCAGGGTGTTGACCACGTCCGGGTTGTAAGCGTGATATTCGCCGCCGTGGACGAACTTCAGCAGACCGCCCTGCTGGATCGGCTTGCGCGGACTCCAGGCTTCGGTAGCGAGGGCTTTCTGCTCGGCTTCGATGTCGACGAAACGCGCACCCTTGATGCGGCTCGGCACGCCACGGAAGCTCAGCTCGCACACTTCTTCGGACAGGCCGATGGCTTCGAACAGTTGCGCACCACGGTACGAGGCGATGGTCGAGATGCCCATCTTCGACAGGATCTTCAGCAGACCTTTGGTGATGCCTTTGCGGTAGTTCTTGAACACCTCATAGAGGTCGCCCAGCACCTCACCGGTACGGATCAGGTCGCCCAGCACTTCGTAGGCCAGGAACGGATAGACCGCCGAGGCGCCGAAACCGATCAGCACCGCAAAGTGATGTGGATCGCGCGCGGTGGCGGTTTCAACGAGGATGTTGGAATCGCAGCGCAGGCCTTTTTCGGTCAGGCGGTGGTGCACCGCGCCGGTGGCCAGCGAAGCGTGGATCGGCAGCTTGCCCGGGGCGATATGGCGGTCGCTGAGGACGATCTGGGTACGCCCGGCGCGCACGGCTTCTTCAGCCTGATCGGCGACGTTGCGAATCGCCGCTTCGAGGCCGAGGCTTTCGTCGTAGTTGAGGTCGATGATCTGCCGCTCGAAACCCGGGCGGTCGAGGTTCATCAGCGAGCGCCACTTGGCCGGCGAGATCACTGGCGAGCTGAGGATCACGCGCGAGGCGTGCTCCGGCGATTCCTGGAAGATGTTGCGCTCGGCACCGAGGCAGATCTCCAGCGACATCACGATCGCTTCACGCAGCGGGTCGATCGGCGGGTTGGTGACCTGCGCAAACTGCTGGCGGAAATAGTCGTACGGCGTGCGCACACGCTGCGACAGCACGGCCATCGGCGTGTCGTCGCCCATCGAACCAACGGCTTCGTAGCCCTGTTCGCCAAGCGGGCGCAGCACCTGATCACGCTCTTCGAACGTGACCTGATACATCTTCATGTATTGCTTGAGCTGATCGACATCGTAGAACGCCGAACCGTGGTCGTTGTCTTCCATGGTCGCCTGGATGCGCAGGGCATTCTTGCGCAACCATTGCTTGTACGGATGACGGGATTTCAGACGGTTGTCGATCGCGTCGGTGTCGAGGATCTGCCCGGTCTCGGTGTCCACGGCGAGGATCTGCCCCGGACCGACACGGCCCTTGGCGATCACGTCTTCTGGCTGGTAGTTCCAGACGCCGATTTCCGAAGCAACGGTGATGAAACCGTTGGTGGTGGTAACCCAGCGCGCCGGACGCAGACCGTTACGGTCGAGCAGGCACACCGCGTAACGACCATCGGTCATCACCACGCCGGCCGGACCGTCCCAAGGTTCCATGTGCATCGAGTTGTACTCGTAGAACGCACGCAGATCCGGGTCCATGGTTTCAACGTTCTGCCACGCTGGCGGAATGATCATCCGCACGCCACGGAACAGGTCGATGCCACCGGTGACCATCAGTTCGAGCATGTTGTCCATGCTCGAGGAGTCGGAACCGACACGGTTGACCAGCGGGCCGAGCTCTTCCAGATCCATCAGATCGTTGGTGAACTTGGTCCGACGGGCCTGTGCCCAGTTACGGTTACCAGTGATGGTGTTGATCTCACCGTTGTGGGCGAGGAAACGGAATGGCTGGGCCAGCGGCCATTTCGGCAAGGTGTTGGTGGAGAAGCGCTGGTGGAACACGCAGATCGCGGTTTGCAGGCGCTGGTCACCCAGGTCCGGATAGAACGCGGCCAGGTCGGCCGGCATCATCAGGCCTTTATAGATGATGGTCTTGTGCGAAAAGCTGCAGATGTAGTGGTCGGTGTCGGCGGCGTTGGCCACCGACGAGCGACGACGGGCGCTGAACAGCTTGACCGCCATGTCCTGATCGCTCAGGCCTTCACCGCCGATGTACACCTGCTCGATCTGCGGCAGGCGCTCGAGGGCCAGTCGGCCGAGGACGCTGGTGTCGATCGGCACTTTGCGCCAGCCGATCAGTTGCAGGCCTTCAGCGAGGATCTCGCGGTTCATGTTCTCGCGAGCGGCTTCGGCCTTGGCCGGATCCTGGTTGAAGAAGACCATGCCCACGGCATATTGCTTGGGCAGTTCGACGCTGAAGTTTTCCTGGGCCATCGCCCGCAGGAACGCGTCAGGCTTTTGAATCAGCAGACCGCAACCGTCACCGGTCTTGCCGTCGGCATTAATCCCACCGCGGTGGGTCATGCAGGTCAGGGCCTCGATGGCCGTTTGCAAAAGGGTATGACTGGGCTCGCCCTGCATATGGGCTATCAGGCCGAAACCGCAGTTATCCTTGAATTCATCTGGTTGGTACAGACCTGCTTTCATAGACACTTTCTCACCAGGCTGCCTCTTTTCGAGGCAAATTTCTTTTCAATTCAACCACTTGCTTGCCGCGCCGAACGTACGCCGGCTTTGCGGGGGCAAAAGGGTGGTCATTGTACACAGCGACACAGAGGCTCACAAATTTGACGACGAAATGTCGCAAATTCATGTCGCATTTGTGAAAGGTTTAAAGCGATCTGCTGTGCTAGTCAAAACTTTTTTAATTTTGACTGCAACGACTCAAAGACTACTGTGACGCAGACACCACAAGGCACGCGGTCTGTAGAGACGGCGCGCACTCGTAGAAATTTTGAGGTGCTTGGAGAGGCGGCCTGGGTAAGGCCGCCGAATCTTCAGCGAGTTGTTGCCAGTTCCTGTTGGACGCTGGCGACAGTGCGAGGCCAAGGTTTACCAGCCTGAACCTTCGCTGGCAAGGCCTTGATGGCAGAAACGGCTGCATCACGATTGGCGAAGTTGCCGTAGGTGATCACGTAGAGAGGCTTGCCGTTGAGGACTTTCTTGAAATAACGGTACTCGCCGCCCTGCTCCTTGACGAAGTTCTGCGCGGTCGCTTCGGAGCTGGTGCCGAGGATCTGCACCACGTAATTGCTGGTCGGCTGACCGGCGTACCAGCTGCCACCGGCAGCCTTGGCCACGGTAACCGGCTTCTCGGCCGGTTTGGCAGCCGCAACAGGCTTGGCCGGGGCCGGAGCCGGTTTGGCCGCTGACGCTGCCGGAGCAGGCTTGGCGGTGGCGACTTGAGTCGGTGCCGGGGTCGGCTTGGCCGCCGGAACAGGTACTGGCGTCGGAGCCGGGCCGGCCGGAACACCTGCCGGTGGTGCGGAAGTCGTGACGGTCGGCGGCGTTGCGCTGGAGCCTTCGACCGGCACGCCGTCGTCACCTTCAGTGATGCCGCCTGCGGCTTCAGCCAACGGGCCGCGCATCACCGGTTGCGAGTTGCCCACCAGCGGCAGCGGCATCGGCTGGGTATTGCCGGCGAACTCGACGTTCGGCGCGCCACCCTTGGCGCCCTGACCCAATGGCAGTTGTGCCTGTTCGTTGGCGGGTGCGCCAGTGGTTGGCGCCTTGTTGCGACCCGGCATCAGCCAGGCGGCGGCGACCGCGACCACAACGACGGCGGATATCGCCAATACGTGTTTCTTCGGCATGTTGAACCCCATACTTGGACGCTTGACCGCAGAGCGGCTGGCAATCATGACTTCGATCAGTGCATCGCGAGCGACCTGGTTGATGTTGCCAGGCCAACCCTCGGCGCTTTCGTGAATCTCAGAGATCTGATCCGCGGTGAAAAGTTCGACACCCCGGCCCGCACCTTCGAGCCGTTGGTCGAGATATTCGCGGGTCTCTTCTTCGGTATACGGCTGCAGTTCGATGACGTGGAAGCGCTCTTCCTCGAGGTGCAAGGCCTCCAGTTGCGCGATCAGCGACGACTCACCGAACAGGAACACGTGCGGGCGACCTTCCGGTGCACCGGCCCCTAGCGCCATCAGCGCTTCGAGCGCGGATTCGTCGAGCTGCTCGGCGTCATCCACCAGCAGATAGACCTCCTGGCCGGTAAGCGCGAGCTGCACCACCTGATCCAGAATCGCGCCAACTTCGGCCTGAGCCACGTTCAGTGCCTGAGCCATCTGACGCAGCACGCCGGCGGCATCGCCAGCTCCACGGGCCGACACGACAACGCTTTGCACCGATTGCTTGTTGGTGCTGGCTACCAGCGCCTGACGCAGCAAGGTCTTGCCGCTGCCCTGCGGGCCGGTGACCACCAGCAGCAACTGGCTGTAACGCGCCAGGTGGTGCAATTGCCCCAGCACCGGTTTGCGCTGGGCCGGGAAGAATTTGAAGCCCGGCACCCGCGGCGCGAAAGGGTCGTGACTTAACTGGAAATGGCCGAGGAACGCCTCGTCGGCATGCAAACTAGTCATCGGAATCTTATTAACCTTTAAGCTGAGCCAGAGCGCGGTAATCCGCTCCCAGCGTGGCCTGTAGAACCTCTTTCGGATAATCGGCGGTCACCACCGCTTCGCCCATCCGGCGCAGCAGCACCAGGCGCAGACGACCGTCGATCACTTTTTTATCAATTGCCATATGTTCGAGAAAATCGGCTTCGGTCATTTCTTCCGGCGGAATCACCGGCAGACCGGCACGCTGGAACAGACGAATGCCGCGATCACGTTCCTGCTCGCTGATCCAGCCCAGACGCGCGGACATTTCCAGCGCCATCACGGTGCCAGCGGCCACCGCCTCACCATGCAACCAGACACCATAGCCCATGTGGGTCTCGATGGCGTGGCCGAAGGTGTGGCCGAGATTGAGCGTGGCGCGCACTCCGGTTTCCTTCTCATCGGCACCGACCACTGCCGCCTTGGCCGCGCAGGAACGCTCGATGGCGTAGGTCAGGGCCTTCTGGTCCAGCGCGCGCAGAGCGTCGACGTTGTCTTCGAGCCAGGTCAGGAACGGCTCGTCGCAGATCAGACCGTACTTGATGACTTCGGCAAGACCGGCGGACAGTTCACGCTCCGGCAGGGTTTTCAGCGATGCAGTATCGATCAGCACCACGTTCGGCTGATAGAACGCGCCGACCATGTTCTTGCCCAGCGGATGGTTGATACCGGTCTTGCCGCCCACCGACGAATCGACCTGGGACAGCAGCGTGGTAGGAATCTGGATGAAATCGACACCGCGCTGGTAGCAGGCGGCGGCAAAACCGGCCATATCACCAATGACACCGCCGCCGAGGGCGATGATCGTGGTGCGGCGGTCGTGACGGGCAGTCAGCAGGCCGTCGAAGATCAGTTGCAGGGTTTCCCAGTTCTTGAAGGCTTCGCCGTCCGGCAGCACCACCGAGATCACCGAGAACTGCGCAAGGCTGCGGGTCAGACGTTCGAGATAGAGCGGCGCAACGGTCTCGTTGGAGATGATTGCCACTTGCCGCCCATGGATATGCGGCGCCAGCAATTCGGGCTGATCCAACAAACCTTCGCCAATATGAATCGGGTAGCTGCGCTCGCCTAGATCGACCTTGAGTGTCTGCATGTGTCCCCACAGTGAAGATGGAAGCAGGCGTCCTGCCCTGAATTATTGGTTGTCTGCGGCCTGTAGCGAATCTGACGCCGCTCGCACGCCATCCGCCACAACCTCGGCGGTTGTGACAGGACGCCGAGGATAGCGCATTTCCGGCGGCGCTTTAACGGGGTGGCAGCTGTGCCAGACGGTCGAGAATGTCGAGCACCACCATGCGCGGTGGCCGTTCGTCGGTTTCCACCACCAGATCGGCGATCTCCCGATAAAGCGGATCGCGGATCTCGAGCAGGTCTCGCAGGGTTTTCGCCGGATCGGCGGTGCGCAGCAAAGGACGATTGCGATCGCGCGACGTACGCCCGACCTGCTGCTCGACGGAGGCATGCAGATACACCACCCGTCCGCCCGCGTGCAGGGCCTTGCGGTTGGCATCACGCATCACCGCGCCGCCGCCGGTCGCTAGCACCACGCCGTCGAACGCGCACAGCTCGGCGATCATCGCCTGCTCACGGTCACGAAAGCCGGGCTCGCCTTCCTTGTCGAAGATCCACGGGATATTGGCGCCCGTGCGCAGTTCAATTTCCTTGTCGGAATCTTTGAACGGCAGGCGCAGCTCTTTGGCCAGCAACCGGCCGATGGTGCTTTTTCCAGCGCCCATCGGTCCTACAAGAATCAAATTTCGCACAGAATCAACGACTCACAGCAATCGCCTGGTTATTCATGATACGCGGAGTGAGAAATACCAGCAGCTCGGATTTTTTCTCCGAAACCACATCACGCCGGAAAAGGCGGCCAAGATACGGCACATCGCCAAGAAATGGCACCTTATCTACGACCTTGCTTTGAGTATTTGAGAAAACGCCCCCAATCACGATGGTCTCGCCGTCGTTAACCAGCACCTTGGCGTTGACTTCGTTCTTCTTGATCGGCGGTACATCCTGCACTTTGTTCAGGTAGTCCGGTTCGTCCTTGGTGACCTTGACCTCCATGATGATGCGGTTGTCGGGGGTGATCTGCGGCGTCACTTCCAGCGACAGCGAAGCCTCCTTGAAAGACACCGACGTCGCGCCGCTGGAGCTGGCTTCCTGATACGGAATCTCGGTGCCCTTGAGGATCTTCGCCGTCTCTTTGTCGGAGGTGACCACTTTGGGCTGCGAGACGATCTCACCGTTGCCGGTCTTCTCCATGGCGGTCAGCTCAAGATCGAGCAGCACATTGTCGGTGATGAAGGCGATGCCGATCCCCGAGGTATTACCCACCGTGCCCATGTCGACGAAAGGCGAGTTGGTACTGGTGCTGCCCGGTGTGCCGATGGTGGTCGACGAGCCATTGCTGACCCCCGAGGTGTTCCAGTTGCCCTTGTTCTGGATCGAACCGCCCCAGCGCACGCCCAGACTCTTGTCGTAATCGACGTTGGCCTCGACGATCCGCGCCTCGATCATCACCTGGCGCACCGGAATATCCAGTTGCGCCACGATCCGCCGCAGTTCGTCGAGGCGATCCTGGGTCTGGTAGGCAATGATGTTGTTGGTGCGCTCATCGACGGTAATCGAGCCACGCTCGTCGATTTTCGCCTCGGCGCTGGTCACCGACTGGAACAGCTTGGCGATGTCCGCGGCCTTGGCGTAATTCACTTGCAGCAGCTCGCGGCGCAGCGGTGCCAGTTCGGCGATCTGTTTCTGCGACTCCAGTTCCTGGCGTTCACGGGCAGCGATTTCGTCGGCCGGCGCCACCAGCAACACGTTGCCGATCTTGCGCTTGTCCAGCCCTTTGGTTTTCAACACAAGATCAAGCGCCTGATCCCACGGCACGTTCTGCAGACGCAGGGTGATCCCGCCCTGCACCGTATCGCTGGCCACCAGATTGAGGTTGGTAAAGTCGGCGATCAGTTGCAGCACCGAACGCACGTCGATGTCCTGGAAATTCAGCGAAAGCTTTTCGCCGCTGTAGCTGTTGCGGTCAGCGTTGCGCTTTTGCAGGTCATCGACCGTCATCGGGCGAATACTGACGGTCAGTTTGTTGTCGGTCTGGTAGGTGGAATAGTCGAACGTACCGCTGGGTTCGACGGTGATGACCGCACGATCACCGGTGGCGGCAGCGTTGACGAACTGCACCGGGGTGGCGAAGTCCTTGACGTCGAGGCGCACCCGCAGCCTGTCGGGCAACTGCGTGCGAGCAAAGCTCAGGATGATCTTGCCGTCATGCTCCTGGATGTCCGGGGCGATGGTCGGATCCGACAGGTCGATGACGACGTTGCCCTCCCCCGCAGTGCCGCGCTGGAAGTCGACGCCACGAATGGTTTTGGCGACGGGGGTATAAGCCTTCGCCGGCGCCGCGACCGGTCGTGGCGCAACAACGGCTGGCCGTGGCGCAGCAGGCTTGGCGCCCTGCCCGACCACCACGAACAGATTGTTGCCCTCGACCCGTGAGGTGTAGGGCGTCAGTTGCGTCAGGTTGATGATCAGGCGCGTACGGTCGTTGGCTTCGACCACTGTAGCGGTTCGCGCATTGCCGCTGCCCAGATCGCGGGTCTTGTTCGTCAGTTGGCTGGCGACACCCGGCAGATCCAGGGCGATTCGCGCCGGCGATTCGGTGGTGTAGCCCTTGGGTTGCGGTGGCGGGCTGTCGAACGACAGCTTCAACTCGATGCGGTCACCCGGCAACGCCGCGACATCCAGCGTCTTGAGGCTGACCGCCTGAACCATCGGTGAAAGCAGCGCTATCCATAGCGAAAAACCGAGGGTGGAGAAAATCCTGTTCATTGTTCGACTTCCACTATGAGTGCTCTTTCAAAGGAATGGTGCGCGGACGTTCCAGCCAGGCGCCTTCGCCGTCGGGCACGATCTCGACCACATCGACCTGAGTGGCGCTGATGGCGACAATGCGCCCGTCGTTGCGCCCCAGGTAGTCGCCGACTTTCAACCGATGCACTGCACCCGCCCCGCGCAGCAAGGCGAAGGAGCCGCTGGCATTGGAGATCGTGCCGACCATTTCAAACTGCTCGATGTTGAAACCTTCGAGGTATTGCTTGACCCGGTTGGGGTCGGGTTTGACGTTGCGCGAGCCACGCTGCTGCCCGGCCAGATCGACGCGCACCTGGCGCGAGAACGGGCTACGCAGGTTGGCCGCGCTGTAGGTAAAAGTAGGATAGGAATGAAACGTCGGCGTCGGCTCGATCCGGCCGGCCGGGCGCAGACGCACTTCGTTCATGTAGGCATCGAGGTCGCTGAAGTCATCTCCACCAAAGCATCCGCCAAGACCCAGCAACAGCACCGACAGGGCGAAATAACGGATCGGGGTCATTTGTCCAACCCCTTGTCGTTATAGCGGTAGGTCTTGGCGAGAATGCTCATGCGCAGCTTCGTCCCGCCGTCGGGATTGGCCGGTGCCAGTTCGAAATCGTGCAAGGTGACGATCCGTGGCAACCCGGCGACGCCACTGACGAAGGTCGCGAGGTCGTGGTAAGCCCCGGTGACAGTAATCTGGATCGGCAACTCGATGTAGAACGGCTGGGTCACTTCCGGCAGCAGCTTGATTTCTTCGAATTCGAGACCACTGCCCAGCCCGGTGCGGGTGATGTCTTCGAGCAATCCCGGGACTTCGGTGTCGCTGGGCAACTGCCGCAGGAGTACGCCGAAGGAGTTCTCCATCTCCTTCATCTGCTGGGTGTACAGCTCCAGGTTGGCGGCCATGTGCGCCTTGCTGGCGAACTGCTCCTTCAAGGTGTCCTCTTCCTGACGCTTGGCTTCCAGCTGGTTTTCCATGTCGCTGATGAAAAAGTTATAGCCAAGCGCCAACACCAGCACCGCCAGCAATGCTCCCGCGATAGTTTTCACCGCGGCCGGCCAGGAGCCGATGTTGCTGGTATCCAGATCGTTGAAGTCGATGTTGCGCAGACTTTGCAGCCATTCGGACGGCTTCATTTGTCGCCCTCCGTCGCGGCTGGCTGGGTCTGACGCACGGTCAGCTGAAAGACGTTGGCCTGATCCACCTGACCGGCAGTCGTCGCTTTCACTTCATTAAGACTCGGCGCATCGAACCAGTCGGAAGCATCCAGATTGCGCATCAGCTCCGAAACGCGGTTGTTCGACTCCGCCGCGCCGCTGATCGACAGTGTCTTGCCGAGCAATTTCACGCTGGTGAAATACACCCCGTCCGGCAGCGTGCGCGCCAGCTGATCGAAAATCCGCCCGCTGATCTGCCGGTTGCCCTGCAGGTCCTGGATGATGCGCATGCGCTCGACCAGTTGCTGGCGCCGCGCCCTGAGCTCGCTGATCTGCTTGATCCGCTCGTCCACCACGGCGATCTGTTTGCCGATGTAGGCATTGCGTGCTGCCTGCCGCTCGATGGCGGTACTGAAGATCTGATCGGCGATGAACACTGCGCCCACCGAACCGACGAACACCCCGATCAGGATCAGCAGAAAGCGTTTGCGCCGCTCTTCGCGGCGTTCCTCACGCCAGGGGAGAAGGTTGATCCGCGCCATCAGTCGAAACTCCTGAGCGCGAGCCCGCAGGCAATCATCAGGGCCGGCGCGTCACTGGCCAGGGCCCCGGCGTTGACCTTGCTGCTCAAGGCCATGTCGGAAAACGGGTTGGCGACCTGGGTCGGGGTGCCCAGACGCTGTTCGATCAGCCGATCCAGCCCCGGCACCGAGGCGGTGCCGCCGGCCAACAGGATGTGATCGACGGCGTTGTACTGCCCGGAGGCAAAGAAGAACTGCAACGAGCGCGAGACCTGCTGCACCAGAGCATCACGGAACGGTTGCAATACCTCGCTGACATAGTCGTCCGGCAGACCGCCCTGCTTTTTCGCCAGCCCGGCCTGCTCGACAGTCAGGCCGTAGCGGCGCTGGATTTCCTCGGTCAGTTGCCGGCCACCGAACAGCTGCTCGCGGGTATAGATGATGCGGCCGTTGTGCAGGACGCTGAGGGTGGTCATGGTCGCGCCGATGTCCACCACCGCCACGGTCAGGCGTTCCTGCGAGGCTGCCAGTTGAGTGGCGAGCAGGCCGAACGAGCGCTCCAGCGCATAGGCCTCGACATCGACCACGCGCGCGGTCAGCCCGGCCAGCGCCAGCGCCGCCTCGCGGACTTCGACGTTTTCCTTGCGACAGGCGGCCAGCAGCACGCTGACCCGCTCCGGGTTGCGCGGCGACACGCCCTGAACTTCGAAATCGATGGCGACTTCGTCCAGTGGATAGGGAATGTATTGGTCGGCTTCGATCTTCAGCTGGTTTTCCAGCTCGTCATCGGTCAGCCCGGCGTCCATCTCGATGATCTTGGTGATCACCGCAGAACCGGCCACCGCCACCGCCACGCTCTTGAGCCCGGTGCGCGCCTTGACCAGCACCCGGGACAAGGCATGACCCACGCCTTCGAGCTCGGCGATGTTCTTTTCGACAACGGCATTGGGCGGCAGCGGCTCGACCGCGTAGGCTTCGACCCGGTAGCGATCGCCCTGACGGCTCAACTCCAGCAGCTTCACCGAAGTGGAGCTGATGTCGATCCCCAGTAACGTATTGGTCTTTTTCTTGAAGAGTCCCAGCACTACCAATTCCCTATGACTTTCCGTGAGTTACGGACTCTGTAATACGCATTGCGTTCCTTCACCCCGTCTTGACAGAAGCGCAAATGACGCCCCCAGCAGAAAAGTGCTTATAATGCCCAGCGTTTTTTTCCGCTTTTTACTGCCGGCCCAGGCTGTTCTGTGTGTTACCGGAACCCTGTCGCTCAATTCATTCTTTGCCCTGGATGTTCAAAAGCCTTGATTCGTCTGCTGAAATTTTTCGGTTGGTCCATCGTCGCCGTTTTCTGCGGACTGCTTTTAGGTCTCAGCGGCGCGTTTCTTTACCTTAGTCCGGGTTTGCCGTCTGTGGAGGCGCTGAGAAGCATTCAGTTGCAGATTCCGCTCCGGGTCTACAGCAGCGACAACAAGTTGATCGCAGAATTTGGCGAAATGCGCCGTACTCCGATCCGTTTCGCCGACATTCCACCCAATTTCATTAATGCGTTACTAAGTGCTGAAGACGACAATTTCGCCAACCACTATGGCGTCGATCCGAGCAGCCTGATGCGCGCCGCGACCCAACTGGTCAAAAGCGGGCACATTCAGTCCGGCGGCAGCACCATCACCATGCAGGTGGCGAAGAACTTCTTCCTGACCAGCGAACGCAGCTTCTCGCGCAAAACCACCGAGATTCTTCTGGCCCTGCAGATCGAGCGGCAGCTGACCAAGGACGAGATCCTCGAGCTGTACGTGAACAAAATTTATCTGGGTAACCGCGCCTACGGCATCGAGGCGGCGGCCCAGGTCTATTACGGCAAGTCGATCCGCGACGTCAGCCTGGCGCAGATGGCGATGATCGCCGGCCTGCCGAAAGCCCCGTCGCGCTTCAACCCGCTGGCCAACCCGGCGCGCAGCAAGGAGCGCCGCGACTGGATTCTCGGACGCATGTACAAGCTCGGAAAGATTTCCGAGGCTGACTACACCGCCGCGATCAACGAGCCGCTGAACGCCAGCTATCACGTGCCGACCCCGGAAGTGAACGCGCCGTACATCGCCGAGATGGCCCGTGCCGAAATGGTCGGTCGCTATGGCAGCGACGCTTACACCGAAGGTTTCCGCGTCACCACCACGGTGCCGAGCAACCTGCAGGAAATGGCCAACACCGCGCTGCACGAAGGCTTGATGACCTACGATCAGCGCCATGGCTACCGCGGACCCGAGTCGCGCCTGCCGGGCAAGACTCACGAAGCCTGGGCGACAGAGCTGACCAAGCAGCGCACCATCAGCAGCCTGGAGCCGGCCATCGTTACCCAGGTCGACAAGAATGGCTTGCAGGTGCTGACCCGTACCGGCGAAGAACACGTCGCCTGGGACACCATGAAATGGGCGCGGCCGTTCCTCAACACCAACAGCATGGGCGCCGCACCGCGCCAGCCGTCGGATGTGGCGCAGGTCGGCGACCTGATTCGCGTGCAGCGTCAGCCGAACAATTCGCTGAAATTCAGCCAGATCCCGCAGGCGCAAGGCGCGCTGGTGTCGCTGGATCCGCAGAACGGCGCGATTCGCTCGCTGGTCGGCGGCTTTGCGTTCGAGCAGAGCAACTACAACCGCGCCCTGCAGGCCAAGCGTCAGCCGGGTTCGAGCTTCAAGCCGTTCGTCTACAGTGCTGCACTGGACAGCGGTTATACCGCCGCGACGCTGGTCAACGATGCGCCGATCGTGTTCGTCGACGAGTACCTGGACAAGGTCTGGCGGCCGAAGAACGACACCAACACCTTCCTCGGCCCGATCCGTCTGCGCGAAGCGCTGTACAAGTCGCGTAACCTGGTGTCGATCCGCTTGCTGCAGGCGATGGGTGTGGGCAAGACCATCGACTACATCACCCGTTTCGGCTTCAACAAGCAGGACCTGCCGCCGAACCTGTCGCTGGCGCTGGGCACCGCGACCCTGACCCCGATGGAGATCGCTACCGGCTGGAGCACCTTCGCCAACGGCGGCTACAAGATCACCCCGTACATCATCGACAAGATCGAAAGCCGCAACGGTGACACGCTGTTCGTCGCCAACCCGCCGACCGTGCCACAGGGTGGCTCGGCGACCGATGGCCTTGCCGCGCCGGAGTCTCAGCCGATCACCGTCAACGCCGCTCCGGTTCCGGGTGAAGCACCGGGCGCTGCCGCCGCGCCACAAGCGCCGGCCGTGGCTGAGCGGATCGTCGATGGCCGCACCACGTACATCCTCAACAGCATGCTGCAGGACGTGATCAAGCTCGGCACCGGGCGCCGCGCACTGGCCATGGGTCGCAGCGATATCGCGGGCAAGACCGGTACCACCAACGAATCGAAGGATGCATGGTTCTCCGGTTACAACGCCGATTACGTGACCACCGTGTGGACCGGCTTCGACCAGCCGGAAAGTCTCGGTCGCCGCGAGTTCGGCGGCACCGTGGCGTTGCCGATCTGGATGAACTACATGTCTGCCGCGCTCAAGGACAAGCCGCCGCACGTGCAGCCTGAGCCGGAAGGCATTCTCAGCCTGCGGGTGGATCCGGTCAGCGGTCGCGCGGCGACGCCGAGCACCCCGGGCGCCTACTTCGAGCTGTTCAAGTCCGAAGACACGCCGCCCTCGGTGAATGAGCTGGGCAACGGCGCCGTACCGGGCAGTCCGCTGCCGGCGGATGAGCAGGCACCGATCGATCTGTTCTGATCGAGCCTCATTGAAAAGCCCCGCCTTCGATTGAAGTGCGGGGCTTTTTTTATGGCTGTGATTTTATGTTGTCTGGGCCGGCCTCTTCGCGAGCAAGCCCGCTCCCACAGTGAGCGAGTTGTAGCCACAAAACCTGTGGGAGCGGGCTTGCTCGCGAAGAGGCACTGAAGAACACCACAAATCACACAGGCACAAAAAAGCCCCGACTCTCACAAGCCGAGGCTTTCGTTGAAGCGCTACAACGGCTTAGCCGTTGAACACGTCATCCACGCTTTTCAGCGGGTAGTTCTTCGGATACGGCAGGGTCGCCACACCGGTCTCGATCGCGGCCTTGGCCACAGCGTCAGAGATCAGGGTGATCAGGCGCTTGTCCATTGGCTTCGGAATGATGTACTCACGACCGAATTCCAGAGGCGCACCACCGTAGGCGTCGCACACGTCCTGTGGCACTGGCAGTTTGGCCAGTTCGCGCAGGGCGTTGGCCGCAGCCACCTTCATTTCTTCGTTGATGCGCTTGGCGCGAACGTCCAGGGCACCACGGAAGATGAACGGGAAGCCCAGAACGTTGTTGACCTGGTTCGGGTAGTCGGAACGACCGGTGGCCATGATCACGTCGCTGCGGGTGGCGTGCGCCAGTTCCGGGGAGATTTCCGGATCCGGGTTCGAGCAGGCGAAGACGATCGGGTTGGCCGCCATCGACAGCAGGCCTTCAGCGCTTAGCAGATTCGGGCCGGACAGACCGACGAACACGTCAGCGCCTTGCAGAGCGTCAGCCAGGCTGCGCTTGTCAGTGGCGTGAGCGAACACGGCTTTGTACTGGTTCAGGTCATCACGGCCGGAGTGGATCACGCCGGTACGGTCAACCATGAAGATGTTTTCGATTTTGGCGCCCATGCTCACCAGCAACTTCATGCAGGAGATGGCCGCAGCGCCGGCGCCGAGGCAGACGATCTTGGCTTCCGGCAGGGTTTTGCCGGCGATTTCCAGGGCGTTGATCATGCCCGCAGCGGTCACGATCGCGGTGCCGTGCTGGTCATCGTGGAATACCGGAATGTCGCACTGCTCGATCAGAGCACGTTCGATCTCAAAGCACTCAGGCGCCTTGATGTCTTCCAGGTTGATGCCACCGAAGGTGATGGAGATGCGTTTTACGGTGTCGATGAAGGCTTGCGGGCTTTCGGAATCGACTTCGATGTCGAACACGTCGATGCCGGCGAAGCGCTTGAACAGTACGCCTTTACCTTCCATCACTGGCTTGGAGGCCAGTGGGCCGAGGTTACCCAGGCCCAAAATCGCGGTGCCATCGGAAATGACTGCAACCAGGTTGCCCTTGCCGGTGTATTTGTAGGCCAGTTCAGGATCGCGGGCGATCTCACGCACTGGTTCAGCTACGCCGGGGCTGTAGGCCAGCGACAGGTCGCGGGCGGTAGCAGTGGCCTTGGTGAGCTCGACACTCAGCTTCCCTGGACGAGGATTGGCATGATATTCGAGAGCGGCAGTTTTCAGATCAGACATTTTGGCATTCCGCTTTTTACTGTTGGACAGACTGGTCAGCGAGGATACGCGCCTCGCAAAGTCCCCACAAGACTGAGCGGTCACCCCTGTCAAGCGCCCTGTCCTACGACTTTGGGCCAAGAGCCACGGCGCACAAGGGCTTGACTGTTCACAATCGATAGAAAAAATGTCTACAATTTTTCTTCAGCGAGCGCTTTGCAGCATCGACGGATCGGTCAATGGCAGCAGCCAACGCGGCTGACCCGGTTTCAGCCCGCCACGCCGCGAACGATCGACAACCCACCCGCGAGCCTCGATCTGTCTGCCCTTCAGCGTTTGCAACCGAGCGCTGTCGAATTGTCCGACCAGATTGGGTGCAACGCGCAGTACAACCGAGTCCTGTAACTCGATCCAGATTCCGCCGCGATTGCGCTGAACCTTGCTCACACGCCCACTGACCACGGCGAAACCCGAAGTGCGGATCTGCTCCGCTTTCAGTACAGGCGACTGGCGCCAGAGGCCTCGACCGGCCTGACGGGCGCTGCGTTCGGCCGCCTGCTGACAGGCAACAAGATCGACATTCGGTGCCACCGCCACCTGAAAACCGAGGCCGTCGGCGAGCATTTGCGCTTCAAGATTGGTGCCGTTGGTGCTGTAGACATGCGCGAGGGTGCGACCGAAATGGTCTTTGGCCTGCTTGCCGGGGAGCAGACCGACCCGACCCTGGCTGTCCGCCACCAGTGCTTCAAGACGTTTGCGCGCCGCCACGGCGAAGGGTTCGTCACTGCGGCCCTGCTTGCCCAGCTCCGGCGTGTTGAGACCGATCATCCGCACACTGCGCCCATCGCTCAGGCGTAGCGTGTCGCCATCGACCACGCGCTGGACGCTGACGCTGCTCAGGCCCGCAGGCGTGGGGCAAAATGCCTGGGCAGCGGACAGCCAAATCGCGGACACAAAAAAGGCGCCCACAAGGGACGCCTTTTTCATCAGCCTGGAGAAACCGTCGAAGTTTTCCAGAATGACCAATCTTACTTCTTGGCGCCGAAGGCACCGAAACGGTCGGCGAACTTCTGAACGCGGCCACCGGTGTCCAGAGTCTTCTGCTTACCGGTGTAGAACGGGTGGCACTCGTTGCAAACGTCGATCGCCAGGGCTTTGCCGAAGGTCGAACGGGTTTCGAACTTGTTGCCGCAGCTGCAGGTTACTGCAACTTCTGGGTAATTCGGGTGGATATCAGCTTTCATGATGTCTTCCTCAGCTAGCGTGCCGCCACCCAACACTATTGTTGAATACCGCACGTAATTAGGCCGCGGATTCTACCAGACAATGTCAATCGCGCAAGCTGTCCCTGAGACCGACCGTCTGCTAGGCTCCCGGCCCATTGCGCTGTCCCTGTGGGAGCGAGCCTGCTCGCGAAGACGATCTATCAGCCAGCATATCAGCCGCCTGATACACCGCTTTCGCGAGCAGGCTCGCTCCCACAGGTTATATACGCAGTCCTTTTAATCGCCTGCTGATCGAGATCCCCCCGCGTGCCCGACGCCATTCTGCGCCTCGCCCTGCCTTCGCCCCTGCGCCGTCTGTTCGATTATCGGGCGCCGGCCGGGGTGCTGCGCGCCCAGTTGCAGCCGGGCATGCGCCTGCGGGTGCCGTTCGGGCGACGGGAAATGATCGGGATTCTGGTCGAGATCACCGACACCAGCGACGTGCCGCTGGAAAAACTCAAGCCGGCGCTGGCCCTGCTCGATGTCGAACCGCCGTTGCCGCCCGCACTGTTCAAGCTGTGCCTGTGGACGTCGCAGTATTACCAGCACAGTCTCGGCGACACCTTGAGCTGGGCGCTGCCGGTGCTGCTGCGTCAGGGCGAACTGGCCGAGGCGCGACAGGAGCGCTTCTGGTCAGTCGCCCCCGGCGCCAGCCTCGATGATCCGCGCGTCGCCCGCGCCCCGCGCCAGCGTGAAGCGCTGGCGACGCTGGCGCAGCACCCGCACGGCGTGGCCCATCAGTTGTTGAGCAAGCTGATGCTGAGCAAGGACAGCCTCGACCTGCTGCTGGCCAAGGGTCTGGTGCAAGTGGAGATTCGTCGGCACGCCCCTGGCGTGCGCCATGAACATTGGTTGGCGCAACCGGAGTTGCCGCTGAACACCGAACAACGCGCCGCTTACGAAGCGATCCGTGCCGGGTTCGACAGTTATCACGCGTTTCTGCTGGCCGGGGTCACGGGCAGCGGCAAGACCGAAGTCTATTTGCAACTGATCCGCGAAACCCTCGAAGCCGGCAAGCAGGCACTGGTGCTGATCCCGGAGATCAACCTCGGCCCGCAGACCCTGGCGCGTTTCGAGCAGCGCTTCAATGCGCGCATCGCCCTGCTGCATTCGGCGGTCAACGACCGTGAGCGTCTCGATGCGTGGCTCGCCGCCCGTGACGGCGAGGCCGACATTATTATCGGCACTCGCTCGGCGCTGTTCACCCCGATGAAGAACCCGGGTCTGATCATCATCGACGAAGAACACGACGGCTCCTATAAACAGCAGGAAGGCCTGCGCTACCACGCCCGGGATCTGGCACTGGTGCGCGCGCGACAGGAAAACATCCCGATCGTCCTCGGCTCTGCCACGCCTTCGCTGGAAAGCCTGCACAACGCCTACACCGGTCGTTATGGCCTGCTGCGCCTCAACGAGCGGGCCGGCGGCGCCAAGCAACCACGTTTCCTGCGCCTGGACGTGAAAAGCCGCCCGCTGGACAGCGGCATTTCCGGGCCGATGCAGCAAGCCATCGGCCAGACCCTCGCGGCGGGCCAGCAGGTGCTGGTGTTTCTCAACCGGCGCGGCTTTGCGCCGACGTTGCTGTGCCACGATTGCGGCTGGATGTCCGAGTGCTCACGCTGCGATGCGCGAATGACCGTGCACCAGCGCTACGGCGAACTGCGCTGCCACCACTGTGGCAACGTCGAGCGCACGCCGCGCCAATGCCCCAAGTGCAACAAAGTCGATCTGCGGCCGGTGGGCGCCGGCACCGAACGCGCCGAAGAGCGCCTGGCGATTCTGTTCCCGGACTACCCGGTGCTGCGCGTCGACCGCGACAGCACTTCGCGCAAGGACGCGATGAATCAACTGTTCGCGACGATTCAGAAAGGCCAGCCGTGCATTCTGGTCGGCACGCAAATGCTGGCCAAGGGACACCACTTCCCCCGGGTTACGCTGGTGTCGATTCTGGATGCCGACGGCGGACTGTTCTCCGGCGACTTCCGTGCCAGCGAGCGCATGGCGCAATTGATCGTGCAGGTCGCCGGGCGCGCCGGGCGGGCTGAGGAGCCGGGCAAAGTGATCATCCAGACCCACCTGGCCGACCATCCTTTATTAGTGCAACTGACCGAACAGGGTTACTTCGCTTTCGCCGAGCAGGCCTTGAGCGAGCGCCGGGCTGCCGGACTGCCGCCGTTTTCACACTTGGCCCTGTTGCGTGCCGAAGCGCACAAACCGGGGCAGGCCGAAGGTTTTCTCGATGAGGCATGCAGCGCGGCCGAACGCTTGCTGGTCGAGCAGAATCTGAGCGGCATCGAATTGCTCGGGCCGGTGCCGGCGCCGATGGAGCGCCGAGCCGGTCGCTATCGTGCACAGTTGTTGGTGCAGGCGGCAGCCCGGGCCCCGCTGCATCGGTTGCTCGCCGGCTGGTTGCTGGAGCTGGAGCAGATGCCGAGCGGGCGCGCGGTGCGCTGGTCGCTGGATGTCGATCCCGTGGATCTGTATTGATCTGAAAATCGCCTTCGCGAGCAAGCTCGCTCCCACAGGGTATGAGCCAGACAAATGAACGCCGCTGATCCATTGTGGGAGCGGGCTTGCTCGCGAAGAGGCCCGAATTGTCACCACATATCCATAAGCTGCCTGCTAAGGTTGGCAAGCCCGTCTTCGCAACGGATAATGCCCAGTTTTTCCACCCGCGCATCGATGCGCCGCCGCGCTTGCGGTCGAAAGAGAAGACCATGAAAGACACCATTCGCCAGCTGATCCAACAAGCCCTCACCCAACTCGTCAACGAAGGTGTGTTGCCTGAAGGCCTGTCGCCGGCGATTCAGGTGGAGAACGCCCGCGACAAAACCCACGGCGACTTCGCCAGCAACATCGCCATGATGCTGGCCAAGCCTGCGGGCATGAAGCCGCGCGATCTGGCGGAGAAAATCATCGCTGCGCTGCCGGCCGACGAGAACGTCACCAAGGCCGAAATCGCCGGTCCAGGCTTCATCAATTTCTTCCAGAACACCCAGGCCCTCGCCTCGCGCCTCGACGCCGCTCTGGCCGACGCTAACGTTGGCGTGCGCAAGGCCGGCCCGGCGCAGCGCACCGTGGTCGACCTGTCGGCACCGAACCTGGCCAAAGAGATGCACGTCGGCCACCTGCGCTCGACGATCATCGGCGACGGCGTGGCCCGTGTTCTCGAGTTCCTCGGCGACGAAGTGATCCGCCAGAACCACGTGGGCGACTGGGGCACCCAGTTCGGCATGCTGATGGCGTATCTGCAGGAAAACCCGATCACCAGCGACGAGCTGTCCGATCTGGAAAACTTCTACCGCACCGCCAAGCAGCGTTTCGACGAATCCGAAGAATTCGCCGACCGCGCCCGTGGTCTGGTGGTCAAGCTGCAGGCCGGCGATGCCGAGTGCCTGGCGCTGTGGACCAGGTTCAAGGACATCTCGCTGTCGCACTGCCAGAAGATCTACGAACTGCTCAACGTCAAACTGACCATGGCCGACGTGATGGGCGAAAGCGCCTACAACGACGACCTGATCAACGTGGTCAACGACCTGAAGGCCGCCGGCATGCTGGTCGAGAGCAACGGCGCCCAGTGCGTGTTCCTCGACGAGTTCAAGAACGCCGACGGCGATCCGCTGCCAGTGATCATCGTCAAGGCTGACGGCGGTTACCTGTACGCCACCACTGACCTGGCAGCCGTGCGCTATCGCAGTGGCAAGCTGAAAGCTGATCGCGCGCTGTACTTCGTCGACCAGCGTCAGGCCCTGCACTTCCAGCAAGTGTTCGCCGTGGCGCGCAAGGCCGGTTTCGTGACCCATCCGATGGAAATGGAGCACATGGGCTTCGGCACCATGAACGGCGCCGACGGCCGTCCGTTCAAGACCCGTGATGGCGGCACCGTGAAGCTGATCGATTTGCTGACCGAAGCCCAGGAACGTGCCTACAACCTGGTCAAAGAGAAAAACCCGACACTGGCCGAAGACGAACTGCGCAACATCGCCAAGGTTGTCGGCATCGGTGCGGTGAAATACGCCGACCTGTCCAAGCACCGCACCAGCGACTACAGCTTCAACTTCGACCTGATGCTGAATTTCGAAGGCAACACCGCGCCGTACCTGTTGTACGCCTACACCCGTGTGGCCGGGGTGTTCCGCAAACTGGGCAAGGACTTCAGCCAAGTCGATGGCCGGATCGTCCTCGAAGCCGCGCACGAGCAAGAGCTGGCGGCGAAGCTGGCGCAGTTCGGCGAAGTGCTGAACAACGTCGCGGAAAAAGGCACACCGCACATCCTCTGCACCTATCTGTATGACGTCGCCGGTCTGTTCTCCAGCTTCTACGAGAACTGCCCGATCCTCGCCGCCGAGACGCCGGTCCAGATGCAGAGCCGTCTGCGTCTGGCCGCGCTGACCGGTCGTACTCTCAAGCAAGGCCTGGAACTGTTGGGCCTGGAAACTCTGGAGCGCATGTAAGTTGGCTGCCAAGAAAAAACCTGCACCCAAGCGTGGCGCCAGCCGTTACCAAGCTCCTGCAAAGCAACCGATCCCGGGCTGGCTGTGGATGGCCATCGGCCTGACGGTCGGTGCGTTCATCGTGTTTCTGATGAAACTGGAGCCTGGCAAGGGCAGCGACACGGTCAAGCGCGAGAAAGTCGAGCAGGCGCAACAGCAGAAAGCGTCGAAGATCGCCGAGGCCAACAAGACCCCGCCGAGCCCGACGCAACCGGTGAAGCCGAAGTACGACTTCTACACCTTGCTGCCGGAATCGGAAGTGATCGTGCCGCCGGATGCCGTGCCGGAGAAAACCCTGCCGACGCCACAAGTGCCGACCACGCCGGTCACCCCGGCGGAAGCGGCGAAGATCGACACCGCGCGGGCGCAGGCTGCGCTGTCAGGTATTACCCCGCCGCCAGCGCCACCGGTGGCGAAAGCGGCGCCGGTGACCAAGTTCTTCCTCCAGGCCGGTTCGTTCCGCAAAGAGGCGGACGCGGACAAGGTGCGAGCGCAGATCATTCTGCTCGGCCAGGCTGTTTCGGTTGAGTCGGGCACGGTGAAGGATGAAACCTGGTACCGCGTATTGGTCGGCCCGTTCAGCAACCGCGAACAGCTGACGACTGCGCAAAAACAACTGGCCGGCAGCGGCTTCAGCAACCTGTTGTTACAACAACGCCAGAGCCGCTGATTCCGTCAGTCGCATCGCGTCATCGTTCATTCGCGAGCAGGCTCGCTCCCACAGGAATCACGCAGTCCCTGTGGGAGCGAGCCTGCTCGCGAAGGCGTCATAACCGGCACAACATATTCCCGGTCTGTCCTCAGCCGTTCGTCCCCCTGCGCCCTCCCCGGTTGAAATCCTATCCAGCACCCCCATATGAATGGGCATAAGGCATTTTCGCCCCGCTGCGTGGAGACTCTTCCCTTGACCACCATCGTTTCAGTCCGCCGCCACGGCAAAGTCGTCATGGGCGGCGACGGCCAGGTTTCTCTCGGCAACACCGTGATGAAAGGCAACGCGAAGAAAGTTCGTCGCCTGTACCACGGCCAGGTCATCGCCGGTTTCGCCGGTGCCACCGCCGACGCCTTCACCCTGTTCGAACGTTTCGAAGGCCAGCTCGAGAAACATCAGGGCCACCTGATCCGCGCCGCTGTCGAACTCGCCAAAGAATGGCGCACCGACCGCTCCCTGAGCCGCCTCGAAGCCATGCTCGCGGTCGCCAACAAGGACGCCTCGCTGATCATCACCGGCAACGGTGACGTGGTCGAACCCGAAGACGGCCTGATCGCCATGGGTTCCGGCGGTGCCTACGCGCAAGCCGCAGCCAGCGCGCTGTTGAAAAAGACCGACCTGTCGGCCCGTGAGATCGTCGAAACTGCCCTCGGTATCGCCGGCGACATCTGTGTATTCACCAACCACACCCAGACCATTGAGGAGCAGGATCTCGCTGAATAAGCCTGACGCGGCCTAAGTGCCACGGCTTGTTTCTGCTTGAGGACCGTCAATTACTATGTCCATGACTCCCCGCGAAATCGTCCACGAACTCAACCGCCATATCATCGGCCAGGACGATGCCAAGCGCGCCGTCGCGATTGCCCTGCGCAACCGCTGGCGCCGCATGCAGCTGCCTGAAGAGCTGCGCGTTGAAGTGACCCCGAAAAACATCCTGATGATCGGCCCGACCGGTGTCGGTAAAACCGAAATCGCCCGTCGCCTGGCGAAACTGGCCAACGCGCCGTTCATCAAGGTCGAAGCGACCAAATTCACCGAAGTCGGCTACGTTGGCCGTGACGTCGAATCGATCATCCGTGATCTGGCCGACGCCGCGATCAAGATGCTCCGCGAGCAGGAAATGACCCGCGTGCGTCACCGTGCCGAAGACGCTGCCGAGGACCGTATCCTCGACGCACTGCTGCCACCGGCGCGCATGGGCTTTAGCAATGAAGAAGCACCGAGCAGCGATTCCAACACCCGTCAGCTGTTCCGCAAGCGCCTGCGCGAAGGCCAGTTGGACGACAAGGAAATCGAGATCGAAGTCGCCGAAGTGGCCGGCATCGAAATCGCCACGCCGCCTGGCATGGAAGAGATGACCAGCCAGTTGCAGAACCTGTTCGCCAACATGGGCAAGGGCAAGAAGAAAGCGCGCAAGCTCAAGGTCAAAGAAGCGCTGAAACTGGTGCGCGACGAAGAGGCCGGGCGCCTGGTCAACGAAGAAGAGCTGAAGGCCAAGGCCCTGGAAGCGGTCGAGCAACACGGCATCGTGTTCATCGACGAAATCGACAAGGTCGCCAAGCGCGGTAATGTCGGCGGCGCCGATGTCTCCCGTGAAGGCGTACAGCGCGACCTGCTGCCGTTGATCGAGGGCTGCACCGTCAACACCAAGCTGGGCATGGTCAAGACCGACCATATCCTGTTCATCGCCTCCGGTGCGTTCCACCTGAGCAAGCCGAGCGATCTGGTGCCTGAGCTGCAAGGCCGTCTGCCGATCCGCGTCGAACTCAAAGCCCTGAGCCCGGAAGACTTCGAGCGCATCCTCAGCGAGCCGCACGCTTCGCTCACCGAGCAATATTGCGCGCTGCTGAAAACCGAAGGCCTGAACATCCAGTTCCAGCCGGAAGGCATCAAGCGTCTGGCGGAGATCGCCTGGCAGGTCAACGAGAAGACCGAGAACATCGGTGCCCGTCGCCTGCACACGCTGCTCGAGCGTCTGCTGGAAGAGGTGTCGTTCAGTGCCGGCGACCTGGCCAGCGCGCATGACGACAAGCCGATCCTGATCGACGCTGCGTACGTCAACAGCCATCTGGGCGAATTGGCGCAGAACGAAGATCTGTCCCGTTATATCCTGTAGGTCACTCTTACAGATGTAATGGAACTGTGGGAGCGAGCCTGCTCGCGAAGACGGCAGTACATTCAACCGTTGCGTTGACTGAACCACCGCATTCGCGAGCAGGCTCGCTCCCACAAGGTTCCGCACAAGACGGAAACCTGCTCATGATCCCCACCGACATCAAACTGCACAAAGCCTCGAAAACCCTGACGCTCAAATACGCGTCCGGCGAGGAGTACACCCTGCCCGCCGAATTCCTGCGCGTGCACTCCCCCTCCGCCGAGGTCCAGGGCCACGGCAAACCGATCCTGCAATTCGGCAAGCTCAATGTCGGCCTCAGCGGCCTGGAACCGGCCGGTCAGTACGCACTGAAACTGACCTTCGACGACGGTCACGACAGCGGCCTGTTCACCTGGGATTATCTCTACGAGCTGGGGCGACGTCATGACGCACTCTGGGCCGATTATCTGGCCGAGCTCAAAGCGGCCGGGAAAACCCGCGATCCGGACCAGTCAATCGTCAAGCTGATGCTCTAGTCCGAGACTCTTGCTCTTTAGAGGGCATTTTCTAAATTCATCTGTTTGAATGCTCTGCTGTGTGGCCGAGGATCGGCCTGCTTGCGAAAAAAATTAAACTCGGGTAACCAATGGAGCTGGCAAGTTCCCTGCAGTGCTCTACGACTGTAAAGCAGCTATGCAGAATTAACGGTCACCCGAGCAGTAGTACCTGGCATTCGCTGTGGAACTGCACAGCAGAAAACGGGTACTCGTCTCAGGACAATGGAGCGTCGTAGATGAGTAACAAGAATAACGATGACCTGAAGTACCAAGCCTCGGAAAACACCCTGGGGCTTAATCCCGTCGTTGGGCTGCGCGGAAAGGATCTGCTGGCCTCTGCTCGAATGGTGCTGACCCAGGCCATCAAACAACCGATCCATAGCGTCAAGCACGTGACCCATTTCGGTCTTGAACTGAAGAACGTGCTGTTCGGCAAATCCGAACTGCAACCGGCCAGCGATGACCGTCGCTTCGCTGATCCGGCGTGGAGTCAGAACCCGCTCTACAAACGTTATCTGCAAACTTACCTGGCGTGGCGCAAGGAGCTCCATTCCTGGATCGACGACAGCAGCCTGTCACCCAAAGACATCGCGCGCGGCCACTTCGTGATCAACCTGATGACCGAAGCCATGGCCCCGACCAACACCGCCGCCAACCCGGCGGCGGTCAAACGCTTCTTCGAGACCGGCGGCAAAAGCCTGCTCGACGGCCTCTCGCATCTGGCCAAGGATCTGGTGCACAACGGCGGCATGCCGAGCCAGGTCAACATGGGCGCGTTCGAGGTCGGCAAGAGCCTTGGCGTGACCGAAGGCGCGGTGGTGTTTCGCAACGACGTGCTGGAGCTGATCCAGTACAAGCCGATCACCGAACAGGTCCATGAGCGGCCATTGCTTGTGGTGCCGCCACAGATCAACAAGTTCTACGTTTTCGACCTGAGCCCGGACAAGAGTCTGGCGCGCTTCTGCCTGCGTAATAACGTGCAGACCTTCATTGTCAGTTGGCGTAACCCGACCAAGGCCCAGCGCGAGTGGGGCCTGTCGACCTACATCGATGCGCTCAAGGAAGCAGTCGACGTGGTCACCGCCATCACCGGCAGCAAAGACGTGAACATGCTCGGTGCCTGCTCCGGCGGCATCACCTGCACCGCTCTGCTCGGCCACTATGCCGCCCTCGGCGAAAAGAAGGTCAACGCCCTGACCCTGCTGGTCAGCGTCCTCGACACCACCCTGGACAGCGACGTCGCCCTGTTCGTCGACGAGCAGACCCTCGAGACCGCCAAGCGTCACTCATATCAGGCCGGCGTGCTCGAAGGCAAAGACATGGCCAAGGTCTTCGCGTGGATGCGCCCCAACGACCTGATCTGGAACTACTGGGTCAACAACTACCTGCTCGGTAACGAGCCGCCGGTGTTCGACATCCTGTTCTGGAACAACGACACCACCCGGTTGCCGGCCGCGTTTCACGGCGACCTGATCGAGATGTTCAAAAACAACCCACTGATCCGCCCCAATGCACTGGAAGTGTGCGGCACGCCGATCGACCTCAAGCAGGTCACCGCCGACATCTTCTCGCTGGCCGGTACCAACGACCACATCACCCCGTGGAAGTCCTGCTACAAGTCGGCGCAGCTGTTTGGCGGCAAGGTCGAGTTCGTGCTGTCGAGCAGCGGGCACATCCAGAGCATCCTGAACCCGCCGGGCAACCCGAAATCGCGCTACATGACCAGCGAAGGCATGGCCGCCAATGCCGACGAATGGCAAGAGAACTCGACCAAGCACACCGATTCCTGGTGGCTGTACTGGCAGGCGTGGCAGGCCGAGCGCTCGGGTAATCTGAAAAAAGCACCAACCAAACTCGGCAACAAGGCGTACGCGCCAGGAGAAGCATCGCCGGGCACTTACGTTCATGAGCGGTAACTGACACACCTCATTCCCCTGTGGGAGCGGGCTTGTGGTGAGGGGATTCATCCCCGATGGGTCGCGCAGCGGCCCCAAAACCTGCAATCGCGGCAACTATGATTCTCCGCGTTGAGGGTGTGCGACTGCTTCGCAGTCGATCGGGGATAAATCCCCTCGCCACAATGCCCGCTCCCACAAGGGATTGGAGGTGATATTGAGATTGACCCACAGGGCCTGAAGCATGCCGCAACCGTTCATTTTCCGTACCGTCGATCTGGATGGGCAGACCCTCCGCACCGCGGTACGCCCCGGCAAGCCTCATTTGACGCCCTTGCTGATTTTCAACGGCATCGGCGCCAACCTGGAGCTGGTGTTTCCGTTTGTCGCGGCGCTGGACCCGGATCTGGAAGTGATCGCCTTCGACGTGCCCGGTGTCGGCGGCTCGTCGACGCCCAACCGGCCTTATCGCTTTCCCGGGCTGGCGAAGCTGACGGCGCGGATGCTCGACTACCTCGACTACGGCCAGGTCAATGTGATCGGCGTGTCGTGGGGCGGCGCGCTGGCGCAGCAATTCGCCCACGACTACCCCGAGCGCTGCAAGAAACTGGTGCTGGCGGCGACCGCGGCCGGCGCCTTCATGGTGCCGGGCAAGCCGAAAGTGCTGTGGATGATGGCCAGTCCCCGGCGCTACATCCAGCCGTCCCACGTGATCCGCATTGCGCCGTTGATCTACGGCGGCTCGTTCCGCCGCGACCCGACCCTGGCTGCCAGCCATGCGGCGAAAGTGCGTTCGGCGGGCAAGCTCGGTTACTACTGGCAGCTGTTCGCCGGCCTCGGCTGGACCAGCATTCACTGGCTGCACAAGATCCATCAGCCGACCCTGGTGCTGGCCGGCGACGACGATCCACTGATCCCGCTGATCAACATGCGCATGCTCGCCTGGCGGATTCCCAACGCCCAACTGCACATCATCGACGACGGTCATTTGTTCCTGATCACCCGCGCCGAAGCCGTGGCGCCGATCATCATGAAATTCCTTGAGGAGGAACGACAGCGCGCCGTGATGCACCCGCACCCGACCCCGCTGGGCGGATAAATCACCGCGGCAGGCTTTATGCAGGGTTTTGAACAAAGTGCGCGGCAGGACGCCGCGCAGGCAGCAACCCGTAACAGCGACTATGGTGTTCTGGTTCGGTGAGTTTGTTTTTGACCTGAAGACGAAGGAGTGTTGAGTCATGCGCGACAAACCTGCGACGGGCGTAGTGCCCAGTCCCGCCGTGTTCATCAATGCACAAAGTGCAATGACCGGCCTGCGTGGGCGGGACTTGCTCTCGACCTTGCGCAGCGTCGCCGCCCACGGTCTGCGCAACCCGCTCCACAGTGCGAAACACGCCTTGAAACTCGGCGGCCAGCTCGGTCGCGTGCTGCTCGGTGAAACCCTGCACCCGACCAACCCGCAGGACGCGCGGTTCGCCGATCCGGCGTGGAGCCTCAATCCGTTCTACCGGCGCAGCCTGCAGGCGTATCTGGCCTGGCAGAAACAGGTCAAGAGCTGGATCGATGAAAGCAGCATGAGCGAGGACGATCGCGCTCGCGCGCACTTCGCGTTCACCCTGCTCAACGATGCCGTCGCGCCCTCCAATACCTTGCTCAATCCGCTGGCGGTCAAGGAACTGTTCAATTCCGGCGGCCAGAGTCTGGTGCGCGGCCTGAGCCATCTGTTTGATGATCTGCTGCACAACGATGGCCTGCCACGCCAGGTTACCAAGCAGGCGTTCGAAGTTGGCAAGACCGTCGCGACCACCCCCGGTGCGGTGGTGTTTCGCAACGAGATGCTCGAGCTGATCCAGTACAAGCCGATGAGCGAAAAACAGTACGCCAAGCCGCTGCTGGTGGTGCCGCCGCAAATTAACAAGTACTACATTTTCGACCTCAGCCCGCAGAACAGCTTTGTCCAGTACGCGCTGAAAAACGGTCTGCAGACCTTCATGATCAGCTGGCGCAACCCGGACGTGCGCCACCGTGAATGGGGCCTGTCGACCTACGTCGAAGCGGTGGAGGAAGCGATGAACATCTGCCGGGCGATCACCGGCGCGCGCGAGGTCAACCTGATGGGCGCCTGCGCCGGCGGCCTGACCATCGCTGCGCTACAGGGGCATCTGCAGGCCAAACGGCAACTGCGGAGGATCTCCAGTGCGACCTATCTGGTCAGCCTGCTCGACAGCGAGATCGAAACCCCGACCACCCTGTTCGCCGACGAACAGACCATCGAAGCGGCCAAACGCCGCTCCTACCAGCGAGGCGTGCTCGACGGTCGCGACATGGCCAAGGTGTTTGCCTGGATGCGGCCCAACGATTTGATCTGGAGCTACTTCGTCAATAACTACCTGCTCGGCAAAGAGCCACCGGCCTTCGACATTCTCTACTGGAACAACGATAACACTCGCCTGCCCGCCGCGTTCCACGGCGACCTGCTGGACTTCTTCAAACACAACCCGCTGACCCACCCGGGTGGCCTGGAAGTCTGCGGTACGCCGATCGATCTGCAGAAAGTCACCGTCGACAGCTTCAGCGTGGCCGGCATGAACGACCACATCACGCCGTGGGACGCGGTGTACCGCTCGACCCTGCTGCTCGGTGGCGAGCGGCGTTTCGTACTGTCCAACAGTGGGCACGTGCAGAGCATCCTCAACCCGCCGAGCAACCCGAAAGCCAATTACGTCGAGAACGGCAAGCTGAGCAGCGATCCGCGCGCCTGGTACTACGACGCCAAGCGCGTCGACGGCAGTTGGTGGCCGCAGTGGCTGGAGTGGATACAGCAGCGCTCCGGCACGCAGCACGAAACCACGTTTACCCTCGGCAACCCGAATTATCCACCGATGGAGGCAGCACCCGGCACCTACGTGCATGTGCGCTGACGCTTAACCGAACTTTTCTAAGAAGACTGGATGAAAACCCGCGACCGGATTCTCGAATGTGCCCTGCAACTATTCAACGAAAAGGGTGAGCCCAACGTCTCCACCATGGAAGTTGCCAACGAAATGGGGATCAGCCCCGGCAATCTCTACTACCACTTTCACGGCAAGGAGCCGTTGATTCTCGGCCTGTTCGAACGCTTCCAGAACGAACTGGCGCCGCTGCTCGATCCGCCATCGGATGCCGAGCTGGCGCCGGAGGATTACTGGCTGTTTCTGCACCTGATCGTCGAGCGCCTGGCGCAGTACCGGTTTCTGTTCCAGGACCTGTCGAACCTCGCCGGGCGCCTGCCGAAACTGGCCAAGGGCATTCGCAACCTGCTCAACGCGCTCAAGCGTACGCTGGCGTCCTTGCTGGCGCGGTTGAAGGCTTCGGGGCAACTGGTCAGTGACACCCAGGCGTTGGGGCAACTGGTGGAGCAGATCACCCTGACCCTGCTGTTCTCGCTGGACTATCAGCGGATTCTCGATCGTGAAGGCGAGGTCAAACTGGTGGTGTACCAGATCATGATGCTGGTGGCGCCGCATCTGCTGCCGCCGGTGAAAGTGGCGACGGAGCGGATGGCCCTGCAATACCTCGAAGATCACGAATGAAATCAAGAGCCCCTCACCCTAACCCTCTCCCAGAGGGAGAGGGGACTGACCTTATTGTCTTACGCGATACGGCGACCTGAAAAATCCAGTCGATTATGGATTCAATACGACACTTTCAGGTCGGTGTAAGGCTGAAGCATCCCCGAATCGGCCCCCTCTCCCTCGGGGAGAGGGCTGGGGTGAGGGTAAGCTTTTAAAAAGCACAAACAAAAACGCCCGACCTTCACAGGCCGGGCGTTTTGTTTTGCCCTGAAAAATCAGGACTGACTGGTTGGCGTCGACGGGGTCGATGCAGCAGTCGGGGTGGCTGCCGGAGTCGGTGCAGCGGCGGAGTTCGACGCGCTGGCCGGGGTTGCCGGGGTGGCTGGCTTGGCTGCTGCGGGTGCAGCTGGCTTCGGCGCAGCGGCCTTCGGCGCGGCCGGTTTTTTCACTGCCGGTTTTTTCGCCGCAGCCGGTTTGGCCGCAGGTTTGGCAGCCGGTTTCGCGGCAGCGGTTTTCGCTGCTGGCTTGGCGGCTGGTTTGGCCGCGGACTTGGCCGCAGGTTTCGCAGCGGCTTTGGCAGCAACCGGTTTCGCGGCAGCCTTGGCGGCTGGTTTGGCAGCGGCCGTTTTAGCAGCAGGCTTGGCGGCAGCGGTTTTTGCCGCTGGCTTGGCCGCAGCTTTGGCAGCTGGTTTCGCAGCCGCTTTAGCCAGTGGCTTGGCGGCGGTTTTGGCTGCCGGTTTGGCCGCTGCGGTTTTCGCCGCGACCGGTTGGGTTTTCAGACCGGTGAGTTTCTCGATCTGCTTGGTCAAGGTCTCGACCTTGCTGTGCAGCGCTTTGACTTCATTGCGGCTAGGCACACCCAGGCGCGAAATCGCGCTGTTCAGGCGCTTGTCGAAAGCCCCTTCCAGCTCGTCCCACTTGCCCAGTGCGCGATCTTTCACGCCGCTGATGCGCGATTTGGCCGAAGAAGCGGAATCCTTGGCGGCATCGACTTTCTTGCCGACTGCAGACTTGGTGAGCTTCTCGGCTTTCTCGCCGTCTTTGACCAATGTATCGAAGAGCTTGCTGCCGTCAGTGTCGATCTTCGAGTACACGCCTAAACCAGCCAGCCAGATTTTGCGGGAGTAGTCTTCGACTTTCCCAATCCACGAGCTGCCTTCTTTATCGGTGTTCTTTTTACCAGCCATCCCGTTCTCCTTAAGATTTACGCGCGACGCGTTCGAGCAATGCCGTCAGCTCATCGAGCTTAGCAGAGAGTGTCTCAACGTCATGTTTAGACGGAATGCCGATACGATTCAAGGCGCTTGCTACACGGGAGTCGAACGCCTTCTCGACCTTGTCGAGCTGAACTTCGACGCGACCTTTGAACGAGCTGACTTCATCCTTGGCTTCGTCGATCTCGGCATTGGCGGCTTCGAGTTTTTCGGTGACGACTCTTTTGCCTTTCTTTTCAACAGTTTGACCAGCCTTGATCAGCTCTTGAAAGTAGTCGCTGCCCTCCTGGCCGACCTTGGTGTAGGCACCCAGGCCTGCCAGCCAGATCTTGCGGGCATAGGATTTGACGTCGCTCAGAGCAGAAGTCGAAGCGTCGATTTTTTTCTTCAGAATGACTTTGGCCATGGTGCACCTCACGCGCAGAAGGTTTGAGGAACTGCCCGCAAAAGTGTCGGGCTCAGGCACAAAGTAGGGAGAAAAATTAGAAACGGCACCCTAACAACTGACATAAACAGCAGGGGCACCACCAAACAAATGTGGGAGCGAGCCTGCTCGCGAATACGGTGTATCAGTCAATATTCGAGTCGACTAACACACCGCTTTCGCGAGCAGGCTCGCTCCCACAAGGGATCTCGGGTTACCGAAGAATCGCGATCAGACCAGCGCTTTGTCCAGCGCCTTCTCGATCTCGGCTTTGATCATGCCGCTCATGGCCGACATCATGATGCCCAGTTCCACGTCGACACGGATCGAGTCGTCGGCCACATGCACCGCGCCTTTCACGCCCGAGCGCTTGAGGTTCAGGGTGTCGCCCGACCACTGCGGCTCCAGGCCATATTGATCGGAGAGTTTCTGCGCCAGCTTGTCGGCCTTCTCGCGGGCGGCTTCCTTGCCCAGGCTGTGGGCACGCTCAACACTGATTTTGGCCATCGAATGACTCCTGCTTGATGAATAGGTGACGGTAAATCTTGACCGCGTCTGCGGCAAATCGTCCCGAAGGTCGCCCATCTTACCTTTAGCCATTCCAAGACAAAGCATGGCTTGGGGATTAGAATGTCGCGCATTCTCTTTTGGTGACAGCGATATGACTGATCAGCGCAAAGGCAGCGATGCCGAACCCACCACTCACTTCGGCTTCAAAAACGTTCCGGAAAGCCAGAAAGCGGAAAAAGTCGCTGAGGTGTTCCACTCCGTAGCCGCGAAGTACGACCTGATGAACGACCTTCTGTCGGGCGGCATGCACCGTCTGTGGAAGCGTTTCGCGATCGAACTGTCCGGTGTGCGTGCAGGCAACCGCGTGCTCGACATCGCCGGCGGCACCGGTGACCTGACCAAAAAATTCTCGCACCTGGTTGGCCCGACCGGTCAGGTGGTATTGGCCGACATCAACGAATCGATGCTCAAGGTCGGCCGTGACCGCCTGCTGGATCTGGGTGTGTCGGGCAACGTCGAATTCGTTCAGGCGGATGCGGAAAAACTGCCGTTCCCGGACAACCATTTCGACTGCGTGACCATCGCCTTCGGCCTGCGCAACGTGACGCATAAAGAAGACGCCCTGCGCTCGATGCTGCGCGTGCTCAAGCCCGGCGGCCGCCTGCTGGTGCTGGAATTCTCCAAGCCGACCAACGCGCTGATGTCGAAAGCCTACGACGCTTACTCGTTCGCCTTCATGCCGCTGATGGGCAAGCTGATCACCAACGATTCGGAAAGCTATCGCTACCTGGCCGAATCGATCCGCATGCACCCGAATCAGGAAACCCTGAAGTCGATGATGGTCGACGCCGGTTTCGACCGCGTGACCTATCACAACATGACCGCAGGCATCGTCGCCCTGCACCGCGGCATCAAGCCCTGATGTTGCTCACCGGGCTGCTCGCCAGCGTCGAACTCGGTCTGAACCGGGTGCTGCGTCTCGACAGCACGGCGCTGCCGCGGCTGGCGCATCTGACTGGCAAAGTGATTGCCGTCGATTGCCGCAGCCCGGCGCTGCAACTGTTCATCCTGCCCAGCGATGAGGGCCTGATGCTCGCCTCGCACTGGGAAACCGGTGTCGACTGCACGCTGCGCGCCCCGGCATCGAGCCTGGTGAAACTGGCCGTGAGCAAAGACAAGACCGCGGTGCTGCATGCCCCGGAAGTCGAGCTCGACGGTGACAGCGGCGTGCTGCTGGAACTGGCCGGCGTGCTGCAGGACCTCGAGCTGGACTGGGAGTACGAACTCTCGCGCTGGCTCGGCCCGGTCGCCACGCAACTGATTGGCGGTCACCTGCGCAGCCGCGCACGCTGGTATCAACAAGGATTTGCCAGCCTCAACCAGAACCTCGCCGAATACCTCGCCGAAGAATCGCGCACCCTCGTCGGGCAGCGCGAAGCCGAAGCGCGATTCAGCGAACTGGACCGGATCAAACTTGATCTGGAACGTCTCGAGGCGCGTTTCGAGCGCCTTTCCCGATCCCTCGACCCAAGCGATAACGCATGAAGCTGCTTGCCGTCCGCCGTCTGTTGCGCATCCAGCGCGTCGTGATCCGCTACCGCCTCGATGACCTGCTGTTCGAGCTGCCGCTGCCCTGGTTTCTCCTGGCGCTGCGTTACGTGCTGCCGTGGCGCTGGTTGCCGCGCAAGCCGCTGGAGCTGAGCCGTGGTGCGCGTCTGCGCCTGGCGCTGCAGGATCTGGGGCCGATTTTCATCAAGTTCGGGCAGATTCTTTCGACCCGCCGCGACCTGCTGCCGGAAGACATCGCCGATGAGTTGATGCTGCTGCAGGACCGCGTGCCGCCGTTCGATTCGCAGCTGTCGATCAAGCTGATCGAAGAACAGCTGGGCAAGAAGATCAGCGAAGTGTTCAGCCGTTTCGACGTCGAGCCGCTGGCCTCGGCCTCGGTGGCACAGGTGCACGCCGCGCAACTGAAGACCGGCGAAGAAGTGGTGGTCAAGGTGATCCGCCCGGGCCTGAAACCGGTGATCGCCCAGGATCTGGCATGGCTGTTCATCCTCGCCCGCGCCGCCGAAAAGGTCTCCGCCGACGCCCGCCTGCTGCACCCGGTGGACGTGGTGCAGGACTACGAAAAAACCATCTACGACGAGCTCGACCTGCTGCGCGAGGCGGCCAACGCCAGCCAGTTGAAGCGCAACTTCGAAGGCTCGCCGCTGCTCTATGTGCCGCAAGTCTATTGGGACTGGTGCCGGCCGAAAGTGCTGGTGATGGAGCGCATCTACGGGATTCAGGTGACGGATCTGGCGACCCTCGCCGACCAGCGCACCGACATGAAAATGCTCGCCGAGCGCGGCGTGGAGATCTTTTTCACCCAGGTGTTCCGCGACAGTTTCTTCCACGCCGACATGCACCCGGGCAACATCTTCGTCAGCACCGTCAACCCGTGGAGCCCGCAGTACATCGCGATCGACTGCGGCATCGTCGGCAGCCTGACCCCGGAAGACCAGGACTACCTGGCACGCAACCTGTTCGCTTTCTTCAAGCGCGATTACCGCCGTGTGGCGCAGTTGCATATCGATTCGGGCTGGGTGCCGGCGGAAACCAAACTCAACGAATTCGAAGCGGCGATCCGCACCGTATGCGAACCGATCTTCGAAAAACCGTTAAAAGATATTTCATTTGGCCAGGTGCTGATGCGCCTGTTCCAGACTGCGCGGCGCTTCAACATGGAAGTGCAGCCGCAACTGGTTCTGCTGCAGAAGACTCTGTTGAACATCGAAGGCCTCGGTCGTCAGCTGTACCCGGATCTGGATCTGTGGAACACCGCGCAGCCGTTCCTCGAGCGCTGGATGCGCGAGCGCGTCAGCCCGAAAGCCTTGCTCGGCAACGTGCAGAGCCAGTTCGAACAGCTGCCGCACCTGGCCAACATGGCCCGCGACCTGCTCGAACGCATGTCGCAACCGCACGCCTACGACCCGCCACCACCGTGGCACAAACGCAAGGACGACTGGTTCCTGCGCCTGCTCGGTTGCGCGCATTTGGCGGGCGGGACGATCCTCGCCGCCGGCGGCCCGTTGCACGAACTGGGGCATTGGCCGGCGGGCATCATGGTGGCAGTCGGCTTGTATCTGGTCGTTCGCCGATAGCCAGTTTGCTGATCGGCTGGCACACTGTTTCAACGCCTGAACCCGACTATCGAAGTACGGGTTCGCTGTCGGAGTCGAAGATGAAAAACTGGCTGGACGAGATCAAGTGGGACGCAGATGGCCTGGTGCCGGCGATTGCCCAGGATCACAAGACCGGACGCGTACTGATGATGGCCTGGATGAACCGCGAAGCGCTGGAACTGACCGCTGCGGAAAACCGTGCAATCTACTGGTCACGTTCCCGTGGCAAGCTGTGGCGCAAGGGCGAAGAGTCCGGCCATGTACAGACCCTGCATGAAATGCGTCTGGACTGTGACGCCGACGTGATCATCCTGATGGTCGAACAGATCGGCGACATCGCTTGCCATACCGGCCGTCAAAGCTGCTTTTACCGCGTCTTCGAAAACGGCGACTGGAAAACGGTCGACCCTGTCTTGAAAGACCCGCACGCAATCTATTCCGCAGGACACAAACATGAGTGACACCCTGACCCGCCTCGCTCAGGTACTTGAAGAGCGCAAAGGCGCAGCGGCCGACAGCTCATATGTAGCTAGTCTGTATCACAAGGGCCTGAACAAGATTCTGGAGAAAGTCGGCGAAGAGTCGGTCGAAACCATTATTGCCGCCAAGGACGCCGCCATCAGCGGTGACTGCAGCGATGTGATCTACGAGACTGCCGACCTGTGGTTCCACAGCATGGTCATGCTCGCCCAGTTGGGGCAGCATCCGCAGGCCGTGCTGGATGAACTGGATCGTCGCTTCGGTCTGTCCGGACACGTCGAGAAAGCCTCGCGTCCGTCCGCCTGAACAATTTTTAGAGAGGAACAGCAACATGGGCATTTTTGACTGGAAACACTGGATCGTCATTCTGGTAGTCGTGGTGCTGGTGTTCGGCACCAAGAAACTGAAAAACCTCGGCACCGACGTCGGCGAGTCGATCAAGGGCTTTCGCAAAGCCATGAACGATGACGAAAAGCCGGCCGCCGATCCGACCGTGACGCCTGCGCAGCCAGTACCACCGGTGCAGCCGCAAGCCACCGCTCAGGCCAACCCGCCGCACACCATCGACGTGCAGGCGCAGAAAGTCGAAGAGCCGATCCGCAAAGACGTGTGAGCACTGACTAATGTTTGGTATCAGCTTCTCTGAACTGCTGCTCGTCGGCCTCGTCGCCCTGCTGGTGCTGGGCCCCGAGCGTCTGCCGGGCGCTGCGCGCACCGCTGGCCTGTGGGTCGGCCGGCTGAAGCGCAGCTTCAACGCGATCAAACAGGAAGTTGAACGTGAAATCGGTGCCGACGAGATCCGTCGGCAACTGCACAACGAGCACATCCTGTCGCTGGAGCAGGAGGCGCGGAAGATTTTCACGCCGGTTCAGCAGGAGCCTACGCCCGTGCAGCCAGTGGCAGAGCAGACGCCTGCGGCTCCCGTTGCGGAGCAGCCGGCGAGCGTCGAACACGTCTCTGCCGCAGCCGCTGAAGCTGCGCCGATCATGAAGCCTGTCGAACCCGTTGCACCTGCGGCTGCGCCTATTGCGCCAGCTCCTCACGACACCACTCTGCCGCCGCGAGCCCCATGAGCGATCTCCCCGAAAACGACCAGCACATGCCGCTGGTATCGCACCTCACCGAGTTGCGCACCCGCCTGCTGCGTTGTGTGGCGGCGGTGTTCATCATCTTCGCCGGGTTGTTCGCGTTCACCCAGCAGATCTACACCTTCGTCTCGACGCCGCTGCGCCAGTACCTGCCGGTCGGCGCGACGATGATCGCCACGGATGTGTCGTCGCCGTTCCTGACGCCACTGAAGCTGACGATGATGGTCTCGCTGTTCCTCGCGATTCCGGTGATCCTGCATCAGATCTGGGGCTTCATCGCGCCGGGCCTGTACAAGCATGAGAAGCGCATCGCCGTGCCGCTGCTGGTGTCCAGCATCCTGCTGTTCTACACCGGCATGGCGTTCGCCTATTACTTCGTGTTCCCGCTGATCTTCAAGTTCTTCGCCGCCGCCACCCCGGCCGGCGTGGAAATGATGACCGACATCACCAGTTACCTCGACTTCGTGATGACGCTGTTCTTCGCCTTTGGCGTCGCGTTCGAAATTCCGGTGGCCGTGGTGCTGCTGGTGTGGATCGGCGTGGTCGACGTCAAATACCTGAAGAAGATCCGCCCGTACGTGATCATCGGCTGCTTCGTGGTCGGCATGATCCTCACCCCGCCGGACATCTTCTCGCAGACCCTGCTGGCGGTACCGATGTGGATGCTGTTTGAAATCGGCATTCTGTTCGGCGGCCTGATCAGCAAGCGCGAACGCCCGGACGAAACACCGGCCGACGATCACAACGACCAGCCGCCAGCGACCCAGGCATGAACCTGCTGTTGCTCGAAGAGGCCGACTTCATCGCGGCCGACCGCGTCGTGCTGCGTGACCGGCGCCTGACCCACATGCAGGAAGTGCACCGCTCGGAAGTCGGTGACAGCCTGCGCGTGGGACGGATCAATGGCTTGATGGGCTCGGCTGAGCTGCTGCGCCTTGAGGCCGGTGAAGCCGAGTTGCGTGTCACCCTCGATCAATCACCACCGGCCAAGCTGCCATTGACGCTGGTATTGGCCCTGCCCCGCCCGAAAATGCTGCGACGGGTGTTCCAGACCGTGGCGACCATGGGCGTGTCGAAGGTGATTCTGCTCAACAGCTACCGGGTCGAGAAGAGCTTCTGGCAGACGCCGCTTCTCGAGCCGGAAGCGATTCGCGAGAATCTGATTCTCGGCCTCGAACAGGCCCGCGATACCGTGCTGCCGGAAGTCATCATCGAGAAGCGCTTCAAACCGTTCGTCGAAGATCGTCTGCCAGCGATCAGCGAAGGCACCTTCGGCCTGGTCGGCCATCCCGGCAATTACCCGCCGTGCCCACATGCGTTGAGCGAACCGGTGACCCTGGCGATCGGCCCCGAAGGTGGCTGGATTCCCTACGAAATCGACCTGCTGGGCAAATCCGGCCTGCAACCGGTGCAACTGGGCGAACGTATCCTGCGCGTCGAAACCGCCGTCACCGCCCTGCTCGCCCGCCTGTTCTGACATGCCGCTCCCCTGCGGCAGCTCCTACAGAGTGGCGGTGTCGGACAAATCGGGTTACAGATTGCCATCACCCAGCCGATACAGTCCCCATAAGTCCAATTAGTGGTCCGAGGGGAGTCGTCGCATGTACCGTTGGTTAGCCGAGAATCTTGGGAACGTCAGCGTCAAACGCAAGCTGGGCATCGGTTTCGGCCTGGTGCTGTTGCTCACCCTGCTGATTACCTTTACCGGCTGGACCGGCATGAGCGGCATCATCAGCCGTGGCGACAAGCTCGGTTTCATCTCCAGCCTCAACGAGCTGACCAAGGACCTGCGCCTGGCGCGTCTGGACTATGAAGCGCGTCGCGGCGAACAAGGCGCGGGCGCGGTCAACGAGTTACTGGCCAAACTCGCCAGCGGCTTGCAAACCGCGCGCGGCCTGATCGAGCAGCCCTCAGATGCGGCCATGGTCGATCAGCAACTGGCCGCTGTCGCCGAGTACAAACGTGCCTTCGCCGACATGACACAGGCCACCGTGCAGCGTGAGGACGCGCGCAGCAAGCTCGGCGCCAGTGCCGACAATGCCGTGGCCAAAGTCTCGGAAGTCGAGAAATCCATGCTGCAAGGTGACAGCGTCGCGCAATTCAACAGCGTGATCGAACTGAGCAAACTGTTGCAGCAAGCGCGCTATCAGGTGCGCGGCTACACCTACAGCGGCAAGGCCGAGGCGGAGCAGCCCGCGCTGGACGCCATCGACAATGCACTGAAAAACCTCGACAGCCTGCCGGCGAAACTGCCCGAACAGCACATCGCCAACCTGCAACAGGCCACCGACTCGATCAAGGCTTATCGCGCGGCGGTCGCTCAGTTCCGCGACTCGCAGGTGAACAATGCCAAGGCCGGGGCAACCATGACGGCGCAGGGCGACATCCTCCTCGACCTCAGCAAGAAGCTCACCGAATCACAAACCGTGGTGCGCGATACCGATGCCGCGCACGCCAAGAACATGCTGATCATCGCCACCCTGCTGGCCGTGGCCTTCGGTTTGCTGGCCGCGTGGGCGATCACCCGGCAGATCATCATTCCACTGAACCAGACCCTGAAGGTCGCCGAACGTGTGGCTGCCGGCGACTTGACCCACAACCTGGTGTCTCAGCGTCGCGACGAACTCGGCCAGTTGCAACGTTCGATGCAGAGCATGACCCAAGGCCTGCGCGAGTTGATCGGTGGCATCAGCGACGGCGTCAGGCAGATCGCCAGCGCCGCCGAAGAGCTGTCGGCGGTCACCGAGCAGACCAGCGCCGGGGTCAACAATCAGAAAGTCGAGACCGACCAGGTCGCCACCGCCATGAACGAAATGGCCGCCACCGTGCAGGAAGTCGCACGCAACGCCGAGGAGGCTTCCGAAGCCGCCGTGGCCGCCGACCAGCAAGCCCGCGAAGGTGACAAGGTGGTTGGTGAAGCCATTGCGCAGATCGAGCGTCTGGCCGTCGAAGTCGGCCACTCCACCGAAGCCATGGGCGAACTCAAGCGCGAGAGCGACAAGATCGGCAGCGTGCTCGACGTGATCAAGTCCGTGGCCCAGCAAACCAACCTGCTGGCGCTAAACGCCGCGATCGAAGCAGCGCGTGCCGGTGAGGCCGGGCGTGGTTTTGCGGTGGTTGCCGATGAAGTGCGCAGCCTCGCCCAGCGCACGCAGAAGTCCACCGAAGAGATCGAGGAACTGATCGTCGGCCTGCAGAACGGCACCCAGCAAGTGGCAACGATCATGGACAACAGCCGCAGCCTGACCGACAGCAGCGTCGAACTGACCCGCCGCGCCGGTGGCTCACTGGAAAGCATCACCCGCACCGTCTCGGCGATTCAGGCGATGAACCAGCAGATTGCAGCGGCAGCCGAGCAGCAGAGTGCCGTGGCCGAGGAGATCAACCGTAGCGTGCTGAATGTGCGGGATGTGTCGGATCAGACGTCGGCGGCGAGTGAAGAGACCGCGGCGTCGAGTGTTGAGCTGGCGCGGTTGGGGACGCATCTGCAGATGCTGGTGGGGCGGTTCAAGGTTTGAGGTGACCCGAAAACCTCGGTTCGCTCTGAACCGAGGTGATGCTTTCGCGAGCAGGCTCGCTCCCACATTGGACCGCGTCCGCCTGGACAACTCGGTCAACTGTGGGAGCGAGCCTGCTCGCGAAGGCGTCCTGAGAGACGCTGAAATTACAAGACCTGACGCAGAAAGGCCTGTGCCCGCGGATCCTTCGGCGCATCAAAAAACTCCGCTGGGGAGGCATCTTCCAGCAGTTTGCCGTGATCGAAGAACAGCACCCGATCCGCCACTTCCCGGGCGAAACCCATTTCGTGGGTGACGCAAACCATGGTCATGCCTTCCACGGCCAGGTTCTTCATCACGTCCAGCACTTCACCGACCATTTCCGGGTCGAGGGCCGAAGTCGGTTCGTCGAACAACATCACTTTCGGGTCCATCGCCAGCGCCCGGGCAATCGCCACGCGCTGTTGCTGGCCGCCGGACAAACGTGACGGGTATTCCCGGGCCTTCTGCGCAATACCAACCTTTTCCAGCAACGCCAGGGCCTTGGCCTCGCTTTCCTTTTGCCCACGCTTGCGCACGACTTTCTGCGCCAGACAGAGGTTTTCCAGCACGGTCATGTGCGGGAACAGGTTGAAATGCTGAAAGACCATGCCGACTTCGCGGCGGTAAGCGTTGACGTCGGTTTTCGGGTCTGCCAGTTGCAGGCCGTCGATGCTCACAGAACCCGAGTCGAATTCTTCCAGGCCATTGAGGCAGCGCAGGAAGGTCGATTTGCCCGAACCCGACGGGCCGATCACCACCAGCACTTCGCCCTTGGCCACCGTGGTGCTGACGTTATCCACAGCCCGGACTACCTGGCCACGGGTGTCGAAGACTTTTACCAGTTCGCGGACTTCAATCACTTTGCGCGAGCCTCCGCTCAAGCCGGCTGGCGATTTTCGACAGCGGCAGGTTGATCAACAGGTACAGGCCGGCGACACAGAACAGGATTTCGAACGGCGAGAACGAGGTGGTGATGACTTCACGACCACTTTTCAGCAGCTCGGTAATCGCAATCACCGACACCAGCGAGGTGTCCTTGACCAGGCTGATGAACTGCCCGGCCAGCGGCGGCAGCACGCGCTTGAACGCCTGCGGCAGTACTACGTGGCGCATCGACTGGCCAGCACTCAGACCCAGCGAACGCGCCGCTTCGTTCTGCCCGCGAGCAATCGACTGCACGCCGGAACGGATGATCTCGGCCACGTAGGCGCCGGTAAACAGCGACAGCGCGGCGATCCCGGCGAACTCGCGGGACAGGTTCATCACCGTGCCGATGAAGAAGTAGAAAATGAAAATCTGCACCAGCAGCGGCGTACCGCGCACCAGCTCGACGTAGATGCTCGACAGGTCGCGCAGGGTCGGGTTGCTCGACAGGCGGCACAGTCCGGTGACCAGACCGATCAGCAGACCGAGTACGCCGGACACTACCGACAGCCACAGCGTGGTCCAAAGGCCCCACAGCAGCGGCCCTGCCGCCCAATGCCGGGTCACGCCCACGACGTCGCCTTCCGCCACATCGTCGCCCTGAGCGAATTGCAGGCTGTTTTCGTCGACGGTCAGGTGCTGCTCGTCACCGGCGTCGTTGCGCAGGGTGACCTGCGCGCTACCGCCCTTGCGCACCAGCTCGGTGACGGTGGAGATATCGGTGGCACGCTGGGATTCTTCGGCCTGATAGGCGAAGTACTGCGGCACGCGGTTCCAGCGCCATTCGTAGGACATCAGCGACGTGGCGTAATACAACGCGCCCGCCAGGCCGACCAGCACCAGCACGGTCAGGACGTGCCAGGGCCATTGGGCTTTTTTCTGTTTCATTGCAGGTTCCGGATTTTTGTTGCTATGGAGGGCCTCTTCGCGAGCAGGCTCGCTCCCACAGGGAAATGCATTCCAATGTGGGAGCGAGCCTGCTCGCGAATGGGGCGACTCGGTCTGACTGACCCAGTGTTATTCCATGTCCTTGAGCCACTCGGTGCTCTTGAACCACTTGTCATGGATGCGATCGTAGGTGCCGTCTTCGTGGATCTGGTGCAGGAAGTTGTTGATGAAGTTGATGCTGTCGTAATCACCCTTCTTCAGACCGAAGGCCAGCGGCTCGTAGGTGAACGGCTTGTCGAGGAACACCAGTTTGCCGGCGCCGACCTTGTTCACCGCGACCACGTTGTACGGCGCGTCGTAGATGAAGGCGTCGGCCTTGCCGTTGACCACGTCGAGCACGGCTTCCTGCTCGTTGTCGTAGCCGTGGTACTTGGCCTTGGCGATCAGCTTCTTGGCAACCATTTCACCGGTGGTGCCGAGCTTGGAGGTGATGCGATAGTCGGCGGTGTTCAGGTCTTTATAGGACTTGATGGTGCCTTCCAGTTCCTTGCGGATCAGCAGGGTCTGGCCGACCACGATGAACGGTTCGCTGAAGTTCAGGCGCAGGTTGCGCTCCTGAGTCAGGGTCATGCCGCTGCCGATCATGTCGAACTTGTCGGTCATCAGGGCCGGAATGATCCCGTCGTAACCGGTGGACACCAGCTCGAGCTTGACGCCCATGGCCTTGGACATGGCTTTGAGGATGTCGACTTCGAAGCCGATGATCTCGCCGCGCTTGTTGGTCATTTCGAACGGCATGTAGGTCGGATCCATACCGACTTTCAACGTGCCGCGCTTGACCGCGTCATCGATTGCACCGGCGTGCGCCGCATTGACTGCAACCAGTGCCGTGACGCCGACCAGCAGCATCGACAGATACTTCTTCATCTTCAAGTCCCCAAAACCATTGCAATTGCGGCGCGAAAACCGACTGAAATGGACAAGATCGTCCGGGCGCGCCAATTCGGGGACGGATGCTAACGCACTCGTTCGTTTGCACAAGGTTTTTTGATCGATTGCAGATCAGCGCCCGCTGTCGTCAGGACAAAAAAAACCCCGCTTTCGCGGGGTTTCTTCATCAGGCCGGTTGCGCCTGCAGACTCACAGGCTTGAGCGGCAGCAGCGGCGCATGCGGATCGGCTTTCACCGAAGCGCGCCAGGCATCCAGCCACTCGTTGTGGCCTTCGGCCCAGACCAGTTCGTGCAGACGGGCCAGGGCCACCGGATCGCTCAGCAGTTGCAGACGATCATGGTTGTTCAGCCCGGTCGGGCCGACCTTGATCGCGTGACGTACACGCTCCTGACGCAGCCACTCGATCGGCTCGGCCTGACCGTGACGCGAGGTCGCCAGCGAGCACGCCAGGGCGTTCTGCTGCGGATCGACCACGGCGCGGATGAAGCCGTCGTTCAGCGCGTGCCAGCGGTTCTCGTGGGTGTACTGATCGGTCGCCAGCAGCGCCTGTGGCGGATTGTATTCCTCTGGGATGAGGAACAGGCTCTCGTCACGGGATTTGAGGCCCAGACCGACACGGCTGGAAATCACCGACACCGGGATCGACAGCATCAGCGAACCGACGATCGGCACCAGCCACCAGAGGAAGCTCGGGTTCAGCCAGATCACCAGCAGTGCCCAGCAGAAACCCAGCAAGGTCTGCGGACCGTGGCGCTTGACCGCCTCGCTCCATGGCGTCGAGTCGTCGTCACGTTGCGGCGAGTTCCAGGTCGCGGCCCAGCCGAGGAACGCGGCGAGGACGAAGCGGGTGTGGAAAATCATCCGTACCGGCGCCAGCAGCATGGAGAACAGCATCTCCAGCAGCATCGACAGGGTCACCTTGAACTTGCCGCCGAACTCTTTCGCGCCCTTGGCCCAGATGAGGATGATGCTCAAAAGCTTCGGCAGGAACAGCAGCACGATAGTGGTCGAGAACAGCGCGATCGCCTTGTCCGGGTGCCATTGTGGCCACAGCGGATAAAGCTGACGCGGTTCCAGGAAGTACTGCGGCTCCATCAGTGTGTTCACCGCCAGCAGCGCGGTCGACAGCACCAGGAAGAAGAACCACAACGGCGCCGACAGGTACGACATCACGCCGGTGAGGAACACTGCGCGGTGCACCGGGTGCATACCTTTGACCAGGAACAGGCGGAAGTTCATCAGGTTGCCGTGGCACCAGCGACGGTCACGCTTGAGCTCGTCGAGCAGGTTCGGCGGCAGTTCTTCGTAGCTGCCCGGCAGATCGTAGGCAATCCACACGCCCCAGCCGGCACGGCGCATCAGCGCAGCTTCAACGAAGTCGTGAGACAGGATTGCACCGGAGAACGCACCTTTACCCGGCAACGGCGCCAGGGCGCAGTGGTCGATGAACGGCTTCATGCGGATGATCGCGTTGTGACCCCAGTAGTGGGATTCACCCAACTGCCAGAAGTGCAGACCGGCGGTGAACAGCGGACCGTACACGCGGGTAGCGAACTGCTGCATGCGCGCATACAGGGTGTCCATGCCCGACGCTCGCGGCGCGGTCTGGATGATCCCGGCGTCCGGCGTGGCTTCCATCAGACGCACCAGACTGGTCAGGCACTCGCCGCTCATCACCGAGTCGGCGTCGAGCACGACCATGTACTTGTAGTCACCACCCCAGCGACGGCAGAAGTCGTCGAGGTTGCCGCTCTTGCGTTTCACACGGCGACGACGGCGGCGATAGAAGATCTTGCCGAAGCCCTTGGCTTCACGGCAGACGTCCAGCCAGGCTTGCTGCTCGGCGACGCAGATATCGGTGTCGTTACTGTCGCTGAGGACGAAGAAGTCGAAGCGATCCAGATCACCGGTAGCGGCGACCGACTCGAAGGTGGCGCGCAGACCGGCGAATACCCGAGGCACGTCTTCGTTGCAGATCGGCATTACCAGCGCAGTACGGGCGTCTTTCGGAATCGGCTCGTTGCCGGCGCTTTTGCCGGAGATACGGTATTTATCGTGACCGGTGAGCAACTCGAGGAAGCCCATCAGTGCCGTCCAGAAACCGGCCGAGACCCAGCAGAACAGAATCCCGAACAGGATCAGGATGCTGGTCTGCAGCGCATACGGCAGCACTTGCGTGGCGGTTTGCAGCAGCGGCTGGTGCAGCACTTCGTCCAGATCGACGAACGACCAGCCCTGGTACGGCATGATGCCTTTCATGTACCAGCCGGCAACGATGGTCTGACCGAGCATCAGCAGCAACAGAATGTAACGTCGAATCGAACCAACCGTGCGCCAGCGCGCTGCCGGCAAGACGTTTTCGTCCTTCGGCGGCTGCGGCGGGTTGGTGCGCCCGGTCAGGCGGCGCCAGCCACGCACCAGAATATTGGTGCGCCAAGGCTCCGGCACGACTTTGGTCCGACGGATCGGCGGAGTCGCCTTCATGCTGACCCGACCGCTGGCGTCGAGCACCAGCATTTCCGCCTCTTCCAGCTCCTCGGCGGTGCTCAGGGTCAGGCGCTTGCCCACCGAAGCCTGGGCGGCTTCGGCAGGCGCGTCGAACGTCGGCGACGACAGACGCTGGTGCAGTTCGCTGAAGGACTGGCAGCCCGCGAGTTCCGCGCGCTGCTCGTCGGTCATCGGCAGATGCGCCAGATACTCGGACAGAGTCTCTGGCTGTACTTGAGAGTTACTCATCGGCAGGCAACTGATAGCTCCAGGTCTCGGTCAGGACTTCTTCAGTCGGTGCCGATTCCGGTGTGGCTGGGGCCGCGTTCGCAGCCGCTGGCTGCTTGGCGTCTTTGTTGGCCTTGTCCTTGGCATCTGCGGCTGGCTTGGCGTCGGCCTGTTTGGCCTCGGCTGCCTTGGCTTCCTTCTCGTCTTTCTCTTGTTGCTTGGCCGCGACCTTGTCCGCCTTGGCCACCGACGAGTTCGACGCCGGTACCGAAGACTTGGCCAGATCAGCGGTGACCACTGGCTGTACCAGGGCGGCCCGCATCTCGGTGGACTTGCTCGCGTCCTTGATCTTCATGCGCAGGGTCAGGCGCCAGCCCTTGGTTTCCGGGTTGTAACGCACGCTGTTCTCGACCAGTTCGGCGTTATCGCCAACGCTGACCTGACTGCGCACATCGGCATCCGGGGCCAGAGCCGCCAGCGATGGACCTTCGAAGTCGACCAGGTAGGCTACGCTGCCATCCGGTTGACGGATCAGGTTCGACTGCTTGACGTCACCGGTCGAACGCAGGGTCTGCTTGACCCAGGCGCTGTCGGGGGCGTGAATCGCCGCTTCGTCCATGGTCCAGTGCAGGCGGTAGGCGAAGTCCAGCGGCTTGCCTGGCTCCGGCATGGTTTCCGGGCTCCAGAACGCAACGATGTTGTCGTTGGTTTCGTCGGCAGTCGGAATCTCTACCAGATCAACGGTGCCCTTGCCCCACTCGCCCTTCGGCTCGATCCAGGCGCTTGGGCGCTTGTCATAGCGGTCGTCGAGGTCTTCGTAGTGGCTGAAGTCGCGGCCACGCTGCAGCAGACCGAAACCACGCGGGTTCTCGACGCTGAAGTTGCTCACGGCCAGGTGTTTCGGGTTGTTCAGCGGACGCCAGATCCACTCGCCGTTGCCGGCATGGATCGACAGACCGCTGGAGTCGTGCAGTTCACGACGGTAGTTGAGGACTTTCGACGGCTGGTTGGCGCCGAACAGGAACATGCTGGTCAACGGTGCGATGCCCAGTTTGCCGACCTTGTCACGCAGGAACATCTGCGCCTTGACGTCGACAATGGTGTCGCTGCCCGGACGCAGGATCAGGCGATAGGCACCGGTGGCGCGCGGCGAATCAAGCAGGGCGAAGATCACCAGATGCTTGTCACCCGGCTTCGGCTGCTGAATCCAGAACTCGCGGAAACGCGGGAATTCTTCGCCCGACGGCAGTGCGGTGTCGATCGCCAGACCACGGGCCGACAGACCGTAAGTGTGACCCTTGCCGACGACGCGGAAGTAGCTCGCGCCGAGCATGGTCATGATTTCGTCTTGTTTGTCGGCCTTGTTGATCGGGTACAGCACACGGAAACCGGCGTAGCCCAGTTGCTCAGTGGCTTTCGGATCGAACTTGAGGTCGCCGAAATCGAAGCGGGTCGGATCGTATTTGATCTCTTCGACGGTGTTCGCCGTGATTTCGTTGATTTTCACCGGCGTATCGAAGTGCATGCCCTGGTGATAGAAGGACAGCTTGAAAGGTGTCTTCTGATCGGCCCACTCAGCCTTTTCGGTGAGGAAGCGGATTTTCTGATAATCCGCGAACTTCATGTCACGGAATTCGTTCGGCAGGTTGCTGCGCGGGGCTTCGAACTTCTGCCCGGCCAGCTCTTTAGCCTTGGCTGATACATCGTCAAGATTGAACGCCCAAAGCTGGCCGGCGCTGAGCAGGCACAGGAGCGCCGAGCCGGCTACCAGGGCACTTCGCATGCGTTTGGCAGACATTTTTGCTGCATTACAGGGACTAACAATCACGAGCAACCCTCGCCGAAAACAGATCAAAAAACCAACGGCCAGCTATCTATATGCCAGGTTGGCGAGCATTGTTCCGACTCCGCTGGGGCAAAATGATTCCCCAATCGGATCCAGACAAGTCTCTACCTAAGTCAAAAATGGAACAGCGAACGCTGATCCCCATAGCGCGCGATTATCTAGTAGCCCGCGTGACAACGCATCAGGGGTAACAAAGTATTTATCGCGAAAAACGCCTGTTTTCAGTCGAAAAGCCCTTGAAAAGATGTTTCAAGCGCTTTCATGTCTGTAACAGGAAGGTTACCGGGCCATCGTTGACCAGGTGCACCTGCATATCCGCGCCGAATCTACCTGATGCCACAGTGCCATGCATCTGTTTCGCTTTGCTGAATAGATAGTCGAACAATTCCTCGCCCAATGCCGGAGGGGCCGCGGTCGAGAAACTCGGACGCAACCCGCTCCTGGTGTCGGCAGCCAGGGTGAACTGAGAGACCAGCAGCAACCCGCCGCCCACATCCGCCAGGGACAGATTCATCTTGCCCTCGGCGTCACTGAATACCCGATAGTTAAGCAGCTTATGCAAAAGTTTGTCGGCACTGGTACGCGTGTCGTCGGGTTCGACCGCCACCAGCACCAGCAAACCCTGATCCACCGCGCCGACTATCTCTCCAGCGACTTCGACCCGTGCACCGCGCACGCGCTGTAACAGCCCCTTCATGCTTCTTCGGGCGGCAGGTCGAGCAGGCGCCGGGCCATGTTGCTCGCGGCTCGCACCAGCGCATCGGTGATGCCCGGCTCGGAGGCGGCGTGACCGGCGTCGCGAATCACCTGCAGCTCGCTGTTCGGCCAGGCCTGATGCAGTTCCCAGGCGTTGTCCAACGGGCAGATCACGTCGTAGCGACCGTGAATGATCACCCCCGGCAGGTGGGCGATCTTGCCCATGTCGCGGATCAGCTGATTTGGCTCGAGGAACGCGTTATTGGTGAAGTAGTGACACTCGATCCGCGCAATCGACAGGGCGCGCTGCGGCTCGGAGAAACGGTCGACCACCAGCGGGTTCGGGCGCAGGGTCGCGGTGCGCCCTTCCCACGTCGACCAGGCCTTGGCCGCGTGCATCTGGGCAATCTGGTCGTTGCCGACGAGGCGCTTGTGGAAAGCGCTGAGCAGATCGTCGCGCTCGTCCAGCGGGATCGGCGCAATGTAGTCCTGCCAGTAATCGGGAAACAGACGGCTGGCACCGGCCTGATAGAACCACTCGATTTCCTGCGGGCGGCAGAGAAAGATCCCTCGCAGGATCAGACCGTGTACGCGCTCCGGGTGGGTTTGCGCGTAGGCCAGCGCCAAGGTCGAACCCCACGAACCGCCGAACAGCACCCATTTATCGATGCCCAGGTGCTTGCGGATACGCTCGAGGTCGGCGACCAGATCCCAGGTGGTGTTGTTTTCCAGGCTGGCGTGCGGGGTGGAGCGTCCGCAGCCGCGCTGGTCGAAGGTGACAATGCGGTACAGGTTCGGATCGAAATAGCGACGGCTCTGCGCGTCGCAACCGGCACCCGGGCCGCCGTGGATGAACACCACCGGCAAGCCTTCCGGCGAGCCGCTTTCATCGACGTACAGCGTGTGGGTGTCATCGACAGCCAGATCGTGCCGGGCGTGGGGTTTGATCTGCGGAAACAATGTCTGCATTGCGCGCTCCGTAAGGGGTCGAGGTCATCCCTGGGGGGACTTCTATTATTCTGCCGTTCGGCATCATAAACCCGATTTACGTCAATGAGCATGCTCCAGAGCAGTCAGCGTTTGTCAGCCGTAAACTTCGCAGGCTATCCACCATCCTGTGGGAGCGAGCCTGCTCGCGAATGCGGTGTGCCATTCAACGTAGATGCTGGCTGAACGGACGCCTTCGCGAGCAAGCCCGCTCCCACAGTGGGTTATGCGGTGTAGTGCGACTTTGCCCAGGCCAGCAGGCCCTGCAGCAACTCCTTGAGCACCACCCGCGTCGGCTCTGCCAGATCGGCGCGGTAGCGGAACGGTTCGAACTCTTCCATGTAGGTGCTCTGGCACAACTCCAGTTGCACGGCGTGGATGTTCTCGGCGGGGTTGCCGTAATGGCGGGTGATGTGGCCGCCCTTGAAGCGTCCGTTGAGCACGTGGCTGTAATGATCGTGACGGGCGCAGATGGCTTCCAGTTGCGTCGCCAATTGTGGATCGCAACTGGCGCCGTTGAAGGTGCCAAGGTTGAAATCCGGCAGTTTGCCGTCGAACAGGTGCGGGATGATCGAACGGATCGAATGCGCGTCGAACAGCAGCGCATAGCCGAACTCGGCCTTCAGCCGCGCCAGCTCTTGCTGCAGGGTGCGGTGATAGGGCGTCCAGATCTGTTCCAGATAGGTCGCCCGCTCGGCTTTGGAGGGCTCGAGCCCTTCGCGGAACAACGGAATGCCATCGAACAGCGTCGCTGGGTACAGCCCGGTGGTGGCGCCGGCGTACAGCGGTTTGTCGTCGGACGGGCGGTTCAGGTCGATGACAAACCGCGAGTACTCGGCGGCCAACGTGCTGGCGCCCAACGCCTCGGCAAAATCGTAAAGCTGCGGAATGTGCCAGTCGGTGTCCGGCAGGCTTTTCGCGTCCGCGATCAGCCCGGCTTCGACCGCCGGGGTCAGACGTACGCCAGCGTGAGGCATGCTGATCAGCAGCGGCACGCGACCTTGTTTGAAGTTCAGAACCTTATCCACAACCGCTCTCCTACAGACTTGATTCAACGCCGTGACGCACGACGCGTTTGTCCAGATCGCCCCCGAGCCAATAGGCCAGGTCCGCCGGGCGGTCGATCTGCCAGGCGACAAAATCCGCGACCTTGCCGACTTCCAGCGAACCGTGGGTGTCAGCCATGCCCAGCGCTTGCGCCGCGTGGAGGGTCGCGCCCGCCAAGGCTTCTTCCGGGGTCATGCGGAAGCAGGTGCAGGCCATGTTCAGCATCAGGCGCAACGACAGCGCCGGCGAGGTGCCGGGGTTGAGGTCGCTGGCGATGGCGATTTTCACCTTGTGCTTGCGCAGGGCGTCCATCGGTGGCAACCGGGTTTCGCGAAGGAAATAGAACGCGCCCGGCAACAGCACGGCGACGGTGTCGGCTTTGGCCATGGCGATGGCGTCGTCTTCATCCATGAACTCCAGATGATCGGCGGACAACGCCTTGTAGCGCGCGGCCAGGCTGGAGCCATGCAGCGACGACAATTGTTCGGCATGCAGCTTTACCGGCAGACCAAGCTTTTGCGCGGTGATGAACACCCGCTCGACCTGCTCCGGCGAGAACGCCAGGTACTCGCAGAACGCATCCACGGCATCGATCAGACCTTCGGCGGCCAAAGCGGGAAGCATCTCGGCGCAGATGTGCTCGATGTAGTCGTCAGCGCGATCCTTGTACTCCGGCGGCAAGGCGTGGGCGGCCAGACAGGTGCTGCGCACGCTGATCGGCAGTTGCGCGGCGAGCCGGCGAATGACCCGCAGGATCTTGCGTTCACTGGCCAGATCCAGACCGTAGCCGGACTTCATCTCGACCGTGGTCACGCCGTCGCGCATCAGGCTTTTCAAACGCTTGGCGGCGCTGGCGAACAGCTCGTCTTCGCTCGCTTCACGGGTGGCGCGCACAGTGCTGGCGATACCGCCGCCCTGCGCCGCGATCTCGGCGTAGCTGACGCCTTGCAGGCGTTTCTCGAATTCGCCGCTGCGGTTGCCACCGAACACCGTGTGTGTGTGGCAGTCGATCAGGCCGGGGGTGACCCACGCGCCTTGCAGGTCGTTGACCGCCGGGTATTCGCCAGAGGGCAATTGATTGCGCGGGCCGATCCACTCGATGTGCGCACCGGACGTCACGATGGCCGCATCCTCGATGATCGAGTAGACGCCTTGCGCCATGGTTGCGACGTGGCAGTGTTGCCAGAGGGTTTTCATCCCTTAGTCTCCACAGTATTCAAAATCGATTTCGCGAGCAGGCTCGCTCCCACAGTTGAAATGCATTCTCCTGTGGGAGCGAGCCTGCTCGCGAAGAGGCCATTACAGGCTAGGCAGCAATTTCGCCGGAACCAGCTCGGTCAGGCAGCGCGAAGCCAACAGCTCAGTCGCCGCATTGATGTCCGGCGCAAAGAAGCGGTCCTTCTCATAGAACGGCACTTCCTTGCGCAGAATCGCCCGCGCCTGCTCCAGCTTGGCCGAAGTCTTCAGACCGTTACGCAGATCCAGCCCCTGCACCGCCGCCAGCCATTCCACCGCGAGAATCCCGCGGGTGTTCTCGGCCATTTCCCACAGGCGCTTGCCGGCGGCCGGAGCCATCGACACGTGGTCTTCCTGGTTGGCCGAGGTCGGCAGGCTGTCGACCGAATGCGGATGGGACAGCGCCTTGTTCTCGCTGGCCAGTGCTGCGGCGGTCACCTGAGCGATCATGAAGCCGGAGTTGACCCCGCCATTGGCCACCAGGAACGGCGGCAGTTGCGACATGTGCTTGTCCATCATCAGCGAGATACGGCGTTCGCTCAGCGAGCCGATTTCAGCGATGGCCAAGGCCATGTTGTCGGCGGCCATGGCCACCGGCTCGGCGTGGAAGTTGCCACCGGAAATCACATCGCCTTCAGCGGCGAACACCAACGGGTTGTCGGACACCGCGTTGGCTTCGACCACCAGCACATCGGCGGCCTGACGGAACTGGGTCAGGCAGGCGCCCATGACTTGTGGCTGGCAACGCAAGGAGTACGGGTCCTGAACCTTCTCGCAGTTCTGGTGCGAATCGGACACTTCGCTGCGCTCGCCGAGCAGATCGCGATATGCGACTGCAGCATCGATCTGGCCTTTCTGGCCACGAGCGGCGTGAATACGTGCGTCGAACGGCGAGCGCGAACCGAGCACCGCCTCAACCGTCAGACCGCCGATTGCCAGCGCACCGGCAAACAGGTCTTCACCTTCAAACAGACCGCGTAGGGCAAATGCAGTGGACACCTGAGTACCGTTGAGCAGCGCCAGACCTTCTTTCGCCGCCAGGGTCAGCGGGGTCAGACCGGCGACTTTCAGCGCTTCGGTGGCTTCCATCCACTCGCCCTTGTAACGCGCCTTGCCTTCGCCCAGCAGCACCAGCGACATGTGCGCCAATGGCGCGAGGTCACCGGATGCACCCACCGAACCCTTGAGCGGAATATGCGGATAAACCTCGGCGTTGATCAGCGCGATCAGCGCGTCGATCACCACGCGGCGGATGCCGGAAAAACCACGGCTGAGGCTGTTGACCTTGAGCACCATGATCAAGCGCACCAGCTCATCGCTGATCGGCTGGCCGACACCGGCGGCGTGCGACAGCACCAGCGAACGCTGCAGGTTTTCCAGGTCTTCGCTGGCGATGCGGGTCGACGCCAGCAGGCCGAAGCCGGTGTTGATGCCGTAGGCGGTGCGGTTCTCGGCGAGGATCTGCTCGACGCAGGCGACGCTGGCCTCGATCTGCGCCGCAGCACTGTGGTCGAGGGTCAGCTTGACCGGTTGCTGATAGACATCACGCAGTTGGGCCAGGCTCAGTTGGCCGGGAATCAGGTTCAGCGCAGTCATTAAAATGCTCCTTTTGAACATTGTTATTAACTACCAGTCGCTCCGGAGCATTCCGTTATCCGTCGTTTCTCGTCTTGTGGACGATCCGCGCCTTGGCACGCTGGTATGGGTAGTTGTCAGTGCAGATTCGGTAATACGTTGTGCAGCGCATTCGGGTGTTTCAGAACGCTCGCGGCGGCGGCGATATCCGGCGCCAGCCAGCGATCCTGATCGTAGGCCGGGACGGTTTCGCGCAGCAGGCGCCACGCCCGGTCAGTGCCAGCACCAAAGCGCTGCTCCTTGAGGAATTCAAAGGCCTGCGCCGCCAGCAGGTACTCGATGGCGAGAATCTGCGTGCAGTTTTCCAGGGCGCGGTGCAGCTTCAGTGCAGCGCTGGTGCCCATGCTCAGGTGGTCTTCCTGCAGGCCCGAGGTGACGTAGTTGTCGAGCACCGCCGGTTGCGCCAGTTGGCGATTCTCGGCACATAGCGAAGCGGCGACGTATTGCACGATCATCATTCCGGAGTTCACCCCCGGATTGGCCACCAGAAACGCCGGCAGACCGCTGACGTGTGGGTTGACCAGACGATCGAGGCGGCGCTCGGCAATCGAGCCGATTTCAGCCATGGCAATCGCCAGCAGATCCGCTGCCATCGCCACTGACTGACCGTGCGGGTTGGCCTGCGACATCACCCGGAAGTTGTACGGCGTGCCCAGCAGCAACGGGTTATCGGTGCAACCGTTGAGCTCGGCCTCGACCTGTTTGATCGCGTGCTCCAGTTGGTCGCGCGCCGCACCGTGTACCTGCGGGATCGAACGGATGCTCAGCGCATCCTGAGTGCGAATGCCTTTGCTGGTCGCGATCACTTCACTGCCATCGAGCAAGGCGCGCAGGTTGCTACCGACCTGCTGCATGCCGGGGTGCGGCTTGAGCGCGATGATCTCGGCATCGAACGCGGCGATCTGCCCGCGCTGCGCTTCGAAACTCATGGCGCCGATCACATCGGCCCATTGCACCAGACGCGTCGCGTCGGCAATCGCCAGGCAGCTGAGGCCGGTCATGCACGGCGTACCGTTGACCAGGCACAGACCGTCTTTCGCGCCGAGTTGCACCGGTTGCAGGCCTTCTTCGGCCAGCGCCTGTTGCGCCGAAGTGATCTGCCCGCGATAGCTGACATTGCCCACGCCCAGCAGCGCGATGCCGATGTGCGCCATGTGCGTCAGGTAACCCACCGAACCTTGCGACGGAACCTGCGGGGTGATGCCGCGATTGAGCAGCGCCAGCAACGCTTCGACCACCCGCCGGTGAATGCCGGATTTGCCGTGGCTGTAGTTGTGGATTGCGGCGCAAATGATTGCCCGGGTTTGCTCATCAGGCAGCACCGGGCCGACGCCGCAGGCGTGGCTGAGCAGGGTGTTGCGTGAGAGCTGGCTGAGCTGTTCGTCCTTCAGCGAAACGTTGGACAGACCACCCAGACCGGTGTTGACGCCATAGGCACGCTCGCCGCTTTCGACGATGCGCTGGACGATGGCCTGAGCGTTTTCGATGCGCGCCCAGGTCTCGCTCGATAACTCCAGTTGCGCGCCGTGACGGGCGACGGCGACCACGTCCTGCCAACGCAGGGGGTTGCCGGTGATGATGATTTTTTCAGCCTGGGACATCTAAAACCTCATACCAATTCTTTGATACAAAACCTGTGGTGAGGGGATTTATCCCCGATGGGCTGCGCAGCAGCCCCAAAACCTGCAGCCAGGATGTTTCAGGTGCGCCGCATGCAATGTTTGGGGGCGGCTTCGCCACCCATCGGGGATAAATCCCCTCGCCACAAAGGCAATCCATATCAGACTACTGCCGCCCGCCGCTGCACAAACCGGTCGACATACTCATCCGCCGGCGAATGCAGGATCTCTCTCGGGGTGCCAACCTGAATCAGGCGGCCGTCCTTGAGAATCGCGATGCGGTTGCCAATGCGCACGGCCTCGTCGAGGTCGTGAGTGATGAAGACGATGGTCTTGTGCAGGGTCTTTTGCAGCTCCAGCAACTGGTCCTGCATCTCAGCGCGGATCAACGGGTCCAGCGCACTGAACGCTTCGTCCATCAGGATGATGTCGGTGTCCGCCGCCAGTGCCCGGGCCAGGCCCACGCGCTGGCGCATGCCGCCGGAGAGCTGGTGCGGATATTTGTTTTCGTAGCCTTTGAGGCCCACGGTGTTGATCCAGTGCAACGCGCGCTCAGCGCACAGTTGCTTGCTCTCGCCGCGCACTTTCAGGCCGTAGGCGACGTTCTCGATCACGGTCTTGTGCGGCAGCAGGCCGAAGCTCTGGAACACCATGCTGATCTTGTGCCGGCGAAATTCGCGCAGCGCTTCCATGTCGTATTGCAGGATGTCCACGCCGTCGACCAGGATCGCGCCGCTGGTGGGGTCGATCAGGCGATTGAAGTGGCGCACCAGGGTCGATTTGCCGGAGCCGGACAGGCCCATGATCACGAAGATCTCACCGGTGCCGATGCTCAGCGACAGGTCGTTGACCCCGACCACGCAACCGGTTTCGTTCAGCACCTGATCCTTGGTCTTGCCCTGGCCGACCATCGCCAGTGCGTCCTTGGCGCGGTTGCCGAAAATCTTGAAGACGTTTTTGACTTCGATCTTGCTCACGGTTGCGTTTTTCATTTGCTCACCTCATGCCGTGGCCGACCGTACGCCTGAGTAATGCGGTCGATGACCACTGCGAGAATCACGATCGCCAGACCGGCTTCGAGGCCGCGTCCGACGTTGAGGGTCTGAATCCCCACCAGCACGTCTTCACCCAAACCACGGGCGCCGATCATCGACGCGATCACCACCATCGACAGGGCCATCATGGTGGTCTGGTTGATCCCGGCCATGATGCTCGGCAGGGCCAGCGGCAGTTGCACGCCGAACAGTTGCTGCCAGCGGTTGGCACCGAAAGCGTTGATCGCTTCCATCACTTCACCATCGACCTGGCGGATGCCCAGATCGGTCAGGCGAATCAGCGGCGGCGCGGCGTAGATCACCGTGGCGAAAATCGCCGGGACCTTGCCCAGACCGAACAGCATCAGCACCGGAATCAGGTACACGAAGCTGGGCATGGTCTGCATGATGTCGAGCAGCGGCATCAGCACCGAACGCAAGCGATTGCTGCGCGCCGAAAGGATCCCCAGCGGAATGCCGATCAGCACCGAAATGATCGTCGCGACCATCATCAGCGCCAGGGTCTGCATGAGCTTGTCCCACAGGCCGACAGCACCGACGAGGAACAGCAGACCGACGATGACGGCGGTGGTCACGACTTTACGCGTGGCGTGCCAGGCGACGACGCCGACGATCGCCAGCATCAACCACCACGGCGCCGCGCGCAGCAGGCCTTCGAGGTTGACGATGGCCCACAGCAGGGTGTCCGAGATGTGGCGGAACACATCACCGTAGTTGGTGACCAGCGAATCGACCCAACCGTTGACCCAGTCGGCGATGGAAAAGGTAAAGCTTTCGGGAAACATAAGCGGCTCTCAATCAGAAATCTCAATCAAGCGATTTACGGCATATCTCCCGGCCAGCCTCACGGTTGACCGGGAGGTATCGACCTACAGCGCCGCGTCGATTTTCTTGGCTGCGTCGTCACTGACCCACGCGTGCCAGACCTCAGGATGTTCCTTGAGGAAGATTTTCGCCAGTTTTGGCGACTCGATACGTTCCTTCGCCATGCGGCCCAGGTTCTGGTTCAGCAGGTCGATCGGCAGATTGACCTTTTCCAGCACGGCCACCAGTTCTGGCGCCTGCTCGTGGAAGGTTTTCGACAGGCCGACCTTGATGCTCACGCTCTTGTCGACGCCCGTTTTTTCTTCAAGCTTGACCGCGTCGATCTGGCCCATTAGCGGGGTTGGCGACCAGTAATAGAACAGGATCGGCTCGCCACGCTTGTAGCTCGACAGCACCGCCGCATCCAGCGCAGGTCCTGTGCCCGGGCGGAAGTTGGTGTAGGTGTTTTCCAGGCCGTAGCTCTTGAGCATTTCGCTGTTGTCCAGCTCGCAGGTCCAGCCCGCCGGGCAGTTGTAGAAACGGCCCTTGGACGGCTCTTCGGCGTCTTTGAAAACAGCCGCGTACTTGCCCAGGTCGGCGATGTTTTTCAGCTCCGGGGCTTTTGCCTCGATCTTGCGTTTGGCGTCGCCTTCGATCACGTAGCGCGGCACGTACCAGCCTTCGATAGCGCCGACGATCGGGGCGCCGACACCGACGACCTTGCCGGCCTTCTCGGCCTTGTTCCAGACTTCGCTGCGGCCGACCCATTCTTCGGCGAACACTTGAATGTCGTTGCTGCTCAGGGCGTTCTCCATGGTGATGGAGTTGCCCGGCAGGCTGTCGGTCTTGCAGTCGTAACCTTTCTCCAGCACCACTTGCAGCACGTCGGTCAGCAGCATGCCGCTTTCCCAGTTCAGACCGGCGAATTTCACCGGTTTACCGGACTCGCACCAACCGGCTGCCTGAGTGGCACCGGCACTGGCCAGCAGGCCCATGGACAACAGTGTGGTGAGCAGGGTCTTGTTCGATTTCATTGTTGCGACGCTCCTAATCATGAATTGGCTTACGGCAGTCAAGAGGCATCCAGCCCTGTCCACGTCCAATCAGGCCTGCGCCGCAGCGCGCCCGGCCCCACTTTTTTCAGGTGGTACAACGCTGTTCTGCTCGACCGGCAGAATCAGTTGATCAGGCACTGAGCCGTGCCATTTTTTTGCGCACACGTAGTAGAGGGCAGCAGGCAGCACCAGACCGATGATCCAGGAGATATCCACATCACCGAGGGCGGCCACCAGCGGGCCGGTGTAGAACTTGGTGGAGATGAACGGCAGTTGCACCAGCACGCCGAACACATAGACGCTGATCCCGAGCAGGTTCCAGCGCCCGTAGCGACCGTTCGGATCGGCCAGCGCCGGCACGTCGTAGCGCTCGCGGGTGATGCAGTAGTAGTCGACCAGGTTGATCGCGCTCCATGGCGTGAAGAACGCCAGCAGGAACAGGATGAACGACTTGAACGCACCGAGGAACGAATGCTGACCGAGCAAGGCGATCAGGGTTGCCGCGCCGACGATCACCAGCACGAACACCAGACGCTGCATACGCGTAACGGTCAGGTGCCCTTTGAAACCACTGATGATGGTGGCGATGCACATGAAGCTGCCGTAGGAGTTCAGCGTCGAGATGGTCACCTTGCCGAACGCGATGCTGAAGTACAGCAGCGCCGCCGTGGCACCGGTGCCGCCCAGTCCGACGATGTAGGCCACTTCGTGACCGGCAAACTGGCCGTTGGCCGAAGCTGCCGCGAACACGCCGAGGACCATCGCCACCTGCGCGCCGATGACCGAACCGGCGCCAGCGGCAAAGAAGGTTTTCACCGAGGAAACCTTGCTCGGCAGGTAACGCGAATAGTCAGCCACATAAGGGCCGAACGCGATCTGCCAGGAGGCCGCGAGCGACACCGCCAGCAGGAAGCTGCTCCAGCTGAAGTGACGGATCTGCAACAGTGCGCCCACATCCACCTGACTCAGCAGACGGCTGAACAGATACACGAAGGCAATCACGCCGATGACACTGGCAACCCGGCCGATCCAGTGGATCACCCGATAACCGAGCACCGTGACCACCACGATGACACTGGCAAACAACAGAATGCCGACGGTGTCGCTGACGCCAAACAACTGGCCCAGCGCCTGGCCGGACAGCACCGTACCGGTGGCGGTGAAGCCCAGGTACATCAGGCACACCAGCACGATCGGGATCGCCGCGCCATACACGCCAAATTGCACGCGGCTGGAAATCATCTGCGGCAGACCCAGCTTCGGCCCTTGCGCCGCGTGCAGCGCCATTACGCCGCCGCCCAGCAGTTGACCGATCAACAGACCGATCAACGACCAGAACACATCCCCGCCCAGCACCACGGCCAGAGCCCCGGTGACAATCGCAGTGATTTGCAGATTCGCACCCATCCAGAGGGTGAACTGGCTGAACAGACGACCGTGTCTTTCCGCTTCCGGGATGTAGTCGATCGAACGCCTTTCGATCAACGGTTTGTTGCCTGCACGATCGGGAGTTACAGCCATGATTCAACCTCTGTGGATTGTTTTAATTGTTCTCTCGAGCCTACTCGAACCCTTGTGGGAGCTGGCTTGCCAGCGATGACGTCGGCACCTTCAACATCAATTCCGGCAGTGCCACCGCTATCGCTGGCAAGCCAGCTCCCACAGGAATCTGTGTTACTTGCCGCCGGTAATCATCGGCAGGTTCAGCCCCTGCTCCTTCGCACAATCGATAGCGATCTGGTAACCGGCATCGGCGTGACGCATGACGCCAGTGGCCGGGTCGTTGTGCAGCACGCGCGCAATACGCTCGGCCGCTTCGTCAGTACCGTCGCAGACAATCACCATGCCCGAGTGCTGGGAGAAGCCCATGCCCACGCCGCCGCCGTGGTGCAGGGAAACCCAGGTCGCGCCGCTCGCGGTGTTCAGCAGGGCGTTGAGCAGTGGCCAGTCGGACACGGCGTCGGAACCGTCCTGCATCGATTCGGTTTCGCGGTTCGGGCTGGCAACGGAGCCGGAGTCGAGGTGGTCGCGACCGATCACGATAGGTGCTGACAGCTCACCGCTGCGCACCATTTCGTTGAACGCCAGACCGAGCTTGGCGCGCAGGCCCAGACCGACCCAGCAGATACGTGCCGGCAGACCCTGAAAGCTGATGCGCTCGCGGGCCATGTCCAGCCAGTTGTGCAGGTGCGCGTCGTCCGGGATCAGTTCTTTGACTTTGGCGTCGGTTTTGTAGATGTCCTGCGGATCACCCGACAGCGCCGCCCAGCGGAACGGGCCGATGCCACGGCAGAACAGTGGGCGGATGTAGGCAGGGACGAAGCCCGGGAAGTCGAACGCGTTTTCCACGCCTTCTTCCTGCGCCATCTGACGGATGTTGTTGCCGTAGTCGAAGGTCGGAATGCCTTGCTTCTGGAAGTCCAGCATCGCTTTGACGTGGACAGCCATCGACTGCTTGGCGGCTTTGATCACAGCGGCCGGCTCGGTCTTGGCGCGGGCGCGGTATTCGTCCCAGGTCCAGCCAGCCGGCAGGTAACCGTTGAGTGGGTCGTGGGCGCTGGTCTGGTCGGTGACCATGTCCGGGCGCACGCCGCGCTTGACCAGTTCTGGCAGAATTTCTGCCGCGTTGCCCAGCAGGGCGATGGAGATCGCCTTGCCTTCGGCGGTGTATTTGGCGATGCGCGCCAGGGCGTCATCGAGATCTTTGGCCTGCTCGTCGACGTAGCGGCTTTTCAAGCGGAAATCGATGCTCACCTGCTGGCATTCGATATTCAGCGAGCAGGCGCCAGCCAGGGTTGCAGCGAGTGGCTGAGCACCGCCCATGCCGCCAAGACCGGCGGTCAGCACCCACTTGCCCTTGAGGTTGTCGTTGTAGTGCTGACGACCGGCTTCGACGAAGGTTTCGTAGGTGCCCTGAACGATGCCCTGGCTGCCGATGTAGATCCAGCTGCCGGCGGTCATCTGGCCGTACATGGCCAGGCCTTTGGCGTCGAGTTCGTTGAAGTGTTCCCAGCTCGCCCAGTGCGGCACCAGGTTGGAGTTGGCGATCAATACGCGCGGGGCGTTGCTGTGGGTCTTGAACACGCCGACCGGTTTGCCCGATTGCACCAGCAGCGTCTCGTCGTCGTTCAGATTGGTCAGGCTTTCGACGATCTTGTCGTAGCACTCCCAGTTACGCGCAGCGCGACCGATGCCACCGTAGACCACCAGCTCTTTCGGGTTCTCGGCCACTTCCGGATCGAGGTTGTTCATCAGCATGCGCAGCGGCGCTTCGGTCAGCCAGCTCTTGGCGGTCAGCTTGTTGCCGCGCGATGCACGGATTTCGACGTCACGTCTCTTTGTATAAACGGCAGTTGTAGGCTTATTGTCAGTCACGAAAAAGACTCCTCAGCGATCAATTCAAACCAACCCTGGCAGTGGGCAAGCAGCCTGCGCGCCTCAATGCGCGACAAGCGAATCAGTGGACGCTGCGGACTTATACGCATACGTCTTTACTTGTACATACAAGCATATGCAATCAAGCGGCCAACTTGCTGGAGGGGCGCTCAAGAAAAATTGCGGACAGGGCTGTAGAGCGCCTGAGACAAGGGTTGCGGCGTGGATGAAAATTTTTGCGGGGGTGAGTGGAGGAAGTGTGCGGCTGTTACGAAAGCGTGGTTTTGCGCCACGCTGGGGCGTTCGGTAACAAGTTGGTGCGCCGAGGGAAACAGGAATTGAAATGCAATTGTGGTGAGGGGATTTATCCCCGATGGAGCGCATAGCGGTCCCAAAAGGTCTGCTGCGCCGCCATCGGGGATAAATCCCCTCACCACAGGAGTGTTACCAGAGTTGGATCAGCGTGCCGTCAGTTCAATAACGCAGCACGCGGCGTTTACCGCGACTTCAAGCAGACCGGTGTTACCGTCCAGTTGCAGGCAATCATGGCGGCCGAGTTGCGCAGTGTTGTCAGCAACCTGCACTTGCAGCAGCTCACTGACACTGAACACCAGCACCGTCGCCACCGAGCTGAAAAACCGCTGCTCGCCATCCAGCCACTGCAACCGCGCGCTGTACCGCTGCGGCGCGTAGATCAGGTTGAAGTCGCGGATCGCACCACCGAGCAAAGTGCAGGACACCTGGCTTTCGCCGCTGAAGGCAAACGGGTCCAGCGGTAACAGCGGCCGCGTGTCATCACCATCGACGCACAGGGTCATGCCATCGCCCTGCAATACCGTGATCACCCGCTGGTAACCGGCAAAGGTCGAGAAACCACCGGACTCGGCAATGTCGGCAATCGACAGGCGCCAGCCGAAACCATCGAGGCCGGCACCCGCATCACGGGTAATCTCTTCGGTGCTGCCGCCGCCGTTTTTCCACGGCATGCGCGGGTAACCCTCGGCGCGTAAAACCTTCAAACCATTCATTTATGAAAGCGTCCTTCCAGACGATGACGGGAACCTGGGTGAATCAAACGCGCGGCGGTCACCGGCTGACGCCCCGACCACGTGCGGCGACGGATCAGCAGGCAAGGCTCGCCTTTTTCGATCTGCAGCAACTTGCACTCGGACGGCTCGGCGAGGATCGCCTCGACGACGTGCTCGCCTTCGGTCAGTGGCGCGACCTGATTGAGATAGGCGTAAGGCGTCTGCAAGGTGAAGTCCTGCTTGAGGTATTCCGGGGCGACCAGCGCGTTGACGAAGCGGTCTTCGATTTGCACCGGAATATCGTTTTCGTAATGCACGATCAGCGAGTGGAAGACCTTCTGCCCTTCGCGCATGTCCAGTGCCAGCGCACGCTCGGAGCCGGCGGCCTCTTCTTCGAGGGTGATCACCTGACAGGTGTGGCGATGGCCACGGGAGGCGATTTCGTCGGCGATGTTGTGCACTTCGAACAGAGCGGACTGGCTCTTCGGTTCAGCGACAAACGTGCCTACACCTTGCATGCGCACGAGCAGGCCGTCGGCGGTCATTTCACGCAGCGCGCGGTTGATGGTCATGCGGCTGAAACCGAGCTGGCTGACCAGTTCGCTTTCCGATGGCACGCGGTAGTGCGGTGGCCAGTTACCGCTGTCGATCTGCTGGGTGATCATCTGTTTGACGCGGGCGTACAAGGGCGCCGGACTGTCGCCCAGGTTCGCGGCCAACGGAGAGACTGGAGGCGGAGTCGGCACGGTTGATCCCTGTTCATTGGATGAAGGTTGCTAGCTTGCCGGAGTTTACCGGGCAGGCAAACGTCTGTATATGTATATACAAATAACACACGATGGGGTGCTGAACCATGTCCGCTTTCTTTGCCGAACGCGCGCTGCTGCCTAACGGATGGGCCAATAATGTACGTCTTGAGGTCAATGCCGATGGCGTGTTGACCCAAATCCTGGCCGATTCCACCGCAGACGGCGCCGAACGGCTGAGCGGTCCGCTGCTGCCGGGCATGCCCAATCTGCACTCCCACGCCTTCCAGCGCGCGATGGCCGGGCTGGCCGAAGTGGCCGGTAATCCGAACGACAGTTTCTGGACCTGGCGTGACCTGATGTATCGCCTCGTCGGAAAAATCAGCCCGGAGCAGCTCGGTGTGATCGCCCGTCAGCTGTACATCGAGATGCTCAAGGCCGGTTACACCTCAGTTGCTGAATTCCACTATGTGCACCACGACAACAACGGTCAGCCGTATACCGATCCGGCCGAGTTGGCACTGCGCATCAGTCAGGCAGCGAGCGAAAGCGGTATCGGTCTGACTCTGTTGCCGGTGCTGTACAGCCATTCCGGATTCGGCGGCCAAACGCCCAATGATGGGCAGCGCCGCTTTATCAACAGCACCGAAAACTACCTGAAGCTGCAATCGCGCCTGCAACCGCTGCTGGCTCAGCAAAAAGCGCAATCGCTGGGTCTGTGCTTCCACTCGCTGCGCGCGGTCACCCCGCAGCAAATCAGTGAAGTTCTGGCGGCCAGCGACAAACAATGCCCGGTGCACATCCACATCGCCGAACAGCAGAAAGAGGTCGACGACTGCCTGAGCTGGAGCGGCCGTCGCCCGCTGCAATGGCTCTACGAAAACACCGAGGTCGATCAGCGCTGGTGCCTGGTTCACGCGACCCACGCCAACCCGGAAGAAGTCACGCTGATGGCCAAAAGTCGCGCCATCGCCGGCCTGTGCCTGACCACTGAAGCGAATCTGGGCGACGGGATTTTCCCGGCCGTGGATTTCCTCGCTCAGGGTGGGCGCATGGGCATCGGTTCCGACAGCCATGTCTCGCTCAGCGTGGTCGAGGAATTGCGCTGGCTGGAATACGGCCAGCGTCTGCGCGATCAGCGGCGTAACCGGTTGTATGGCGCGGATCAGCCGATGGTCGGACGCACGTTGTATGACGCGGCGCTGGACGGCGGCGCCCAGGCTTTGGGACAGCCGATTGGTGCGCTGCAAGTCGGCAAACGTGCGGACTGGATCGTGCTCGATGGCAATGATCCGTATCTGGCGACCGCCAGCGGCGACGGGATCTTGAATCGCTGGCTGTTCGCTGGCGGCGATCGCCAAGTGCGCGATGTGCTGGTCAATGGCCAATGGGTGGTGCGCGATGGCCGGCATGCGGGCGAAGAGGAAAGCGCACGTGCCTTCACCCAGGTTCTGCGCGAACTTTTAGGCTGACACAAAACAAAAATGTGGGAGCGAGCCTGCTCGCGAAAGCGGTGTATCAGCAACATTTTTGTTAACTGACACGCCCTCTTCGCGAGCAGGCTCGCTCCCACATTTGATTTGTGGTGACCTTTAGTTCGAAGTCTTGGCCATCTGCCGATCCGACGCCCGCCAGATCAGTCGCGTGGTGTCGTAACCCTGCTGCCGCGCCTTGCTCAGCAACTCCTCGCGCACTACGCCATTGACCGTTGGCGTGCGCGACAGCAACCACATGTACTTGCGACTCGGGTCGCCGACGATGGCGGTCTTGTAGTCGTCGCTGACGTACAACACCCAGTATTCGCCTTTCGCCACACCCGGAATCAAGCGCGAGAACCAGGTATCGAACTCGACCCACAACTTGTCGGTCTTGCCCGGCACCTGTGGATAGGCCTTGCCTTTGGCTTCTTCCCACTGCCAGTCGGAGGTCAGGCAGCGATTGAGCACATCGACATTGCCGTCGGGTCTGAGCGAGTAGTGGGCTTCGGACTGCGCGCAGTTGCGCTGGAAGTACATCGGCAGGCGCGCCAGTTCATACCAGGTGCCCTGATAACGCTTGAGATTGACACTGTGAGCCGTCTTGGGCGCCAGCGGATCTTCACCGTGGGTGGCGCAGCCGGCCAGTACCAGGCCGGCAAAAAGGACGAACAATAACCGCTTCATTATTTTTCTCCCGTGGGCGCATAGCCCCGGTTTACTTCAGGCCTTGGCCGGAAAACATCAGCACTTTGTCACCGGCGTACTGCACGCTGATAAAGCTGTTTTTGTCGCCCCAGGTGCAACTGGACATGCCGAGCGCGCCCGAACAGTCGGTGGGTTTGCCGAGCAGCGTCTCAACCTCGGCCTTGGCCATGCCGGCCGAAAGCTTGGAATAGTTTTCCTGATTGACCTTGCTGCACGCGGCCAACAGCACGCAAAAAGTCAGAAGGGCGATAGATCGCAGCGACATGAAGTAACTCCTGGAGCGGAAGGGGGATGGCATGGTGCCAACCAGAAGCTTAGAAGAGAAAACCCTCATCTGGTTCCCTTCAGAAAGGGCTATTTATCGCTCCGCTCGTCTGGCATTTACCGGTAAATCAGACACTTTGTGCGGCTATTGAGCATTTCGTCGCATTTCATCAAAGACGCCTAATCTTTGGCGCGCGGCGGTCGAAATAAGAGCAGCGCAAAGCCCCCGAGTGTGGCAAATTGCCGCCCTTTCTCGACCAGCCCCTTCGCGGTAGTTCATTCGATGACCAGAAACATGAAATTCAGCCACAAGATCTTGTTGGCTGCCGCCCTCGTGGTGGCCGTTGCGTTCGCCTGTTTCATTTTGTTCAACGACTATCGACAACGCGAAGCCCTGAACAGCAGTACCGAAGCCTCGATGCAGGAACTGGGCAGCCTGACCACCAGCAACATCCAGACCTGGCTGGAAAGCCGCATCCAGTTGCTGCAATCGCTGTCGCAGCAGGTCGCCGCCGACGGCAGCGCCCCGGCCAGCCTCAAGCGCATCATCGACCTGCCCGCCTACACCGGCAATTTCCAGCTCAGCTACTTCGGCGGCGCTGACGGTGTGATGTTCTCGGTACCCGCCGGCAATCGCGCGCCGGACTACGACCCGCGCGCCCGAGGCTGGTACAAGGCAGCCAACAGCGCCCAACAGACCATCGTCACCGAACCCTACATCGCCGCCTCGTCGGGCAAACTGGTGATCACCGTCGCCACCCCGGTGCAGCGTCAGGGTCAGATGATCGGTGTGGCCGGCGCGGACATCGACCTGACCAGCGTCAGCGCGATCATCAACTCGCTCAACTTTGGTGGCCACGGCCATGCGTTCATCGTCAGCGCCGATGGCAAGATTCTGATTCACCCGGACAGCAAACTGGTTCTGAAAACCCTCGCCGAGGCTTATCCAAACGGCGCACCGAAAGTCAGCCCGGGCCTGAAAGAAGTCGAATTCGACGGCAAGACTCAACTGATCTCCTTCACCCGCGTTAACGGCGTGCCATCGGCCGACTGGTACGTGGCGCTGGTGCTGGACAAAGACACCGCGTTCTCGATGCTCAGCGAATTCCGCACCTCGGCGCTGATCGCCATGGTGATCGCGGTGGTGATCATCATCGCCCTGCTCGGCATGCTGATCCGAGTGCTGATGCAGCCACTGCTGACCATGGGTCGCGCCATGCATGACATCGCCGAAGGCGAAGGCGACCTGACCAAGCGCTTGGTGATCCACGGCCACGACGAGTTCGGCGCGCTGGGCCTGTCGTTCAACCGCTTCGTCGAGCGTATTCACACCTCGATCCGCGAAGTGTCCTCGGCCACCGGCCAGGTCAACGAAGTCGCCCTGCGCGTGGTTGCCGCATCGAACTCGTCGATGTACAACTCCGACCAGCAGGCCAGCCGCACCAACAGCGTGGCCGCGGCGATCAACCAGCTCGGTGCCGCCGCTCAGGAAATCGCTCAGAACGCCGCCCTTGCTTCGCAGCACTCCAGCGATGCGCGCAGCCTGGCGGTCGACGGCCAGCAGGTTGTGGATAAAACCATCCACGCGATGCAGCAGTTGTCGGCAAAAATCAGCGACTCCTGCGGCAACATCGAAACCCTCAACAGCAACACGGTGAACATCGGGCAGATTCTGGAAGTGATCACCAGCATCTCGCAGCAGACCAACCTGCTGGCGCTAAACGCTGCCATCGAAGCGGCCCGCGCCGGTGAGGCTGGCCGTGGTTTCGCCGTGGTCGCTGACGAGGTGCGCAACCTCGCCCACCGCACCCAGGATTCGGCGCAGCAAGTGCAGAAGATGATCGAAGAACTGCAAGTCGGCGCGCGTCAGGCCGTGAGCATCATGACCGAGAGCCAGCGCGAGAGCGAAAGCAGCGTCGGCATCGCCAACCAGGCCGGCGAACGTCTGGGCAGCGTGACCCAGCGCATCGGCGAGATCGACGGGATGAACCAGTCGGTGGCTACCGCGACCGAAGAGCAGACCGCCGTGGTCGAGTCGATCAACGTCGACATCAACGAGATCAACACGCTGAACCAGGAAGGTGTCGAGAACCTGCAGGCAACCTTGCGCGCTTGTTCGGATCTGGAGCAGCAGGCGGCGCGGTTGAAGCAGCTGGTAGGCAGCTTCAGGATCTAAGGCGCGGCCACTGGCGTCTTCGCGAGCAAGCCCGCTCCCACAGGTTTTTGTGAACGACACAGATCCCCTTTGGGAGGCAGCCTGCTGGCGATGACGGCGTTAGCGACGATTGAATTTTGAGTTGAAATACGCTGGTCAGCTCGCAATGACGCTGGACTGAATTAAGACTAAACTCAGTCCTGTTCAATTTGGCGAGACTCAACCATGAAGCTTTCATCGCAAATCAAACCGATCAGCTACCTCAAAAGTCATACAGCGGAGATCGTCAAGTCGATCACTGAAAGCCGTGAGCCATTGGTCATCACCCAAAATGGTGAAGCCAAGCTAGTGGTTATGGATGTGAAAAGCTTTGAAGAGCAAGAAGACACGATGGCCTTGCTGAAACTGTTGGCGATGGGTAATCGGGAGATCGAGGAAGGCAAGTTCAGTGCTGCTGAAGATGTCTTTGCCGAACTGGATAAGGCCGATCATCAATGAGTTTGAAGGTCGTTATTCTTCAGTCCGCACAAACAGATCTCAAAGAACTCCGTACCTACCTCGTCAGACAGTTTTCAACCCATATTTGGCAAAGCACTTATGCCGATTTAAAGACTGCGATTCTTGGTCTCGCAGATCTGCCTTACTCAGGACCGGTTCCCGAAGAAATCGAGAAGCTCAATCTCGGCCAATATCGCCAGATTGTTTTGGGAATGAACCGGATTATTTATGAGGTGCGGGAAAAAACAGTTTTCATCCATATCATTGTCGATACGCGAAAAAGCCTGCCGACGCTGTTGATGAAACGCCTTCTACGACGCAACCCTTGATTTAGAACCGTGACCCAGGCTGACTGAGAAACGCCAACTCCTCCGCCGTAGACTCCCGCCCCAACACCGCATTGCGATGCGGAAACCGTCCAAACCGTGCAATCACTTTACGATGCCGCTCGGCATAGTCCAGATTGTCGGCAAACACCGTCCGCTCGGCTTCCGGCTGTTCAGCTACCAGATCGATAAAACGCGAAACGGCTTCGTTCTGCACCGCGAGGTTTTCGCAGTGTTCGAACACCAGATAAATGAATACCCGCTGAATCGGCTTCAGTTGCCGGTCGAAGTCCGCTGCAATGCCTTGGGCGACGAGTTTTTGCGCGCGCAGATCACCGGAAAAAGCTTTGGGAGAGTCGCGAAAAATCATTCGCGGCAGTTGATCGAGCAGCAGTACCATGGCCAGCCAGCCTTCGGGACGTTGCGTCCACTCGGTCAGTTCCCCAGCCAGAGCCTGATCGACAAAGACCCCGAAACGCTCACGCGCTTCGAGGTCCTGGCTGTCTTTCTTGCCGAACCACAACTTGCCCTTGTCAGCCGATATCTCGTCCGGTGATTCGGCGTGTCCGAACCACCAATCGAGCAACGGCTGCCAGGGTGCGGTCATGGCTTATTCCTTGTGGTAAGCCGTGGCGCGGGCGACTTCTTCTTTCGAGCCGAGGAACACCGCTACGCGCTGGTGCAGGCCTTCCGGCTGAATGTCGAGGATGCGTTGGTGACCGTCGGTGGACGCGCCGCCGGCCTGTTCCACCAGGAACGACATCGGGTTGGCTTCGTACATCAGACGCAGTTTGCCGGGCTTGGATGGCTCACGGCTGTCGCGTGGGTACATGAACAGACCGCCACGGGTCAGGATGCGGTGCACGTCGGCCACCATCGCCGCGACCCAGCGCATGTTGTAGTTCTTCTTCAGCGGGCCTTCTTCGCCGGCCAGCAGTTCGCTGACGTAGCGTTGTACCGGGGCTTCCCAGTGGCGCTGGTTGGACATGTTGATCGCGAATTCCTGGGTGGTTTCAGGAATGGTGATGTCTTCGTGGGTCAGTACGAAGCTGCCCATTTCGCGGTCCAGGGTGAAGCCTTTGACGCCGTCGCCCAGAGTCAGCACCAGCATGGTCTGCGGGCCGTAGATCGCGTAACCGGCGGCAACCTGCTGGGTGCCTGCCTGCAGGAAGGCTTTTTCGTTCAGCGGCTCGTTCTGGCTCAGGTATTCGTTCGGGCAACGCAGTACCGAGAAGATGGTGCCGACCGGAGCGTTGATGTCGATGTTCGACGAGCCGTCCAGTGGGTCGAATACCAGCAGGTAGGCGCCTTTCGGGTATTTGCCCGGGATCTGGTAGGCATTGTCCATTTCTTCGGACGCCATGCCGGCCAGGTGACCGCCCCATTCGTTGGCTTCGAGCAGGATCTCGTTCGACAGCACGTCGAGCTTCTTCTGCACTTCGCCTTGGACGTTTTCAGTGCCCATGCTGCCCAGAACACCACCCAGGGCGCCTTTGGACACGGCGTGGCTGATCTCTTTGCAGGCACGCGCCACCACTTCGATCAGGAAGCGCAGATCGGCAGGAGTGTTATTGCTGCGGGTCTGCTCAATCAAATAGCGACTCAGGGTAACGCGGGACATGGACGGCTCCGGTGGAATGGGGGGCTAAAAACCCGCGCAGTTTACAGGGAGTCTGAAAACGTAGCGAGCGATGACGCCCGGTAACGTGCATTGGGCCGCAATTGCTTGTATCAGACGTGATCGGGTCGAGAGAGTTCAGGTACCGGATTGAGCGTAGTCCGGTTCGGGACGGGTGGTGGTGGGGTTGATAGCGGCAGTTTGAGGATTTTTGTTGATTGATCGGCCGTCATTGCTGGCAAGCCAGCTCCCACAAGGACTTCGGTCGTTCATCTGTTTTGTGTCCACCAAATAACCTGTGGGAGCTGGCTTGCCAGCGAATGGCGCGCAGCGCCAGCCATTCTCAGGAATTGGTCGGCGGCTTGCGCAACAGGCTCGCCGCCATCGCCCCGAGGAACATCACACTCACCAGCAACACCGCCCACAGGCCGATTTTCTTCCAGTTGGTCTCGGCTACTGCCGCCGTAGTCGCCGGCGCAGCCTGAGTGGCAACCACCTCACCCTGCACCGAGGCCTTGCCCAGCGCCGCGAGTTTTTCCGCTTTGAAATCCGGAATCAGCGTGCTCAGTGGCAGGTTCGCGGTTTTCACCGTCGGATTGCCCAGCGCCAGGCTGTAAGGCCCGTCACCCCGTGCGAGGAAAATCACCTGCGTCGCCCGCACCGCGTATTTCAGGCTCGGTGCCTGCTCGCCCAGACCACCGCCACGCTCATCCACGCTCAATTTCAGTTGCTGCACAGTCTGCCCGTACAACTGCAATTCGTTCTGCACCACGTCCTGACCATTCTGAGTCAGGCGATACAGCAAACCGTTGCTCAGTGTCTGCCACGGCAGGCTGCTTTCGCGGCGACCGGCGAGAGTGACCGGCGCCAGACTGTTCGGCTGTTTCAGCTCGACCTGCACCCGCTCGACATTCAGCCCCATCGGCAACTGCCAGGTGTACTCGCCGGACTTGGTGCTGCTACCCGCCAGCGCTTGCGACCAGACCAACGGCAGCGGCACGTTGCGTGGATCGCTGCTTTTCAGTTGCGCCGACGTGAGGATGGGCGCCGAGGTTGGCGCATCCCACAGCAGACGCAGATAGCGCGCCGATTGCCCCGGCAGCGCCACCTCATGCTGCTCGATGCGCTCGTCGGAAAAGGTCAGCCGCGCGACCTGCCCCTCGCCCCACGCCTGCCAGTGCTGCAAGTCATCACTGGCCTCGATGCTGAAACGCTGGAAGCCGTCGCGCTCGCTGGTCCAGTCGAGGATCAACTGCTGCAGCGGCGCCTTGATTGCACTGGCATCGAGCAGCCAGCCACGCAGCACTTCTTCGCCGGCCTCCAGCTGAGTCGACGGCTGCACTTCAACCAATGTGCCGGTGGTGGTCGATTGCACGCGTACGTTCGGCGCTCGCTCGCTGGCGTCGGCGGCGTTGTACAAGGGGAACCACTTCACCTCATGCAACTGACCGTCGTCGCGGGTCTGCGCCGATTCCCGGGCCAGGGCATAGGCCTGCGGTTCGCCGGCGGCGTTGAATACGCGCAGGTCGCTGAGATCGGTCTGGCGGGCCTGCAATTGTGCGCTCAGCGGCAGGTCGAGGCGATACCACGGGCCGTTGCCGCTCACCGTCAGCGGCACCTGCGTGGCGAAGTCCGCCGGTTTTTCCTGGGCGCCGGCAACCATCACCACGCCCAACGCCAACCACCCCAGATTCAGCATGCGACTCAAGATGAAACTCCTTCGGTATCCGGCACGGGTTTGTCCGCCACCGGTTCGGCTTCGACACGTTTCGGTGGCAGCGGTGCGAAATAGCCCACCACCAGCAGCAACACGCCGACGCCGATAAACGAGACGATCCGGGCCAGTCCGCCACGGTTGCTCAATTCGACAAAAATCAGTTTGGCCACCACCAGCGCAATCAACGCCGCGCCGATCAGCCACACTTCGCGCCGGTGACGCAGGTGTCCGCCGATCATCAGCCCCAACGCCATCAAGGTCCAGACGATGGACAACCCGGCCTGCACCAGCATCGATTCGAGCAGCAGATCCAGCTCGAACGGAATACCCGCCCAATGGTGCGCAGCGCGGGTCACCAGCGCGGTACAGAAGGCGAACAGCGAAACCCCGGCGACCAGTTGCGTGGCGTACTCGGCGTAATCCTTGCGCAGGGCAAACTGCATCACCGCATGGCGCGACCACACGTACACCCCGAACAGGGCGAACAGCAGGCCCAATTCCAGCGGGTTGATCAGCGGCACGTACGGCAGCGGTTCGGCATTGCCGTCGCTGAAGCCGTTGGCCAGCCAGAACCACGCCAGCATCAGCACTGCCAGCGGCGCGGCGGCATACAAACGATATTCCCGCGGGAACGCTGCCACCGGCCACGGCCAGTTGCGCGCAGCCGCGGCCAGCAACAGATACAGGCTCGGCAGGATTGCCCAGCCCAGCCAGCGCCACGCGTTGTATTGCTCGGACAACAGCAGCAAGCCGTAGCGCAGCTCCAGCGCCAGTACGCCGATCAGCAGCCAGCAACCCAGCACGTGCGCCGTGCTCAAGGCGCGTGCCGGTAGCATCGGCGCCAGACGCCGCAGGCTGAAGAAATGCACGGCGAACACCAATACCCACGCCAGCCAACCGAAATTCGCCGCTGGGTGATAACGCGCATGCCACGCCGCCAGCAGCACCAGCCCCGCCGCCGGGATCAGCAAGGTGCAGAGCAGGCCCAGCGCCGGCCATTTCAGGCGCAGCGCCAACAATGTCCACAGCGCCACACTCAGCGCGGCAATCAGCAGCAACAGCGTCGCCTGCAGATTCAGCGGCGCAAAACGCAGCACCTCACTGACCCACGCCAACGCCCACCAACCGGCGCCCCACACCAGCAGCACTTCGGACAGGCGTTGCAAACTCAGCGCATCGAAGGCCGAGGCGTGATTGCCCAGTTGCAGACGCCAGGCACCGACCAGCGCGGCCAGCCCCAGTACCAGCGGCGTCCAGAAGCCGCCATGGGCCAACGGCCGCAGACCTTCGCTGGACAGCGGCCCGAGCAACTCGGGGCCGGCCAACAAGAACGCCGCGCCACCGACCAACTGCAACAACAGGCCGAAAACAAAACTCACGCGCTGCTTGAGGTACAGGCTCAGCCAGATGATCAGCAAGCCGCTCGCCGCCCATACCGCACTCGCGGTTTGCCACGGCAGCACGAACAGCACCGCCAGATTGATCAGCACCAACCCCGCCAGCAACACCACCGACAACCCGCGCAGCAGCCGCACATCACCGCGCACCATCTCGTCGCGCGCCGCCAGCAACATCCCGGCGATCAACGCCAGACCGATCAGCGATGCGCTGAGCAACCCGCTCCACCCGGCGCTGAACACCGCCGCCGAATCCTCGCCTGCGCCTTGCAGCCGAAGCAGGAACAACGCACCACCCAGCAACTGCATGGCGAACGCGCTGAACAGGAACGTACGCGATTGCAGGCGCAGGCCGACAAACAAGGTCACCAATCCGGCCAAGGCCCAACTGATCGCTGTCGCCTGAACGAAGAAAAACAACGGCGCCAGCAAATACAGGAAGGTCAGGCCCAGCGCCGCCAGCACCGGCAAACCCTGACGCTCCCACAGCGAAGTCTGCTCCGCCGAGGCTTTGCGCAATTGATAGAAACTGAACAGCAGCGCGAGGCCGAGCATCAACGCCCCCAGCGGTGCGCCGTCGAGCAGGCTGCTTTCGCCGACCCGCAACTGACTGAGGAACGCCAGCGCCGAACCCAGTTGCAACAACAGGGCAAACGCTCGGGCGAACGGCCGCTGCTGACGCAAACCGAGCCAGAAAATCCCCGCGCCCTCCACTGCCCACGCCGCCGAAGTCCAGCGCGCATCGAGGCCCAGCGGAATCGCCAGGCTGGCGAAAATCACCCCCAGTGCCAGACAGGTTTCACCGAGCAACAAGGCGCGGCCGCCCATCAACACCCGGGCCAGGCCCATGTAGATCACACCCAGTGCGAGTGCGCTGAACGCGGCGGCGAACTCCAGGTGCTGCACCAGCGCAAACTGCAAGCCGAAGCCCACGATCGGCGGGCCAAACAGCATCGTGCCGTCGACGTAATCGCCCTTGCGCGCCGACCAGTGCAGCAGCGCCTCGCGATCACCGTCTGCCGGCGCATCGGACATGTCGAGCAACTTGCGCCGGGCGAACAGCAGACCGATGCCCAGATACATCAGGAAGAACAGAATCAGGAACGGCTCGGTGCTCCACAGCAGCTCGGGCGCATAGGAGCGCAGGCCCCAGGCGAAGCCGATACCGAACGTGCCGACGAACCCGATCAGGTTAAGCAGGCGCCAGGCCTTGAACCAAGCAATGGTGAGAATGCCGGCATTGAGCAACGCGAAATAGCTGAACAGCGCGACGTGGTTGCCGGCCCCGGTCGAGGTCAGGATCGGCGCGGCGAAACCGCCCAATGCTGCAGCCGCCGCCAGCCCCAGCGCATCCTGAGTGATGGCGAGAATCGCCGAGAACACCGTGACCGCGACCAGCAACCCCAGCGCGGCGGACGGATCGAGCAACGGATGCAGACGCATCGCCGCAAACACCGTCAGGTACAGCACCGCGATCCCGGTGCCCTGCAGAATCAGCGCATAACTGCTGTTGCGTTTGCGTAGCCACCAGCCCAGCGCCAACAGGGCCAAGGCCGCTGCAGCGACGCCGGCGTAACGCAATTCGATCGGCACAACCATGCCTTCGGTGGCGTAGCGCAACAAAAAGGCCAGACCGAAGAACAACAGCACCACGCCGACCCGCAGCACGGTGTTGCCGCCGAACAGCCAGTTGCGAGCAGCATTGATGCCACGCTCGATCAGGTTCGGGCCACGGGGTTCGGCAGGCTGTGCCGGCGCTGCTGGCTCGTCGGTAACAGCATCCAGACGCCAGACATCCGCCGGCAGCGGCTGACTGGTTTCGCTGGCAACAGCAGAGATCGGTTCGAGTTCGGGTGGCAGTTCCCAGACCAGATCCGGCGTGTGGGAAGATGATTGTTCGGCGACGATGATCGGCTCAACGATGGCGTCCGGCATCGGCGCCACGCTCGGCGGTGTGGTGCGCACGCTGGCACCTTCAAGCAGAAACAGACGCTGCTCGACGGCTTGCAGGGCGACCTTGGCCTGCTCCAGTTGGCGCCGTTGTTCGGAGGCCTGCGAGCCAAGCCGGGCAAGGCGCAGCGTTTGCCCGATCGCCAGCCCGAGCAGTGCACCAAGCAGCGCGGCACTGAACGACTCATCGAGCAGCCAGCCGAGCAGCAGCCCGATCAACATGAACATCCATTGCATGGTCGATATCCCTAAGCAGCCCCAAGGCGGGGCGAGTCCGGCGATTGCTTCAGTCTAGGCACAACCCTGTGGGAGCGAGCCTGCTCGCGAAAGCGGTTTGTCAGCCAACATTTCTGTTTAACGTGACAACCGCTTCGCGAGCAGGCTCGCTCCCACATTGGATTGGTGGTGACTGGCGCTGCCGGTAACCGGCGCTCAGTATATCGATCCGACCCAACAATCGTTGGGCCTTACGCACATTTGTTGCAGAAAATCACTCCAGTGCCTTCCAGATATCCGTGGCGTACTCGCGAATCGTCCGGTCGGACGAGAACCAGCCCATCCGCGCCGTGTTGAGCACCGCCGAACGCCACCAGTTGTTGGCGTCGTGCCAGTGCGCATCGACGCGTTTTTGCGCTTCCCAATAGGAATCGAAGTCAGCGCAGACCAGGAAGCGATCGTAGTCCACCAGCGAATCGATCAGCCCGGTGTAGCGCGACGTGTCATCCGGCGAGAACACACCACTGCGGATCGCTTGCAGCACGTCGCTCAAACGATGCGACGCGGCGATGTCCGGTGCAGCGCTGAACTCGTGGTTCTGCTTGCGCGCTTCAACCTGCTGCGCGCTGAGGCCGAAGATGAACATGTGCTCGGCGCCGATGCGCTCGCACATTTCCACGTTGGCACCGTCGAGGGTGCCGATGGTCAGCGCACCGTTGAGGCCGAACTTCATGTTACTGGTGCCCGAGGCTTCGAACCCGGCCGTGGAAATCTGCTCGGACAAGTCCGCCGCAGGAATGATGCTTTCCGCCAAGCTGACGTTGTAGTTGGGCAGGAACACCACTTTCAGCAAACCACGCACTGTCGGGTCGTTGTTCACTACCCGGGCGATGTCGTTGGTCAGCTTGATGATCAGTTTGGCCTGGTGATAACTGGCCGCCGCTTTACCGGCGAAGATTTTCACCCGGGGTACCCAGTCGACTTCCGGCTCGGCACGAATTGCCTGATACAGCGCCACGGTGTGCATCAGGTTGAGCAACTGGCGCTTGTATTCGTGGATCCGTTTGACCTGCACGTCGAACATCGCCGCCGGATTGACCGCGATCCCCAGCCGCTCGTGAATCAGATAGGCCAAGGCCTTTTTGCTGTGCAGGCGCTGTTCGGCGAAGGCTTTGCGGAAGGCGGGTTTCTCGGCGAACGGTTCGAGGTCGAGCAGGCGTTCTTCCGGGTTATCCAGCACTTCCGGACCGAGGGAGTCGACCAGCATCGAGGTCAGTTCGGAGTTGGCCTGGAACAGCCAGCGGCGGAAGGTGATGCCGTTGGTTTTGTTGTTGATCCGCTCCGGGTAGAGCTTGTGCAATTCAGCGAACACGGTCTTGCGCATCAACTGCGTGTGCAGCCCGGACACGCCGTTGACGCTGTGCGAACCGAGGAACGCGAGGTTGCCCATGCGCACTCGGCGACCGTTGTCTTCCTCGATCAGCGACACCGCGCGCAGCACGTCGAAATCGTGAATGCCTTTGGCGCGCAGCGAGTCGATGTGCTGGGCGTTGATCAGATAAATGATCTGCATGTGCCGCGGCAGCATGCGTTCCATCAGGCCGACCGGCCAGGTTTCCAGCGCTTCGGGCAACAGCGTGTGGTTGGTGTACGACAGGGTGTCGACGGTGACTTGCCACGCCGCATCCCAGGCCACGTCGTAGACGTCGACCAGTTGCCGCATCAATTCAGCAACGGCAATCGAAGGGTGGGTGTCGTTGAGCTGGATCGCCGCGTGATCGCCCAGGGTCAGCACCGAGGTATGCATGTTGCGATGACGACGCAGCAGATCCTGCAAGGAAGCGGCGACGAAGAAGTATTCCTGGCGCAGGCGCAGTTCCTGCCCGGCCTCAGTGCTGTCGGCCGGATAAAGCACGCGGGAAATACTTTCAGCGCGGGCGACTTCGGCGACGGCACCCAAGTGGTCACCGGCGTTGAAACGCTCCAGGTGCAGATCTTCCATGGCGCGTGCACGCCACAGCCGCAGGGTGTTGACGCTCGCCCCGCGCCAGCCGACCACTGGCGTGTCATAGGCAATCGCGCGCACGGTTTCCGCAGGCGACCAGACCTGTTTGGTCTTGCCGCTGGCATCGGTGACGGTTTCGACGCTGCCGCCGAAGCCGATCGAGTACACCACTTCCGGACGTTCGAACTCCCACGGGTTGCCGAAGTCCAGCCAGTGCTCGGTCTGCTCCTGCTGCCAACCATCGACGATGGCCTGGCGGAACAGACCGTGTTCGTAGCGAATGCCGTAGCCGTGCCCGGCAATGCCGAGGGTCGACATGCTTTCCATGAAGCACGCCGCCAGACGGCCGAGGCCACCGTTGCCGAGTGCCGCGTCGGGTTCCAGCAGGCGGATGCGTTCGAGATCGACGCCCAGCTCGGTCAGCGCTTCACGGGCGACGTCGAGCAGGCCGAGATTGCTCAGGCTGTCGTAGAGCAAACGGCCGATGAGAAATTCCAGCGAGAGGTAATACACCCGCTTCTGGCCTTTGCGGTAGATCTGCCGGGTGTGGTCCATCCAGTGTTCGACCATGTGGTCGCGCGCCGCCAGGGCAATGGCTTCGAACCAGTCATGGTCGAAAGCGTGATCCGGGTCTTTACCCACTGCATAGGTGAGCTTGGTCAGGACGGCATCGCGGAATGCGGCCACCTCTGCTTCGCGAACTAGTGGTTCTTGAGTCATCGATAGGACCTCGAGCGAGCGGGGAATTGTCTGAGCCTAGACGGTCTGACCGACGGTAGAGGCGCAGGTTCTGCAGTTTTTCCGAAGTCGGTGAGATAGCCCGGCATTACCTTGGCGAGTGGGCTAATGAATGCAGGGGCCGTGCCGGACTGAATGACATTTGCGCGGCATTTGCAAAAATCTGGCGAAAGGTTGTTCAAAAATCCACCAGTCCCGGTATGATCGCGCGCCCTGATGCACACGCCTGGTAATTCCCGATGATGAAGCCCAACCTGATTGCCGCCGCCGAGATCGATCGTCTCGATACGTGGGCCAAATATTCGGCCCCGATGTGCGGCTCTTGTGTCTCCAGCTGCTGCACCCTGCCGGTCGAGGTCAAGATCAAGGACCTGGTACGCATCGGCGTGGTTGACGAGTTCGAACTGGGTGATCCGCCGAAGAACATCGCCAAGCGCCTGCAAAAGGAAGGGCTGGTCGAGCGCTTCAACCAGAAGTCGGGGATCTTCACCCTGCAGCGCATGAGCAACAACGATTGCTACTACCTGGATCGTAAGAGCCGCCTGTGCACCATTTATGACAAGCGCCCGGACACTTGCTGCAACCACCCGAAAATCGGCCCGCGGCCGGGGTATTGCGCGTACAAGCCGAAAGAAGTCGAGCGGGTGCAGAATTCGCGGTCGATCGAGAAGTTCTGACCTTTCCTGAAATGTGCGGCGGCTGATCCGCCGCCTTCGCGAGCAGGCTCGCTCCCACATTGGAATGCGTTCCCCTGTGGGAGCGAGCCTGCTCGCGAAGGGGCCGGCACAAACAACGCGTAAACCCCAGACAAACAAAAACGCCCCCGGTCTCGCGACCGGGGGCGTTTTTTTCAGCCTGGGCTAAATCTTATGCCTTGGCTTTCTTGGCAGCGCGGGTACGCTCGCTTTCGTCCAGGATCTTCTTGCGAAGACGGATGGACTTAGGCGTGACTTCGCACAGCTCGTCTTCCTGGATGTATTCCAGAGCCTGTTCCAGAGTGAAGCGAACAGGTGGTACCAGAGCGATGGTTTCGTCTTTACCCGAAGCACGCATGTTGTCGAGCTTCTTGCCTTTGGTAGGGTTCACACCCAGGTCGTTGTCGCGGCTGTTCTGACCAACGATCTGACCGTTGTAGATCTCCTGGCCGTGTTCTACGAACAGCTTGCCACGAGCCTGCAGGGTTTCCAGCGAGTAGGTCAGTGCCTTGCCGGTTTCAACCGAAACCAGAACGCCATTCTGACGGCCGGACATGTGGCCCGACTTCACTGGCGCGTAACGATCGAAGATCGAGGTCAGGATGCCAGCACCGTTGGTCAGGGTCAGGAACTGGTTACGGAAACCGATCAGACCGCGAGCAGGGATGTTGTATTCCAGACGAACACGGCCCTTGCCATCCGGCACCATGTTGCTCAGGTCGCCTTTACGCAGACCCATCTCTTCCATGACCTTGCCCTGCGATTCTTCAGGGATGTCGATGGTGACGTTTTCGAACGGTTCCTGCTTCACGCCGTCAACTTCACGGATGATCACTTCAGGACGGCCCAGGGCCAGCTCGAAGCCTTCGCGACGCATGGTTTCGATTAGTACCGAGAGGTGCAGCTCACCACGGCCGGAAACCTTGAACTTGTCAGCCGAGTCGCCTTCTTCAACGCGCAGTGCAACGTTGTACAGCAGCTCTTTGTCCAGACGATCCTTGATGTTACGGGAGGTCACGAACTTGCCTTCTTTACCGCAGAATGGCGAGTCGTTTACCTGGAAGGTCATGGAAACGGTTGGCTCGTCAACGGTCAGCGGCTTCATCGCCTCGACGGTGTTGATGTCGCACAGGGTGTCGGAGATGAACAGCTCGTCGAAGCCGCTGATGCAGACGATGTCGCCGGCTGCTGCTTCTTCAACGTCAATGCGGTGCAGACCGTGGTGACCCATCAGCTTCAGGATACGACCGTTGCGGCGCTTGCCGTCGGCGCTGATCGCGACAACCGGGGTGTTCGGCTTGACGCGACCACGAGCGATACGGCCAACACCGATAACACCCAGGAAGCTGTTGTAGTCCAGAGCGGAGATCTGCATCTGGAACGGACCGTCACGGTCAACGGCCGGAGGCGGAACGTGGTCGACAACTGCCTGGTACAGCGCAGTCATGTCTTCGCCCATGGCGGTGTGATCCAGACCGGCGATGCCGTTCAGGGCCGAAGCGTAAACAACCTGGAAGTCCAGTTGTTCTTCGGTAGCACCGAGGTTGTCGAACAGGTCGAAGATCTGGTCCAGAACCCAGTCCGGACGCGCGCCTGGACGGTCAACCTTGTTGATGACCACGATTGGACGCAGGCCGGCTTCGAACGCCTTCTTGGTCACGAAACGGGTTTGCGGCATAGGGCCGTCTTGAGCGTCAACCAGCAGCAGAACGGAGTCAACCATCGACATTACGCGTTCTACTTCGCCGCCGAAGTCGGCGTGGCCCGGGGTGTCCACGATGTTGATGTGGTAGCCGTTCCAGTTGATGGCGGTGTTTTTCGCCAGAATGGTAATACCGCGCTCTTTTTCCTGGTCGTTGGAGTCCATCACGCGCTCGTCGTTGAGCTCGTTGCGCTCCAGAGTGCCGGATTGACGCAGGAGTTTGTCTACCAGGGTGGTCTTACCATGGTCAACGTGGGCAATGATGGCGATGTTACGTAGATTTTCGATCACTTGTGTATCTCGATCAGAGGATTCGGTTTGCTGACAAGTCTTGGCAGCGATTAACAGTAGTGTCCGGCATGGCCGTTACAGCTTGACGGCGGTGTCGGGGGGCCGGTGACGCAGGCCACAGGCAAACAGCCCCGGGCACTTAGCTCGGTCGATAAACGCGCACATTGGCATGCCCCTCACTGAGCAAATGGTGAGCATGCAGGCGACTCATCACGCCTTTGTCGCAATACAGCAGGTACTGGCGAGTCGGATCCAGCTCCTTGAAACGAGCGTTCACTGCGTAGAACGGCATCGTCTGTACTTCTATGCCGGCAAGTTCCAGCGGGTCATCCTCGGCCGCATCCGGGTGACGGATGTCGATGACGATCTGACCGGCCAGCGCTTCGCCGACTTCTTCGATCTGCAAGTCCTGGCCCAATTCGTCGATCACTCGATCGATCGGCACCAGTTTGGCGTTTTCGAGCGCACGCTCGAGAACCGCCATGTCGAATTCTTTCTCTTCGTGCTCAACACGGTGGCGCTTGGCGGCAGTCTTCGGATTGACCGAGATGACCCCGCAGTACTCCGGCATGTGCCGGGCGAAATCGGCGGTGCCGATCTCGTTGGCCGTGTCGATGATGTCCTGCTTGTGCGCAACGATCAGTGGCCGCAGGACCAGTTTGTCGGTCACGCAGTCGATCACCGACAGGTTCGGCAGCGTCTGGCTCGATACCTGGGAGATCGCTTCGCCGGTGACCAGCGCATCGATGTGCAGCCGGTCGGCGATGGCCGACGATGCGCGCAACATCATACGCTTCAATACGACGCCCATATGACTGTTATCGACTTTGCCGAGAATTTCGCCCAACACTTCTTCGAACGGAACACTGACAAATAGCACGCGTTGCGAGCTGCCGTACTTCTTCCAGATGAAATGCGCGACTTCCATCACGCCCAATTCGTGGGCACGCCCGCCCAGATTGAAGAAGCAGAAATGCGCCATCAGGCCGCGGCGCATGATCTGGTACGCGGCAACCGTCGAGTCAAAGCCGCCGGACATCAGTACCAGCGTCTGCTCCAGGGCGCCGAGCGGGTAACCGCCGATGCCGTTGTGCTGGCTGTGGATGACAAACAACCGTTGGTCGCGAACTTCGATGCGAACTTCGATTTCCGGGTCTTTGAGGTCGATTCCGGCCGCCCCGCACTCGCGACGCAGCTTGCTGCCGACGTATTTTTCGACGTCCATCGAGCTGAACGGATGCTTGCCGGCGCGCTTGCAGCGCACCGAGAAAATCTTCCCGGCCAGCACATCGCCGTAGTGCTGTTTGCACTTCTCGGTGATGTCGTCGAAGTCGCCCAGCGGGTACTCGTCGATCTGCAGAAAGTGCGCGACACCCGGGGTGCAGACCAGGCGCTCACCCATCTCTTTCAAGGCTTTGGGGTCGGTAACGCGGGTTTCCAGCTCGAGATTGTCCCACACACCGTTCACCACCACGGCCGGGTCCAGATCGCGGAGCACGGCGCGGATGTTCTTGGCCAACTGGCGGATGAAACGCATCCGGACAGGGCGGCTTTTGATGGTGATCTCGGGGAAGACTTTTACGATTAGTTTCATGAAAACAGCGCGCGCAGGGCCAGCCGAAAAAGGGGGGCGCGGATTATAGCGGAAATTGCTCAAGGTTTAACCAGTTAATATGCAGAAGGTTTCACTTGCACCAAAACGGGTCATTTCTGATTTGAAGCGCTACATTAAGGGGCGAGATTTTCACCCTTATGGCACTTTGCGGTGCTCAAAGCGTGAAATTGGGGCAAAAAACCCATGCTGGGGCACTGGCATGCAATTTGCTCCCTTGTGAGGCAGGTTGCCTTGGCAGAGTATCTGCGCCGGCATCACCCCTATTAAGGGCATCCACTACCAAGCCCTAAGCCACCCGGAGGACACTATGTCGAAGTCGGTTCAACTCATCAAAGATCATGACGTCAAGTGGATTGATCTGCGCTTCACGGACACCAAAGGCACTCAGCACCACGTGACCATGCCGGCTCGCGATGCGCTGGAAGACGACTTCTTCGAAGTCGGCAAGATGTTCGACGGCTCCTCCATCGCTGGCTGGAAAGGCATCGAAGCCTCCGACATGATCCTGCTGCCGGACGACGATACTGCCGTTCTCGACCCGTTCACCGAAGACGCAACCCTGATCCTGGTTTGCGACATCATCGAACCGTCGACCATGCAAGGTTATGATCGCGACCCGCGCGCCATCGCTCACCGCGCCGAGGAATACCTGAAGACCACCGGTATCGGTGACACCGTCTTCGCTGGCCCAGAACCAGAATTCTTCATCTTCGACGAAGTGAAGTTCAAGTCGGACATCTCCGGCTCGATGTTCAAGATCTACTCCGAACAAGGCTCGTGGATGTCCGACCAGGACATCGAAGGCGGCAACAAAGGCCACCGTCCTGGTATCAAAGGCGGCTATTTCCCGGTTCCGCCGTTCGACCACGACCACGAAATCCGTACTGCCATGTGCAACGCACTGGAAGAGATGGGCCAGACCGTTGAAGTTCACCACCACGAAGTGGCGACTGCCGGTCAGAACGAAATCGGTGTCAAGTTCAACACCCTGGTGAAGAAAGCTGACGAAGTTCAGACTCTGAAATACGTTGTGCACAACGTTGCCGACGCTTACGGCCGCACCGCGACCTTCATGCCGAAGCCACTGTACGGCGACAACGGCTCGGGCATGCACGTGCACATGTCCATCGCCAAAGACGGCAAGAACACCTTCGCGGGCGAAGGCTATGCCGGCCTGTCCGAAACCGCCCTGTACTTCATCGGCGGTATCATCAAGCACGGTAAGGCCCTGAACGGCTTCACCAACCCGGCTACCAACTCCTACAAGCGTCTGGTGCCAGGTTTCGAAGCGCCGGTGATGCTGGCCTACTCGGCTCGCAACCGTTCCGCCTCGATCCGTATTCCTTACGTCAACAGCCCACGCGGCCGTCGTATCGAAGCACGCTTCCCGGATCCGGCTGCCAACCCGTACCTGGCTTTCGCAGCACTGCTGATGGCCGGCCTGGACGGTATCCAGAACAAGATCCACCCAGGCGACGCCGCTGACAAAAACCTGTACGACCTGCCGCCTGAAGAGGCGAAAGAGATCCCACAAGTTTGCGGCAGCCTGAAAGAAGCCCTGGAAGAGCTGGACAAGGGCCGTGCGTTCCTGACCAAGGGCGGCGTGTTCTCCGACGACTTCATCGACGCCTACATCGCGCTGAAATCCGAAGAAGAAATCAAGGTCCGTACCTTCGTACACCCACTGGAATATGAGCTGTACTACAGCTGCTGATCCGGTAGCGCCGCGCTACGCGGCGTGACAAAAAAGGCCTCCTTCGGGAGGCCTTTTTATTGCCCATGATTTATGAAACTACGCAAAACCCCTGTGGGAGTGGGCTTGCTCGCGAAGGCGGTGGGTCATTGACAGGGATGGCGACTGATACGCCGCCTTCGCGAGCAAGCCCACTCCCACAGGGATTTTTGGCGTCTGAATGATCTCCGGATATGTCCCGGGTTGGGCCAACCGCCGCACCTGGCCTATGCTGCACCCCATCGCTTTCTTTCCCGGTCGATTTCATGGGTCGCACCTTTCTCTACATCCTGCTGCTGATCGCCCTGCCCGCCGCCGCGCAGATCTACAAGTACACCGATGCCAATGGCAACACGGTTTACAGCGATCACTCGCCGGACGGTGTTCAGGCGCAGCCGGTCGAGTTGCCGCCACTCAACCGCGTCGAGCCACAGGCACCGAGCGCGCCAGCGCCTTCAAGCACCGACACACGCCCCGCGGCACGCAGTGCCTACGAGGTGTTGGAGCTGACCGGCCTGCCCAGCGAAGAAGCGCTGCGCGCCAACAACGGCACCTTCACTGTCAATGTGCTGATCAAGCCGCGCCTGCAGGCGCCGCACCAATTAAGGCTGGTGCTGGACGACACACCTTACGGCCAGCCGAGCAACGTGCCGATCCTGCAATTGGTGAATGTCGATCGCGGCGAGCATCGTCTCGCGGTGCAGGTGATCGACGGCGAAGCGATCATCCAGCAGAGCCCGGCGGTGGCGTTCACCGTACAGCGGGTGCACAAGCCGTGAGAATTTTCTGGCTGATCCTGTGCCTGTTCGCCCTGCCCGTTTCGGCAGAGGTCTTCACCTATGTCGACGCGCAGGGCAATCGCGTCTACACCGACCAGCCGCGCGGCAACGCCAAGCGCGTGCCTATCGCCACCAGCAATCGCATGTCGGCCAACCCCACGGCTGCAGCACCGATCAGCGCTGTAAAAAAGGTCGCGGAACAACCACCGTTTCACTACGACATGCTGCGCATCCTGATCCCCGAGCCGGATGCGACCCTTCGCAGCAGCGCGGGCGAGGTGATCGTCAGTGTCACCAGCGAACCTGGCTTACAGCAGGGCCATCGCTATCGCCTGCTGCTGGACGGCCAGGCCACTGGCGAGCCGGGCCTGAGTCCGGTATTCCCGCTGAGCAACATCGACCGCGGCAGTCACAACCTGTCGGTGGAAATCCTTGATGAGCAGGGTCGCACTGTCGAGCGCACCGCCAACCAGCCATTCCACATGCTACGCATCTCGCTGGCGCAGAAACGCCAGGTCAAACCCTGCGTCAGCGAAGACTACGGCGTGCGCCCGGAATGTCCGCTGAAAGACAAACCCGCCGAAGAAAAAAATCCCTTCCTGCGCTTCTTCTAACGCTATTCAGCTTTGCGCACTATATTGGTGCAATAGGCTGCACCGTACCCAGATTCCAACCCATTTTGGTTCGAAACTTCCCGCTTGAGCTGGCACCCTGCCACTCAAACGAGCGTCAAACGCCTGTTTCACGGGTTGAACGCTTCTTTTCGGAGCCTTGGTTTGGTTTTTGCATTTTCCGTTTAACGACGCCTGCTTCTTGCGCACGCTCCGCCCCCAAAAGAGGCTCCGATGACTATTAGCGACGCAATCCACCGTTTGCTGCTCGACAACCTGACCACCGCCACCATTCTGCTCGATGCCGAACTGCGCCTTGAGTACATGAACCCGGCGGCCGAGATGCTGCTGGCCATCAGCGGTCAGCGTAGCCATGGACAGTTCATCAGCGAGCTCTTTACCGAATCCACCGAGGCGCTCAACTCGCTGCGCCAGGCGGTCGAACAGGCACACCCGTTCACCAAGCGCGAAGCGATGCTCACCGCCCTCACCGGCCAGACCCTGACCGTGGACTACGCGGTGACGCCGATCCTCAGCAACGGCGCGACCATGCTCCTGCTGGAAGTGCACCCGCGTGACCGTCTGCTGCGGATCACCAAGGAAGAGGCGCAACTGTCCAAGCAGGAAACCAGCAAGATGCTGGTGCGCGGCCTCGCCCACGAGATCAAGAACCCGCTCGGCGGCATCCGGGGCGCCGCGCAGTTGCTGGCCCGCGAACTGCCGGAAGACAGCCTGCGCGACTACACCAACGTGATCATTGAAGAGGCCGACCGTCTGCGCAATCTGGTCGACCGCATGCTCGGCTCGAACAAGCTGCCGTCGCTGGCGCTGTGCAACGTCCACGAAGTGCTGGAGCGCGTCTGCCAACTGGTCGAAGCGGAAAGCCAGGGCTGCATCACCTTGGTGCGCGACTACGACCCGAGCATTCCCGACGTATTGATCGACCGCGAACAAATGATTCAGGCCGTACTGAACATCGTGCGCAACGCGATGCAGGCGATCAGCAGCCAGAACGAGCTGCGTCTGGGCCGCATCAGCCTGCGCACCCGGACCATGCGCCAGTTCACCATCGGCCACGTCCGTCATCGCCTGGTGACCAAGATCGAGATCATCGACAACGGCCCGGGGATCCCTGCAGAACTTCAGGAAACCATCTTCTTTCCCATGGTCAGCGGCCGCCCGGACGGTACCGGGTTGGGCCTGGCCATCACCCAGAACATCATCAGCCAGCACCAGGGCCTGATCGAGTGTGACAGCCACCCCGGCCACACCACGTTCTCGATCTTTCTGCCACTGGAACAAGGAGCCACATCGACATGAGCCGTAGTGAAACCGTGTGGATCGTCGATGACGACCGTTCTATCCGTTGGGTTCTGGAAAAGGCCTTGCAGCAGGAAGGCATGACCACGCAGAGCTTCGACAGCGCCGATGGCGTGATGAGTCGTCTGGCCCGTCAGCAGCCTGATGTGATCATTTCCGACATCCGCATGCCGGGCGCCAGTGGCCTCGACCTGCTGGCACGTATCCGCGAACAGCACCCACGGCTGCCAGTGATCATCATGACCGCGCACTCCGACCTCGACAGCGCCGTTGCGTCTTATCAGGGCGGCGCTTTCGAATACCTGCCGAAACCGTTCGACGTCGACGAGGCGGTATCGCTGGTCAAGCGCGCCAATCAGCATGCGCAAGAGCAGCAAGGCCTGGAAGTAGTGCCGGCGCTGACCCGCACCCCGGAAATCATCGGCGAAGCGCCGGCGATGCAGGAGGTGTTTCGCGCCATCGGCCGCTTGAGCCACTCCAACATCACCGTGCTGATCAACGGCGAATCCGGTACCGGTAAAGAACTGGTGGCCCACGCCCTGCACCGCCACAGCCCGCGCGCGGCCTCGCCGTTCATCGCGCTGAACATGGCGGCGATCCCGAAAGACCTGATGGAATCCGAGCTGTTCGGCCACGAGAAAGGCGCATTCACCGGCGCGGCTAACCTACGTCGCGGGCGCTTCGAGCAGGCTGACGGCGGCACGCTGTTCCTCGACGAAATCGGCGACATGCCGGCGGACACCCAGACCCGTTTGCTGCGGGTGCTAGCGGACGGCGAGTTCTATCGCGTTGGCGGGCATGTGCCGGTCAAGGTCGATGTGCGGATCATTGCTGCAACTCACCAGAATCTGGAAACCCTGGTGCATGCCGGGAAATTCCGTGAGGACTTGTTCCACCGCCTCAACGTGATCCGCATCCACATTCCACGCCTGTCGGACCGTCGCGAAGACATCCCGACCCTGGCCAAGCACTTCCTCAGCCGCGCCGCGCAAGAACTGGCGGTGGAGCCGAAGCTGCTCAAGAGCGAGACCGAGGAATACCTGAAGAACCTGCCATGGCCGGGCAACGTGCGGCAGCTGGAGAACACCTGCCGCTGGATCACCGTGATGGCCTCCGGACGCGAAGTGCACATCAGTGACCTGCCACCGGAACTGCTGAGCCTGCCGCAGGACTCGGCGCCAGTGACCAACTGGGAGCAGGCGCTGCGCCAGTGGGCCGATCAAGCGTTGGCCCGCGGCCAGTCGAGCCTGCTCGACAGCGCGGTGCCGGCGTTCGAGCGGATCATGATCGAGACCGCACTGAAGCACACGGCCGGTCGCCGTCGTGATGCGGCGGTATTGCTCGGCTGGGGGCGTAATACCCTGACGCGCAAGATCAAGGAATTGGGGATGAAAGTGGACGGTGGGGATGATGATGAGGGGGATGAGGGCTGATCAACCACGCCCTCTGTGAGAGTGGGCTTGCTCACGAAAGCGCTATTCATGAAACGTATCAGTGACTGACGCGACGCCTTCGCGAGCAAGCCCGCTCCCACAGTGGTCCCGCCGTGCACCAACCTAATGCACTTTGACCCGTGATCGGGCATCGCAACCTGTGCAAAAAACATCCAGGCAAGACTGAAAAACCCAGCCAGTAAAAACACCAAAGCCCCGATTTTCGGGGCTTTGGTGCATTTGAGGGATTTTTCTGTTTCCAAATACTAAAACTGGCACGCCGCCTGCAATAACCCTTACAGGTGATTCGATTCACCACCCGTTTCGGGGACCTTGGTACAGGCAGGCCGGGGATTCCCCTCTTTACACCGGGTTCAAACCGCAACGCGGCGAACCCACCCTTTTGGGATCCTTGGTACAGGCAGGCCGGGGGTTCCCTCTTTACACCGGACCGACGCTCTCAGCGAAGTCCACCCCGTTTTGGGAACCCTGGTACAGGCAGGCCGGGGATTCCCGCTTTTATTGCTCCCGGAGATGGATCTCCAGCCGCCAGCGGTCATCGACCTTGCTGCCGGCCCACTCCCCTTGCAGCGGCCGCGCCGCCAGCACCGTCAGCAACAACCCACCGTCACTCACGCGCGTTCGCCAGTTCACGTCCTTGCCGTTGAGCTTGAGCTGACCCTTTTGCGCCTTGCCCTCTGCCTGAAACAACAGGGCCACGGTGCCATCGATGATTTCACCGTGCAGGTTCGGTTCGTTGTTGAACCACACCACCAAGCCGTCACCGGTCACGTCGACCTGCTGCAGCACGCTGGGGTCCGGCGTGGTCAGGCGACCGATCATCAAACCGATCATCAGCCCGAAAATCGCCAGCGAACCGATCACCCGCGGGAATAGTTTCGAACGCGGGTCGGCTTGCGGCGTAGAATGCGCGTCATCTTTACCTTCGGAGCCGTGCATGTTTCACGTCATCCTTTTTCAACCAGAAATTCCGCCGAACACCGGCAACGTTATCAGGCTGTGCGCCAACAGCGGCTGCCACCTGCATTTGATCGAACCGCTGGGTTTCGAGATGGACGACAAGCGCTTGCGCCGGGCCGGTCTCGACTACCACGAATATGCCACGTTGCAGCGCCACGCCGACCTCGCCAGTTGCCTGGAAAGCCTCGGCAACCCACGGCTGTTCGCGTTCACCACCAAGGGCTCGCGGCCGTTTCACGACGCCGCGTTCGTCCCGGGCGATGCGTTCATCTTCGGCCCGGAAAGCCGTGGCCTGCCGGCGGAAGTGCTCGACGCCCTGCCCTCCGAACAGCGCCTGCGCCTGCCGATGCGTGAAGGCTGCCGCAGCCTGAACCTGTCCAACACCGTGGCGGTGGCTGTTTACGAAGCGTGGCGGCAGAACGACTTCAAATAACACGCAAAACAATTGTGGGAGCGGGCTTGCTCGCGATGGCGTCGGATCAGATGACATTGATGTCGCCTGACACTGCGCTTTCGCGAGCAAGCCCGCTCCCACATTGGACTTGCGTCGTCGCTCAGATACTTACTGAACGGTCGGCGTCTCGCCAGCTTCCTGCATGCGCTGCAGCTCTTGCGCGTACAGGGCGTCGAAGTTCACCGGCGCCAGCATCAGGGCCGGGAACGAACCACGAGTCACCAGGCTGTCCAGGGTTTCGCGCGCGTACGGGAACAGGATGTTCGGGCAGAACGCACCCAGAGTGTGGCTCATCGAAGCCGCGTCGAGGTTCTTGATCAGGAAGATACCGGCCTGTTGCACTTCAGCGATGAAAGCCACTTCGTCGCCGTTTTTCACGGTCACGGACAGGGTCAGTACCACTTCGTAGAAATCACCTTCCAGTTCTTTCTGACGGGTGTTCAGGTCCAGGCCGACGGTCGGGTCCCACTGCTGGCGGAAGATCGCCGGGCTTTTCGGGGCTTCGAAGGACAGATCGCGTACGTAGATGCGCTGCAAGGAGAATTGCGGTGCGGTTTCTTCTTCGCTGGCTGCAGTGTTCTGTTGGTCAGTCATCTCAGATCCTTTCTGATCTTGGGTCTTTTAGGGATTGCTGTACGTGGGTGCAGCCGTTCAGGCCTTGAGCAGCGCGTCGAGCTTGCCCGCGCGCTCCAGGGCATACAAATCATCACAACCGCCGATGTGCTTTTCGCCGATCCAGATCTGCGGCACGGACGTGCGTCCGGCCTTCTGGCTCATGGCAGCACGAATCTGCGGCTTGCCATCGACCTTGATCTCTTCGAAGGCCACACCTTTGTTCGCGAGCAATTGCTTGGCTCGCATGCAGTAAGGGCAGTAATCGCTGGAGTAGACGATGACTTCGCTCATATCACTTCACCAGCGGCAGGTTGTCGCCTTTCCAGCTGGAGATCCCACCGGACAGCTTGGCGGCAGTGAAGCCGGACTTCATCAGCTCGCGAGCGTGGGTGCCAGCGGTCTGGCCCAGGGCGTCGACCAGAATGATGGTCTTGGCCTTGTGCTTTTCCAGCTCGCCGGTACGTGCAGCCAGCTTGTCTTGAGGAATGTTGATCGCGCCAACGATATGACCGGCGGCGTAATCTTTCGCCGGACGGATGTCCACCACCACGCCTGCGTCCTTGTTGACCAGTGCGGTCAGTTCGCCGGTGCTCAGGCTTTTACCGCCGCCCTGCATCGTGTGCGCCAGCAGCAGAGCCAGCAGTACGACGAAGATACCGACAAGAATGTAGTGGTTAGTGGCAAATTCAATCAGGTGAGCAACCATCGAAGGAGGTTCCAGGGCGTTAAAATGTCGGCCAGTATACACAGCCACTATGGTGGGCCAAACCCCGTCCGGCGGTGACGTGGTCGGAACTAAGCATTAAACTCGCCACTCCCTTTTCCATCGCCCTCTTCTTTATTAGCCACGAGTGGATTCCATGACTACCACGCCTAAACCTTTGGTCCTGATGATTCTCGACGGCTTCGGTCACAGTGACAGCCACGAATCCAATGCCGTGTATGCGGCGAAGAAGCCTGTGCTCGATCGTCTGTGGGCCACGGTGCCGAACGGCCTGATCTCGGGCAGCGGCATGGACGTTGGTCTGCCGGACGGCCAGATGGGCAACTCCGAAGTCGGCCACATGAACCTCGGCGCCGGGCGCGTGGTGTATCAGGACTTCACGCGCGTGACCAAAGCGATCCGCGACGGTGAGTTCTTCGACAACTCGACCATCTGCGCTGCCGTGGATAAAGCCGTGGCCGCCGGCAAAGCTGTGCATTTCATGGGTCTGCTGTCCGATGGCGGCGTGCACAGCCACCAGGATCACCTGATCGCCATGGCCGAACTGGCCTTCAAGCGCGGCGCCGAGAAAATCTACCTGCACGCCTTCCTCGACGGTCGCGACACTCCACCGAAAAGCGCCGCGTCGTCAATCGAACTGCTCGACGCGACCTTCCAGGCGCTCGGCAAGGGCCGCATCGCCAGCCTCATCGGTCGCTACTTCGCGATGGACCGTGACAACCGTTGGGACCGCGTATCTCAGGCCTACAACCTGATCGTTGACGGCAACGCCGAATTCAACGCTGCCACCGCTCAGGAAGGCCTCGACGCCGCCTATGCCCGTGGCGAGAGCGACGAGTTCGTCAAGGCCACCACCATCGGCGAGCCGGTAAAGGTCGAAGACGGCGATGCCGTGGTGTTCATGAACTTCCGCGCCGACCGCGCCCGCGAGCTGAGCCGCGTATTTGTCGAAGACGACTTCAAGGAATTCGAACGTGCGCGCCAGCCGAAACTGGCCGGTTTCGTCATGCTGACCCAGTACGCCGCCAGCATCCCTGCGCCATCGGCCTTCGCCGCCGGCAGCCTGGAAAACGTGCTCGGCGACTATCTGGCGAAAAACGGCAAGACTCAGCTGCGCATCGCCGAAACCGAAAAATACGCGCACGTGACCTTCTTCTTCTCCGGCGGCCGTGAAGAACCGTTCCCGGGTGAAGAGCGCATCCTCATCCCGTCGCCGAAAGTCGCCACCTACGACCTGCAACCGGAAATGAGCGCACCCGAGGTCACCGACCGCATCGTCGACGCCATCGAGCATCAGCGTTACGACGTGATCGTGGTCAACTACGCCAACGGCGACATGGTCGGCCACAGCGGCGTGTTCGACGCTGCGGTAAAAGCCGTGGAATGCCTGGACACCTGCGTCGGCCGTATCGTCGAAGCTCTGGAAAAGGTGGGTGGCGAAGCGCTGATCACCGCTGACCATGGCAACGTCGAAAAAATGGCCGATGAAGAAACCCACCAGGCGCACACCGCGCACACCACCGAGCCGGTGCCGTTCATTTATGTCGGCAAGCGTGACCTCAAGGTCCGTGAAGGCGGCGTACTGGCGGACGTCGCGCCGACCATGCTGATGCTGCTTGGCCTGGAAAAACCGGCGGAAATGACGGGGACTTCGATTCTGGTGTAATCGCCAGATCAAACACCGCCAAACCCTGTGGGAGCTGGCTTGCCAGCGATAGCAATCTGACAGCCAACAGCTATGTTGAATGTGCAGACGCCATCGCTGGCAAGCCAGCTCCCACAGTGGTTTATGGGGTTTTCGAAATGGAAATGAGCCTCTCCGCCGCTCCAGTTATCACACAAGCCCAATTGGGCGTTTTTTTTGCAGCCTCGGGCGGGCATACTAGGCCGTCCATTACCCTGGTGCCGCCCGCCTCTATGCTCCGCGTCCTGATCGCCCTCGCTCTGACCTGCCTGCTCCAACCGGCCTTCGCTGACGAGCGCGCGCAAACCCAACAGCAGTTGGATGCCACGCGTCAGGACATTGCCGAGCTGAAAAAGCTGCTGGGCAAGCTGCAGGAAGAAAAATCCGGTGTGCAGAAAGAGCTCAAGGGCACTGAAACCGAGATGGGCAAGCTCGAGAAGCAGGTCGATGCCCTGCAGAAAGAGTTGAAAAAAAGCGAATCCGAGCTGCAGCGGCTCGATGCGGAGAAAAAAAAACTCCAGAGCGCGCGCACTGAACAGCAGCGACTGATCGCCATCCAGGCCCGCGCGGCCTACCAGAATGGCCGTCAGGAATACCTCAAGCTGCTGCTCAACCAGCAGAATCCCGAGAAATTCGCCCGCACCCTCACCTATTACGATTACCTGAGCCAGGCCCGCCTGGAGCAGTTGAAGAACTTCAACGAAACCCTGCGCCAACTGGCCAATGTCGAAAAAGACATCGCCATGCAGCAGGCGCAATTGCTGGTGCAGAAAAGCAGCCTCGACACCCAGCGCGACGAACTGGAAAAGGTCCGCAAGGAACGCCAGCAAGTCCTCGCCAAGCTCAACGATGACGTGAAAGCCCGCGACCAGAAACTGGCCGCCCGCGAGCAGGATCAGGCAGACCTGTCTAAAGTCCTTAAAACCATTGAAGAAACCCTGGCCCGTCAGGCCCGTGAGGCAGAAGAAGCGCGGCAGAAAGCGCTGATCGCCCAGCAGGAAGCGGAAAAAAAGCGTTTGCGTGAGGCGCAGGCTGACAACAGCGACGCCCCACGAAAACCCGTCAAATCAACCCCCGGCGCACTGGTGTCCAGCAGCGGCGAGACCTTCGGTGGCCCTTTTGCTGCAACCCGGGGAAAACTTCCGTGGCCGGTTGATGGTCGATTGCTGGCACGCTTCGGCGAAAGCCGTGGCGACGATGCCCGCACCAAGTGGGATGGTGTGATGATCAGCGCCGCTGCCGGCAGCCAAGTGCATGCCGTGCATGGCGGGCGCGTGGTGTTCGCCGACTGGTTGCGTGGCGCCGGGCTGCTGGTGATCCTTGATCACGGCAATGGTTATCTGAGTCTTTACGGTCACAACCAGACACTGCTCAAGTCGGCCGGTGACGTGGTAAAAGCCGGTGAGTCGATCTCCACTGTGGGTAACAGTGGCGGTCAGGACACACCAGCGCTGTATTTCGCAATTCGTCAGCAGGGTCACCCGAGTGATCCGGCGCAATGGTGTCACGCGCAAGGATAAGCGCGTCGCCTAATTCAGGAGTTCGTTCGACATGCTGCATTTGTCCCGCCTTACCTCGCTGGCCCTGACGATCGCTCTGGTGATCGGCGCGCCTCTGGCGTTCGCCGCTCAACCGGCCCCGGCCGTCGCTCCGGCAGGCACTGCCGCGACCGCCAAGGCCCCGTTGCCGCTGGAAGAGTTGCGCACCTTTGCCGAGGTCATGGACCGGATCAAGGCGGCGTATGTCGAGCCGGTGGATGACAAGACTCTGCTGGAAAACGCGATCAAGGGCATGCTCAGCAACCTCGATCCGCACTCCGCGTATCTCGGCCCTGAAGACTTCACCGAACTGCAGGAAAGCACCAGCGGCGAATTCGGCGGCCTGGGCATCGAAGTCGGCTCCGAAGACGGTTTCATCAAGGTCGTCTCGCCGATCGACGACACCCCGGCGTCGAAGGCTGGCATCCAGGCCGGTGACTTCATCGTCAAGATCAACGGTGCGCCAACTCGCGGCCAGACCATGACCGAAGCCGTGGACAAGATGCGCGGCAAGATCGGTCAGAAAATCACCCTGACCCTGGTGCGCGACGGTGGCACGCCGTTCGACGTGACCCTGGCCCGCGCCGTGATTCAGGTGAAGAGCGTCAAGGCGCAGCTGCTGGAATCGGGCTACGGCTACATCCGCATCACCCAGTTCCAGGTCAAGACCGGCGAAGAGGTCTCCAAGGCCCTGGCCAAGCTGCGCAAGGACAACGGCAAAAAGCTCAACGGCATCATCCTCGACCTGCGCAACAACCCGGGCGGCGTGTTGCAGGCGGCAGTGGAAGTGGTCGACCACTTCATCAAGAAAGGCCTGATCGTCTATACCAAAGGCCGGATCGCCAACTCCGAACTGCGCTTCTCCGCCACCGGCAAAGACGAAAGCGAAGCGGTGCCGATGGTCGTGCTGATCAACGGTGGCAGCGCCTCGGCTTCGGAAATCGTCGCCGGCGCCCTGCAGGATCAGAAACGCGCGGTAGTCATGGGCACCACCAGTTTCGGCAAAGGCTCGGTGCAAACCGTGCTGCCGCTGAACAACGACCGCGCGCTGAAGATCACCACGGCACTGTACTTCACGCCGAACGGCCGCTCGATCCAGGCCCAGGGCATCGTCCCGGACATCGAAGTGCGCAAGGCCAAGATCACCAACGAAGCGGACGGCGATTACTTCAAGGAAGCCGACCTGCAAGGCCACCTGGGCAACGGCAACGGCGGCGCGGACAAGCCGACCGGTTCCGGCACCAAGGCCAAGGCCATGCCGCAGGATGACGATTACCAGTTGGCCCAGGCCCTGAGCCTGCTTAAGGGCTTGAGCATCACGTCCGGCCGTTGAGGATGTCTTTGCGTTTGCTCTTCGTCCTACTGTGCTGTCTGGCGGGTGCTGCTCACGCAGAACCCGCCAGGACGCCACCGCCAAAAGCCTACCTGACGCTGATCATCGACGACCTGGGGCAGAGCCTGCCCCGGGATCGCCGTGTGCTGGCCCTGCCCGGCCCGGTGACCACGGCGATCATGCCCGACACCCCGCACGCCACCGAATTTGCCCGCGAAGCACATCGCGCCGGCAAGATCGTGATCCTGCACATGCCGATGGATCCGGCCACCGGCCCGTACGCCTGGCATCCCGAACTGCCGCTCGAAGAGCTGCAAAAGCGCCTCGACGCCGCCTTCAAAATGGTCCCCTACACGGCGGGCATCAACAACCACATGGGCAGTCGCATGACCGCCCAGCCGGTGGCGATGGCGTGGCTGATGGGCGAGTTGCAGCGTCGGCACAAGTTCTTCGTCGACAGCCGCACCAGCGCCCAGACCGTGGCCGCGCAACAAGCACAGAAGATCGATCTGGCGAGTGTTTCGCGCGATGTGTTTCTCGATGACGAACGCACCGGAGCCGCCATTTTCAACCAGCTGCAGACGGCGATCAGCCTGGCCCGCAAGCAGGGCTCGGCAGTGATGATCGGCCACCCTTACCCGCAGACGCTGGCGGTGCTGGAACGTGAATTGCCGAAGCTCAAGGCGCAAGGCATCGAGTGGATCGATATCAAGCAGATGATCAGCGTGCGGAGTAACAAAGCGACAGCTGCACACGGGAAAAATGGAATTTATCGTTAAGCTATAAACTTATTAAATTCTCATAAGCCTCTACGACCAAAATAAGCAGCAATAACTTATAGAACCGACTCAAACCTAACTGTCTTATTCTGCGCCAGTCTTGCACCCATATATTAGCCAAGGACTGGCCATGAACTTTAAATATATCCACCCAAGCTTTTTATTACTGACTGCCTTCTCACTTCCTGCCTGTTCCAGCCCTGTCGATTACGGCAAGGGCGCTGAAAACTTCTCACCGTCGCAACACCTGACTAACAAAGATGGCGAAAATAACCACTGGATGGGAATCGGCGAGTACAAAAGCCGCGAGCACGGTTCCTGCACCGCCTTCCTGATCGACACTAACAGCTCTAGACCGTCCGATTCCGCCTATGCACTGACCAGCGCCCACTGCGTGGGCAAGGAAAACGGGGTCATGCGAACAGATGACCCTATCGAAGCCAGCATTACCTTCAACAACTTCATCGATACGACTGCTGCCTCCAGGACCGTTTCTCTGCAGAAAGTAGCCTGGAGCAGTATTCAGGGTGTCGACCTGGCTCTGTTGGAGCTTGGAGTGTCACAGGGCGAACTTCTGGCTCAGGGCATCACGCCCATGAAACTGGCCCGGCAGGCGCCGGCAGAAGAGAGCGACATTCTGATTGTGCACAAACCCGTTGGCTCTCCATTACAAATGTCCGCCTGCACCCACATGCCCTCCCCGGCGATTTTCGAAAAGCCCTGGGTTTGGCGGCATACCGTCAGCAACAAATGCAAAGATATTGCTTCCGGAAGCTCGGGGAGTCCGGTCATCGTTCGAGCGACCAACGAGGTCTATGGCGTCCTCGGGACCTTGGCTCACCATCTGACGCCGCTGCCTGGATACGGTCAGATGCCGAGCGGCAGTTACGGCAGTCCCACCTCGGTTTTCAACAACTGCTTTTTCGATGGCAAACTCAATACGGATCCGCAGGTGTGCGAATTATTTCCGGCAGCCTCTATCAGACTGCCTGCCCAACTGCCAACGCATGCAAAGATCAGCGTAAGCGCTCAGGGCAACTACGTTTATCCAGAATGGAACTTCGAAATAACCGCCAGCACCCGGTTTATCCGGACTAAACGGACGGCTGACCCGGTCGACTGCGAAGTTCCGCAAGGCTACAGCCAGCCAATCACCACCGGCACTGCGCCGACTCGATTAAATGTTCCGATGGGACCTGAAACCGGGCCTAGCAACCTTTGCATCATCGCCACAAACAGTACTGAGGACATATTACCCGCAGGCACTTATCGCAATGCCGTCACTGTTCCCACTTATCTGATTGATGCGGGCCCGACGCCTGTTCCGACCATAGAGACTTCGTTTAACAAAGAGATAAACAGGGCACTGATTCTGTGGCCGGAACGCAAGAACGAGGGTCTTGATCGATACGAGGTAAAAGGCGGCCTTGCTGAAAAAGTCAGTTGCGAAGACCCGCAGGGTTATAGGCATGTGACCTCCAATTGGCTACGCCCGCAAAGCAACTTCCCCCTCAAACTCTGCGTTTACGCTGTCGACCCCAACAATCAGCGCTCAGAATTGAAGGAATACATCCTGGAATGGGAAGCGCTCAAAAACAGCGCCCCCTGAGCTGATCAGTGACGTCGGCCTTGTGCTTCTGCATCAATAGGCAAAACAGGAGCGCAAGGCTGCCCATGGCAAGGAACGGTTTTTTTGGAAATAACTGGTCACGACGTCATACATAGTTACCGCCAGAGACCGGTTGCGATTACCGATAGTGAGACCTGCAACGGGTCGCGACTCCCTTGAGTCGCCGTTCAACTATCAGGAGTGACCATGACCATTCATGACCAGGCCGCAGCGCCATCCAGGCAAATCGAGCCGATCCGACACGACAATCTGCTGATCCATTTCACCACGGAATTTCACCGGATCTGGGACAGCACCGGCTCGCGGGCAAAACCCGCAGCCTTCTGGCGCCCGACTCCGGCTCCGGATGTATTGCCGGGCTATTTCCCGCTCGGCGACGTGTTCGTCGCCGGGCACGACAACATTAACGGCAGCACCGTGGTAGCTGTGGTTTGCGAAGGCGATGCACCCAGTGCAGATCCGGCCAGGGGCCCGGCATTAAGGCGCCCGGACGATTTCGAGCTGATCTGGAAAGATTCCGGCTCAGGCTCGAAGAAAGACGGGGCCGTATGGCGACCGATCGCCCCGCAAGGTTATGTGGCCATGGGCGCGGTCTGCTCCAATGATCACGAAAAACCTTCACTCAACGCGGTTCGCTGTGTACGGGCCGATCTGGTGATCGCCTCGGACGTTGGCGAACTGATCTGGAATGACAGGGGCAGCGGCGCCAAGCAGAGCTTCAGTGCATGGAGTGTCATACCACCCAATGCACCGCCGGGGGAGATTCATTTCGCACCGGGAACATTTGTTGCGGCCAGCAGTTTCAACCGGCCAGAGGGCAATGTCGGTGCCTATTCACTAAGCATGCAGATCGCGCCGCTGATCCAGTCACCGCCACAGCTACCAACGCTCTCCGCAGCGCAAGCCCCAGAAACCAAAGGCGCGGCCACGCTCTCCCAAGTCATCAAGCTGCCATGGTTCGTGGTCAAGGATGACTTGTCGCCAATTGATCAATTACGCACCACGCCGTTTTATCGTTTGGAAAGAACCGACCAGTACTATTTGGTTGGGAGCGGACACAACACGGGCGAGGAGGCACGGGCGTTCAAGTGGACCGCGCAGCGGCTGCAGAATCCGAAGATGCTGCGTCTGTTCACTCAACTTACCGCGATCAGTTTTGTGAGTCCGTGGGCAACGAAGGCAGACGCTCATCCGTCACTCCCATTTTCGGCAAGACTGGACAGCCAGTTCACTCACAGCGAGACGTCAACCAGTGGTTGGCAGACTCCATTTGCTACCTATGTGATCGCCATGGCCGGCAAAGGCAAATTCGTCGCGGTGTATCAGCTGGAGAGTTTCTACGAGCTGCGTCGTGCTGACGGCTCGCAAGCGGGGATCAATCTGGCTTACACCCAGAACGATAACCTGAGTCTGCTGCAGTATCCGCCGCAAGAATGCACCCACCAGGCAACAGACAAGTCGTTGCCGACGGCTACAGATAGCGCCCCATGATCTCGTCGACAACCCCGTCCTTGCGCATCTGATCCAGCGCCGCCTGCAGCCTGGCGACCGTTGCGTCCGACACATCCTTGTTCAGCGCCAGATATAACTCGGCGCTGTTGAAGCGCAACACGGTCTTGAGTCCAGTGACCCCGTCCTGCCGCGCCAGATAACGCCCGGCAGGATCACCCGTGGCCCACAGGTCGATCTGGCCATTGACCAGTTTTTTCGCATTGTCCTGATCGCGCAGAACGACAGTAGGCTTCAAGCCCTGCTTGGCCAGCGTCTCGGCAATCGCGTCGCCCTTGTAGGCGCCGATCTTGTATTTGCGCGCATCGTTGAGGGTGTCGAGGGTGATCTTGCTGTCGGCCCTGGCCAACATGATCCAGTCGTCCGGACCGATCGGGCCGACCCATTTGAACAGGTTTTCGCGATCCGGCAGGCGGGCCATCACGAAGGCGCCATAACCGGGGTTTTCCAGCGCCAGTTTGTAGACGCGCTCCCATGGGAAGCGCAGGGTCAGGCTGTAGGTGAGCCCGGCGCGCTTGAACATTTCGCGGACGATGTCGGCGGCAATGCCGTTGATGTTCTCGCCCTTGGCGAAATTCTTGCCGTCTTTCGCCATGTTGTAGGGCGGAAAGTTTTCGGTGAGGAGCACCAGATCGGTGTCGGGACTGTTTTCGGCCCGCGCCGTGTTGAGCAACAACACAGAGGCACTGGCGAGAACAAGAAGCAGGCGTTTGATCATGTCGGGCTACCGGAATCCATGGCGTGCCCAAGAGTGCCTTGGGTACGCCATGCTGTCCACTGGCCTGTACGGTTTAGCGCATCACGATGCCGCGTTTGGCCATATACGCTTTCGCTTCCTGCACAGTGTATTCGCCGAAGTGGAAAATACTCGCCGCCAGTACCGCGCTGGCGTGGCCTTCGAGGATACCGTCGGCCAGATGCTGCAGGTTGCCGACGCCGCCGGAAGCGATCACCGGGATGCCCAGCGCATCGCTGATCGCGCGGGTCACGCCGAGGTCGAAGCCGTTTTTCATGCCGTCCTGATCCATGCTGGTCAGCAGGATCTCGCCGGCACCCAGGCCTTCCATCTTCTTCGCCCACTCGACGGCGTCGAGACCGGTCGGCTTGCGCCCGCCGTGGGTGAAGATTTCCCAGCGCGGGGTTTCGCCCGGGCCGGAGACCTTCTTCGCGTCGATGGCGACGACGATGCACTGCGAGCCGAAATGCTGCGCCGCTTCACCAACGAATTCCGGGTTGAACACGGCAGCGGTGTTGATCGAGACCTTGTCCGCACCGGCGTTGAGCAGGTTGCGGATGTCCTGCACGGTGCGCACGCCACCGCCGACGGTCAGCGGAATGAACACCTGGCTGGCCATGCGCTCGACGGTGTGCAGCGTGGTGTCGCGGCCATCGACGCTGGCGGTGATGTCGAGAAAGGTAATCTCGTCGGCACCCTGCTCGTCATAACGACGGGCGATTTCCACCGGGTCGCCGGCATCGCGGATGTTCTCGAACTTCACACCTTTGACGACCCGGCCGTTGTCCACGTCCAGGCAAGGGATGATGCGTTTGGCCAGCGCCATGGTCAGTCCTCAGCCTTGGTACGCATCGCAGAAAGCTTGCGCTTCGGCGACGTCGAGGGTGCCTTCGTAGATCGCCCGGCCAGTGATTGCACCGATGATGCCCGGCGCCTTGGCGTCGAGCAGCGACTTGATGTCACCCAGATTGTGGATACCGCCGGAGGCGATCACCGGGATCTTCGTCGCTGCAGCCAGCGCAGCGGTGAACGGTACGTTGCAGCCCTGCATCATGCCGTCTTTGGCGATGTCGGTATAAACGATCGAGGACACGCCGTCGGCTTCAAACTGCCTGGCCAGGTCGATGACCTGCACGGTGCTGATTTCAGCCCAGCCGTCGGTGGCGACGAACCCGTCTTTGGCATCCAGGCCGACAATGATCTTGCCCGGGAACGCGCGGCAGGCCTCAGCGACGAACGCCGGATCTTTAACGGCTTTGGTGCCGATGATCACGTAGCTGACCCCCGCCTTGACGTAGTGCTCGATGGTTTCCAGCGAGCGGATACCGCCACCGATCTGGATCGGCAGGTTCGGGTAGCGCTTGGCGATCGCGGTCACCACTTCGCCGTTGACTGGCTGGCCTTCGAATGCGCCGTTCAGATCGACCAGATGCAGACGGCGGCAACCGCCCTCCACCCACTTGGCAGCCATGCTCACCGGGTCCTCGGAGAACACTGTGGAATCTTCCATGCGGCCCTGGCGCAGACGTACGCATGCACCGTCTTTAAGATCGATAGCGGGAATAATCAGCATCTGGCAAACCTTCAAATTTGAATGTTCAGCTTGGCTCGGAAATCAGTTTTTCTCGAGCGCCCACAGGTCGCTTTCGATGCTTTCAAACCGCTCTTTGAGGTGGGTCTGCACATCGAAAATCGCCCTGTTGTAATAGTGCGGAGCAATTTCGCGGGTAAACAGCTCAAGAATTTCCGCCGCTTCGAACGAACCCAGGTCAAGTTCGAACCGATCCTCCATGAACCGCTGGATCTTGCGGTTGACCTCGTTCTCCTGTTCGGGAGTGAGGGTCAGGATCGGCGGTTTGGACTTCTTGGCAGCCATTTACCAGCGACCGTCCCACGCGGCGAAGTTCTGCAGCAATTGCAGGCCATGGGTATGGCTCTTCTCCGGGTGGAATTGCACGGCGAAACGCGAGCCTTCGGCCAGCGCGGCAGCGAAATCGACTCCGTAATGACCGCTACCGACTACCTGCCGCGCATTGGCGGCAGCGATGTAGTAGCTGTGCACGAAGTAGAAACGCGCCATGTCCGGAATGTCGTGCCACAGCGGGTGACTGACCTTCTGCTGCACTTCGTTCCAGCCCATGTGCGGGACTTTCAGGTGCTCGCCGTCTTCATGCAGGTCTTTGCCGAAGAACTTCACGGCGCCCGGGAACAGGCCGATGCAGTCGACGCCGTCGTTCTCTTCGCTGCTGTCGAGCAGGGCTTGCATGCCGACGCAGATGCCGAGGAACGGACGATCCTGGCTGACTTCACGCACCAGTGCGTCGAAACCGAGACGACGGATCTCCGCCATGCAATCGCGAATCGCACCAACGCCGGGGAACACCACGCGGTCGGCTTCGCGGATCACGTCCGCATCGCTGGTGATCAGCACCTTGCCGGCGCCGACGTGCTCGAGGGCCTTGGCCACCGAGTGCAGGTTGCCCATGCCGTAGTCGATAACTGCAACCGTCTGCATTACAGAACGCCTTTGGTCGATGGCATTTGCCCGGCCATGCGCTCATCCAGCTCGACGGCCATGCGCAGCGCGCGGCCGAAAGCCTTGAACACGGTTTCGATCTGGTGGTGGGTGTTGGTGCCACGCAGGTTGTCGATGTGCAGGCTGACCAGTGCGTGGTTGACGAAGCCCTGGAAGAATTCCTGGAACAGGTCGACGTCGAAGCCGCCCACGGTGGCGCGGGTGTAGGGCACGTGCATCTGCAGGCCTGGACGGCCGGAGAAGTCGATCACCACACGCGACAGCGCTTCATCGAGCGGCACGTAAGCATGACCGTAGCGACGGATGCCTTTCTTGTCGCCGATGGCTTTGGCGAAGGCCTGGCCGAGGGTGATACCGACGTCTTCCACGGTATGGTGGTCGTCGATATGCAGATCGCCCTTGCATTCAATATCCAGGTCGATCAACCCGTGACGGGCGATCTGATCCAGCATGTGCTCAAGAAAAGGAACACCGATATCGAATCGGGCCTTTCCGGTGCCATCAAGGTTGATCGAGGCTTTGATCTGGGTTTCCAGAGTGTCGCGCTCGACAGACGCCTTACGTTCGGCCATCACCAGCTCCGCAAAATCATTGGGCGAAAAAGGCAGCCATTATAGGCACGCGAGGCCGAAACAGAAACACGCGACGTGAGATGGCTGACGGATAGAACGCCCGGCTGTCGCGGGTAGACATGTCCATACAAGCCATTACAGCCACCCCGAAAACAACTGTAGGAGTGAGCCTGCTCGCGATGAGGGCCTCACAGTCAACATTTCTGTCGACTGTCAGACCGCTATCGCGAGCAGGGCTCACTCCTACAGGGGTATTACGTTTTTACTTAGTGAAACAGTACCGCCGTCTTCTGCAGGGTCACCCACACGCCCCACGCCAACGGAATACCCACCACCAGCCATGCAGCGATTGCCAGCGGCTTGCTGCCCGGTGCGGCTTTCCACTCCAGCACGGTGCTGGCATCAGCACCTTTGTCGTGACCCAGCGCCTGTTCGGCGGCCAGTTCAGCGTCGGTCATGAAGTACTTGTCGGCCACCGGACGCACCATCAGGTTGCACAGGAAACCCAGCACCAGCAGGCCGGCGAGGATGTACAGGGTGATGTCGTAAGCGGCAGCGCGTTCAACGCCGATGCTCAACTGATACTCACGCAGGTAGTTCACCAGCACCGGGCCGAGCACGCCGGCCGCAGCCCAGGCAGTCAGCAGACGACCGTGGATCGCACCGACCATTTGCGTGCCGAACAGGTCGGCCAGATACGCTGGAACGGTCGCAAAACCACCGCCGTACATCGACAGGATGATGCAGAACGCCGCCACGAACAGTGCAACATTGCCCAGATGGCCCATGTTCGGGATCAGCGCGTACAGGGCAAAACCGAGGGCGAAGAACACGAAGTAAGTGTTTTTGCGACCCAGGTAGTCCGAGAACGAAGCCCAGAAGAAGCGGCCACCGATGTTGAACAGGCTCAGCAGACCGGTGAAGCCGGCAGCGATCGCAGCGATCGAAGCCAGTTGCCCGGCATCCAGTTGACCGAACGGCACGTCAACGCCCAGCAACTTGCCGCCGAACACTTCCTGCAGCAGTGGCGAGGCCATGCCGAGGATGCCGATACCGGCCGACACGTTCAGGCACAGCACCAGCCACACCAGACGGAACTGCGGGGTTTTCCACGCCACATTCACGTGCACGTGACGGTGGGTGATCATCGCGTTCGAGGCTTTTTTCGCCGGAGCAGTCCAGCCTTCAGGCTTCCAGCCGGTTGGCGGCACACGGTAAGCCAGGGCGCCACCGATCATGAACACGAAGTAGATCGCCGCCATGGCCACGAAGCTCTGCCACACGCCGACACCGGCAGGCGAAGCGAAGTGGCTCATCAGCGCAGTCGCCAACGGTGCACCGACCATCGCGCCGCCACCGAAGCCCATGATCGCCATGCCGGTCGCCATGCCGCGCTTGTCCGGGAACCACTTGATCAGGGTCGAGACCGGCGAAATGTAGCCCAGGCCCAGACCGATACCACCGATCACGCCAGAGCCGATCCACATCAGCCAGATCTGGTGGGTGTAGATACCCAGTGCAGAGATCAGCAGACCGCCGCACCAGCACAGTGCCGACACCACACCGGCCTTGCGTGGCCCGGCGTGTTCCAGCCAGCCACCCCAGATTGCTGCCGAGCAGCCGAGGAAGATGAAGAACAGGGTGTAGATCCAGCCGAGCATGGAGATCGGCCAGTCGCATTGCGAAGAGAAGACCTGAGCGATGAAGCTCATGTCCGGTGCGCAAGCCACCGGGGCCGTGACGCCCAATGCCTTAGACAGCGGCAACCAGAACACCGAGAAACCGTAGGCCATGCCGATGCACAGGTGGATGGCCAGAGCGGCCGGTGGAACCAGCCAGCGGTTGAAACCGGGCTTGGCGATGATGCGTTCCTTGGACAGGAACGCAGGCTGGTCGGCGCGAAGGCCGTCCGCCGTGATGCTCGTGCTCATTGTGTATCCCCCAATTATTAGTATGGTTCGCCAGCCACTGCTCACCCTCGGCCTTTATGCACGCAGGCATGACCGTTTTTTCGGGTGAAGCTCCTTGAAGGCGCGACGTTAAGTCGCAGAAGGACGGACGAACCGGCGAAGGTTACCATTTGCACGTGACAGAAAAACCAAACTGATATCACCTTTTTCATGTCATCTGATCTCGTCCCCACAGGAAAAAGCCATGCCGATCGCTGTCCAAGCGCTGAACGATGCCAGTTACCAGGATCAACAGGACCTGCAAAAAATCTATCGTGACGCTCCGCAATGGCTGTTCGCACCGTATTCCGGGGACGCTCAACTGATCGAAAACAGCCTGGCTGACGGCTCTTTGATTGCAGGACGTTTCAACGATCGCCTGCTCGGTGCAGCACGCCTGACAAGGCACGACAGGATTTGGTACTTGTCACATTTGTGTGTACGAAAAGTCACCCGGCGCCGTGGGGTAGCCGAGAGACTGGTGAACCAAGCACAGAAAATGGCGTCGCAAGCGGGTGCCCAACTGCGCCTGCTGGCACCGGCCGGGCACCTTGAAATCCAGGCGCTGGCCGCCAGATTGCAATTGCCGCTGGACGTGATCGCGACATGACAGCGCCCCGAACCGGGCGGATGCAGCGCTATACTCCCCGGCTAAATTACGAATTCGACTAACTACAAGGACTCGCCCATGAAAGCGTTCGGCAAAATCCTGGGTCTGGTACTTCTCGGGCTGTTGCTGATCATTGTGGCGGCGGGCTTCGCCCTGACCCACCTGTTTGATCCCAACGACTACAAAGACGAGATCCGCCAGATAGCCCGCGACAAGGCCCACATCGAGCTGACGCTCAATGGCGATATCGGCTGGAGCCTGTTCCCGTGGCTCGGCCTGGAACTGCATGAGGCCAGCATCGCCACCCTGATCAACCCGACCGAACCGTATGCCGACCTGCAGATGCTCGGCCTGTCCGTGCGCGTGCTGCCGCTGTTGCGCCGCGAAGTGCAGATGAGCGATGTGCGCGTCGAAGGCCTGAACCTGCGCCTCAAACGCGACAAGAACGGCCACGGCAACTGGGAAGACATCGGCAAGCTGCCACCTCCTGCCACGCCTGCCGGCAGCCCGACGCCTGCCGGCCCGCCTGTTGCAGAGGCCCCCGTCCAGCCGGAAAAACCGCCGCAGCCGATCCGCCTCGACATCGACAGCCTGACCGTCAACAACGCCCGTGTTGAATACACCGACGAGCAGACCGGCAAGCAGTACAGCGCCGAAAGCATCCAGCTGAGCACCGGTGCAGTACACGACTCGACCAACATTCCGCTGAAAGCCACGGCGTTCCTCAGCACCAATCAGCCCGTGCTGCGGGTGCGCACCGAGCTCAACGGCGAGCTGCGCATCGAACGCGCCCTGCAACGTTACAAGTTCGAAGACATGAAACTGTCCGGCGAACTGACCGGCGACCCACTACAAGGCAAGGCCATGACCTTCTCCGCCCAAGGCCAGATTTCCCTGGACAAGGCAGCGAACGTCGCCGAATGGACCGGGATCAAGATCTCCGCCAACCAGTTGCGTGCCCTCGGTGAGCTGAAAGCCAACGACCTCGACAAGACCCCGCAGATCACTGGCGGAATCTCGATCGCCCAGTTCGATCTGGCGAAATTTGTCGACAGCATCGGCCAGACGTTGCCAGCCATGGCGCCCGGCAGCCTGAGCAAGGTCGAACTGGTCAGCCGCGTGGCCGCCACGCCAACCAGCGTCGCCTTCGACAACATCAACCTGAAACTCGACGACAGCAGCTTCAGCGGGCGCATTGCCGTGGAAGATTTCGCCAAGCAGTCGCTGCGCGCGATCCTCAAGGCTGACACGTTCGACGTCGACCGCTACCTGCCGCCGAAATCGGAAAAAGCCAAAAACGCCACGCAAGTGCGTCAGGCCGAAGTCGCCAGCACCGAAGCCGATGCCATGGCCGGCGCTGGCAGCACACCGTTGCCGGACAAACCAAGCAAAAGCGCCTGGAGCACCGAGCGTCTGCTGCCGGTCGAGCGTCTGGCCAAACTCGACGTTGATGCCGATCTGAGCTTCGGCCAACTGACCCTCGACAAACTGCCGATCCAAAACGCCGCGCTCAAAGCCACCGGCCAGGGCGGCCTGCTGACGTTGGAGAATCTGCGTGGCGGCCTGTACAACGGCGACTTCGAAGCCAAGGGCACCCTCGACGTACGCCCAAGTGCGCCGGTGCTGAACCTGCAAACCAGGATCAACCGCGTGCCGGCCGAGAAAATCCTCGAAAGCCAGGGCAAGAATCCGCCGGTCAAAGGTCTGGTCACGCTGACCAGCAGCCTCACCGGCAGCGGCAACAGCCAACAGGCGCTGATCGAAACCCTCAACGGCAACGCCAGCTTCGTGATCAACAACGGTGTGCTGCTCAATGCCAACCTTGAACAGCAACTGTGCAAAGGCATCGCCACCCTCAACCGCAAAACCCTCAGCGGCGAGCCACGGGGCAAGGACACGCCGTTCCAGGAACTCAAGGGCAACCTGACCTTCCGCAACGGCATCGCCAGCAACCCGGACCTGAAAGTGCGCATCCCCGGCATGACCGTCAACGGCGATGGCGACATCGACCTGCGGGTGCTGGGCATGGATTACCGCGTCGGCATCATCGTCGAAGGCGACACCAGCGCGATGCCGGATCCGGCCTGTCAGGTCGGCGAGAAATTCGTCGGCATCGAGTGGCCGCTGCGCTGCCGCGGCCCATTGGAACTGGGCGCCAAGGCCTGCCGTGTGGACAACGAACGCCTCGGCCAGGTCGCGACCAAAATGGCCGGTGACAAACTCAGCGAGAAGATCGATGAAAAACTTGGCGACAAGGTCAGCCCGGAATTGAAAAACGCATTGAAGGGGCTGTTCAAGCGATGACAGCGGAGCAGTTTTCCACGGCGGTGCTGGAATGGTTTGACCGCCACGGCCGCCACGATTTGCCTTGGCAGCAAGACATCAATCCGTATCGGGTGTGGGTGTCGGAGATCATGTTGCAGCAGACCCAGGTCAGCACCGTGCTCAATTACTTCGACCGCTTCATGGCCGCGCTGCCAACGGTGCAAGCGCTGGCCGAAGCGCCGGAGGACGAAGTGCTGCACCTGTGGACCGGGCTCGGTTACTACACCCGCGCGCGCAATCTGCAAAAAACCGCGAAGATCGTCGTCAGTCAGTACGGCGGCGAATTTCCGCGGGACGTCGAAAAGCTGACGGATCTGCCGGGGATCGGCCTGTCCACCGCCGGCGCCATCGCCAGCATCAGCATGGGCCTGCGCGCGCCTATCCTCGATGGCAACGTCAAACGCGTTCTGGCGCGTTTTACCGCGCAAGAGGGTTACCCGGGGGAACCGAAGGTCGCCAAACAGCTGTGGGCCAACGCAGAGCGTTTCACGCCGCACGATCGGGTCAACGCCTACACCCAGGCGATGATGGATCTCGGTGCCACGCTGTGTACGCGCAGCAAACCGAGCTGCCTTCTGTGCCCGCTGGAAAAGGGCTGCGAGGCGCACATGCTCGGCCTGGAGACGCGCTACCCGATCCCCAAGCCGCGCAAGGCCATCCCGCAAAAACGCACGCTGATGCCGCTGCTGGCCAACGGCGAAGGCGCGATTCTGCTTTATCGCCGCCCGTCCACGGGGCTTTGGGGCGGTTTATGGAGCCTGCCGGAACTCGACGATCTCGACGACCTGCAACATCTGGCCGACCAGCACTCGCTGACCATGGGCGAGCAGCAGGCGCTGCCAAGCCTCATCCACACGTTCAGCCATTTCCAGCTGTCCATTGAACCCTGGCTGGTTCAGGTGCAGGAGGCCGGTCAGCACGTGGCCGAGGCCGACTGGCTCTGGTATAACCTCGCCACCCCGCCGCGCCTGGGCCTTGCCGCCCCGGTCAAAACCTTGCTCGAACGCGCGGCCGCCGTATTGAACGCAGGAGAGTCGTCATGACCCGCACCATCATGTGCCGCAAGTACAAAGAAGAACTGCCCGCGCTGGAACGCGCTCCTTTCCCGGGCGCCAAAGGTCAGGATATTTTTGACCACGTCTCGGCCAAAGCCTGGGCTGACTGGCAGAAACACCAGACCCTGCTGATCAACGAAAAGCGTCTGAACATGATGAACGCCGAAGACCGCAAATATCTGCAGGGCGAAATGGACAAGTACTTCTCCGGCGAGGATTACGCCAAGGCGGAAGGCTACGTTCCGCCTGCGGAGTAAACCCGCAAAATCGGGGGGCGGATCGTAAGCGACGGAATTAATTTAAGAAATTTTAAAAAAGTCGTTGACGTAAATCCGAAAAACCCTTTTAATGCGCCCCGTTGCCCAGATAGCTCAGTCGGTAGAGCAGGGGATTGAAAATCCCCGTGTCGGCGGTTCGATTCCGTCTCTGGGCACCAAATACCGAAAACCCTGAATCGCAAGATTCAGGGTTTTTTATGCCTGTGATTTGATGGCGGCTCAATCCAGTCTTTTTTCTGGGCTGCGCAAATGCGCGACGGGTTTCGAACAAAGGCAATCCGCGCTACTTTGGCCGCACCTTATGGAAGAGGGTCATCCGCTCGATGAACCAGAAAAGAACCCGCGTGCCCCTGCCCCATCCGCCACCCTATCGCCAGAGCCGGGTGGCATTCTGGCTGACGGTGCTGGTCGGCGTACTGATCGCCTTCCTCATCGCCGCGTCGACTTATCTGATCATCCACAGCTTGATCAGCGGCTCCATCACTACCTGGAACCGAACCGGCCCGCGCCATACCTACACCCTCGCGCAGCAACCCCGAATGTTCTGGTTCGAGATCGTGTCGCAGTGCGTTGGCACCCTGTTTTTCATAGCCGTGGGCTGGATCGGATTGTGGATTCACCGAATGGCGCAAGAGCCCAGTGACAAGCAGCAGGCCAAGCGTACGCGGGGATAAAGGAAGGCGCGGGATACCCGCGCCTCGATTCCTCAATGCACCCGAGGTTATCCAGCGTCATTCCAGTGGAACACCAGATTGCGTGCAGTGCCGCTGCCAACGTCTGTCACGTCACGCCGTGTTTCGCCATTGCGCGTGGCGACCACAGTGTACTTACCGGGTGGCAGTTGCACGTACACCAGCGGCCCCGTTTGGCTGAGGGTCAGCACGGTTTGCCCGGGCGACTTTTGAATCACCACATCGACATCAGCGGTGTACTGGTCTTGCGCGCCCACCGCGAACGTCATGTGCAGGTTGTAGCCGGGGGTTTGCTGAATGGCTTTTGACTCGTCCAGGCCAATCCCGCCGGACAGGTAGTTGATGCCGTTTTGCTGTTGTTGCTGGACTTGCACGCCGGCACTGTCGATCGGTTCCAGGTTGGCGGCCTGGGACATGCCAGGCAACAGCAGCCAACCGACAGCAGCGAGCGGCAGCATGAATGAACGAATGTTTTTCATGATGGCGACTCCCGGGTTCTGAAGAACCCAATCGTTACCCTTTTTTAGATTTGGCACCGCAAGGCTTGTTTTAGATTGATTGGTACTTGGCGCATGTACGAAATGGACTACAGACCATTGCTATCAATACGCCTTTTGCCGGCAACGTCCTGCACTACCCATCCCGCCTTCCTGCTGACTTCACAGGCTCGCCCGACATCGCCGAGCGGTGAATCCCGGCATGCTTTTGCGTCTGTTTCCAATGATGCGGAAGACTCGATGAGCCCGTTAAAACCTGATGATGCGCAAGACCCGAAAATCGATTCATTGCTGGGAGAGTTGGGCGAACTGATCCGCCAGGCGCGGCAAAAAGTGCTGCGTGCGGTTGATACGATTCAAGTCCAGACCTGTTGGCAGATCGGCCGGCATATTGTCGAGTTTGAACAGCAAGGGGCGCAGCGGGCGGGGTATGGCAAGCGGTTGCTGGCCTTGTTGGCAAAGGATCTGACGGCGCAGTTCGGGAGGGGGTTTGATGATCGAAATCTGCGCTATATGCGGAGTTTTTATCAGTTGTTTCCCATTTGGAACGCAGTGCGTTCCGAATTGAGTTGGACACACTATCGGCGGCTTTTGGGCGTCACCAGTGACAAGGCTCGTCATTGGTACATGGAAGAATCTGCCAACCTGAACTGGTCCAGCCGCGCCCTTGATCGCCAGATCAATACGCTCTACTACGAGCGACTGTTGATGAGTCGGGACAAGGCCGATGTGATCGAAGAAGCCACCACCAACATTGCAGCCATGAAACCCCATCCGCGCGAGTTCATACGTGATCCCGTCATGCTTGAATTCCTTGGGCTACCGTCGGCTGGCAAAGTCAGGGAGAGTCGTCTCGAACAGGCTCTCATCGACCACCTGCAGGGCTTTCTCCTGGAACTTGGCAAAGGCTTTTCCTTTGTCGCTCGACAACAACGCATCAGCACCGATGGTGACGATCTGTACATCGACCTGGTGTTCTACAACTACGTACTCAAATGCTTCGTGATCATTGACCTCAAGCGCGGCAAGCTCAGCGCTCGCGACGTCGGACAAATGGACATGTACGTGCGCATGTACGACGAACTCAAGCGCAGCGAAGGCGACAAGCCGACAGTCGGGATCATTCTGTGTGCAGAGAGCAATGACTCGGTCGCGCGTTACTCAATGCTCAAGGGCAATGAGCAACTGTTCGCCAGCAGTTACAAAACCATACTGCCGAGTGAGGAAGAGCTGCGCGCCGAACTCAATCGGGAACAGGCTCTGATCGAAGAACGCCTGCTCCTGCAATCCGCTGAATAGAAACGGCGGATTGTTCCCGTGTGGCGCGAAGGCTATTGTTGACAGCTCCGCGAAAGGGTCGAAAGCGATGAGCTGTCAGGATGCGCCAGCAACGCAAGACAAACAGTCAACGTCATCGGTTTTGACTGGCGAACAAGGTGAGGCCTTCAAGGACGTTGCCGCCGATGGCTTTGTGCTCGGCGGTTTCACCTGGCGTCACGCCCTGCCCGATGCGCAACGCCCGGTAGTCATCATCAACGCCGCCACCTCGGTCCGCTGCCGCCACTACTCGCGCTTCGCCGATTACCTGTTCGCCAACGGCTTCGACGTGATCACCTACGACTACCGAGGCATCGGCGAATCGCGTCCGGCAACCCTGAAAGGCCTCGAGGCTTCATGGACCGATTGGGGCGCGCTGGATTTCGAGGCGATGGTCAAACGCGCGCAACGGGAGTTTCCCGGCCAGCCAATCGATGTGGTCGGCCACAGTTTCGGCGGTTGCGCGGCTGGGCTCGGCGAGTCCGGGCAGGTCATTCGTCGACTGGTGACAGTCGGCGCGCAGTTCGCTTACTGGCGCGACTATGCGCCGGCACAGCGCTGGCGCATGTTTGGTAAATGGCATTTGCTGATGCCGCTGCTGACGCGGCTCTGTGGCTATTTCCCGGGCAAACGCCTCGGCTGGCTCGAGGACACGCCAGCAGGCGTCGTACGCGACTGGAGCACGCCTGCCGCGCGCTACGAGCAGCGTCCGAGCGGCCGCCGACTGCTGAAAGCAAGCGGTCGACTGCCCTTCGCCAATGTCCGCGCAAAGACCTTGGCGATCAGCATCAGCGACGACCCTTACGGCACGATCCCGGCCATCGAACGCCTGCTCGGCTACTTCAGTCATGCGCACAAAACCCACTTGCGCATCGCGCCGCAGGACATCGGCGAACAACAAGTCGGACATTTCGCCTTTTTTCGCAGCGCATACCAAGCCACACTATGGCCCATTGCTCTGACCTGGCTGCAAACCGGCGAGTTGGCCCCCGACACACCCGGGCGGCCAGTGCCACGCAGCTGAGCCCTTTCAACGCACGACGGAACACACCATGGCCTCCGCCAACAAGCAGCAAAAACGCGCCGCCCGGGCCAAGACCAAGGCCAAGCAAAACCGCAGCAAACGCGCCGAGGCGCCGGTCGAACTCGACCCGAACGATGACCGTATCGACTTCGAGTCGGTGGACCTGACCGAGCTGTTCAAGAAAATGATCGACGCCGAGAAGATCAGCCAGCAAGCCATGTGCACCGCGTTCCTCGAAGACCCGCTGCTGGAACTGGTCTACGAGCAGGAAGGCGAAGAAGGCGCGATGGATTTCATCCTCGCCGCGCTGATCGAGTATCGCCAGTGGTCCCAGGAAACCGACGAAGCCGGCGCCCTGGCGTGGATCGAATCCCCGGCCTTCCAGGCCGACTATGTGGCGGCGTCCGACGCGATCGCCGCACAAACCCAACAGAAGAACTGAGTTCCCATGGCATCCCTGAACAAGCAACAGAAACGCGCCAAACGCGCCAAGGCCAAAGCCAAGCACATCCGCATGGTCGGCCGTAAGCCGCTGGACCAGGACGACAACCTCGGGCATCTGGACGAGCCGATCCCGGAATACACCCTCGCAATGTTCAGCAAAATGCGCGACGCCGAAGCCGTCAGTCGCAACGAAATGCTGCTGACCCTGCTGCGCGAACTGGCGTTCATCATCGTTGACCATCCAGAGCTGCTGGACATGGAAAATGCCGAGAACGAAGGCATGGCCGCCACTCACCTGGCCGCCGACATGCTGATCGACTACCGTATGTGGGCCGACGGCATGGACATCGAAACCGCCCAGGCCTGGCTGACCGAGCCACAGTTCATCACCGATTTCGGGATTGCGCTGGATACTTACGGCAAGTCGCTGGACACCCAGGAAGACAAGGGCGAATAAACCCCGCGCACAAACAAAAACGGCCGCTCGTCATCACTGACAGCGGCCGTTTTGCATTACGCGTTGCGGATCAGTTCAGCACCACCGCACCACGGTTTTCCAGCTTGCGGCGGCGCGCCACCAGCAGGCCGGCGGAGACTACCATGAGGCTCAGCAGGCCGGTTGCGAGGATTTCCACGCGGTGGGCTTCCTGGAACAGCATGATGGTCAGGGCGGCGACGATGAAGATGATCACCGCGTAGGTCAGGCCCGGGAACAGCCACATGCTGAAGACGATTTTCTCGCCGCGAGCCATGCGTTGTTTACGCATACGCAGTTGCGAGAACGCGATCACCAGGTACACCAGCAGCGCGATGGCGCCGGAGCTGGCCAGCAGGAATTCGAACACGGCAGCCGGGGCCACATAGTTGGCGAAGGTGCAGAGGAACGCCGCGCCGGTCGACAGCATGACGGCCCAGTAAGGCGTACCGCTTTTGTTGACCCGAGTCGACATGGCCGGTGCGTCACCGCGCTTGCCGAGGGAGAACAGCATGCGCGACGAGGTGTACAGCGCCGAGTTCAGGCAACTGGTGACCGCGACCAGAACCACGATGTCGACGATCATTTTCGCGTTCGGAATGCCCATGCGCTCAAGCACGGTCTGGTAGGAACCGAGGTTGGCCAGCGTAGGATCGTTCCACGGTACCAGGGCCACAACGATGAAGATCGATACGAGGTAGAACAGGCCGATCCGCCAGATCACCGAGTTGGTGGCCTTGGAAATCTGCTTGCCCGGGTTCTTCGATTCCGCAGCCGCGATGGTCACGATTTCGGTACCCATGAACGAGAACATGGTGGTCAGGATTGCACCCAGCACCGCGCCCATGCCGTTTGGCAGGAAGCCGCCGGAATCAAACAGGTGCGAAACACCGCTGACCTGGCTGTTCGGCAGGAAGCCGAAAACGGCCGCAAGACCCAGCGCGATGAAGCCGATGATCGCCAGGACTTTGATCAAGGCAAACCAGAATTCGAATTCACCGTAGTTTTTCACGCTGAACAGATTGGTGACCGTCAGCAGCATGGTGATGATCAGTGCAAACGCCCAGATCTCGATCCCCGGGAACCAGGCATGGAGGATGGTCGCGGCGGCGTTGGCTTCCAACGGAATCACCAATACCCAGAACCACCAGTACAACCAGCCGATGGTGAAACCGGCCCAGTGCCCGATGGCGCGGTCGGCGTATGTCGAGAACGAGCCGGTGTCGGGCGAGGCGACAGCCATCTCACCGAGCATGCGCATCACCAGCACCACCAGGGTACCGGCGGCGGCGTAGGCCAGCAGCACGGCAGGGCCGGCGGCAGCGATCGCGTGGCCGGAGCCAACGAACAGACCTGCGCCGATAACACCGGCGATCGACAACATGGTCACATGACGCGGTTTGAGCCCCTGTTCGAGGCCATTGGAGCTTGGGGTACTGCTCATCGGAACTACCTTTGCGAGGAAAGCGATTGCGTCCGTCCTGTCTGGTTTTCCTTCTCGTAAAAAGAAACCAACAGGGCGTTCCAGATTCTGCACGCAATAAATGCGCCAAAATGTTTCAAACTCTTCTGGGCCGCGGTTTTCAGCGAGACCGGACAGTCATCGCAAGTCATTGGAATGAATGGCAATTCGCCAGAGCGTTACCCTGCGACTCACTTTTCAGACGATTCAGCGCACCAGAAACACACTGAAAAAGTGTGGGATGCACAATAAAAGGGCGATTCAGGAACGTTCGGCCGGATAGCGCTTCCAACACCCCGCCAAAGCTGGCAACATCGCGCCTTTTTTTACGCGACGCCCACGGGTTTGCACGATCAAACACCCGTTCGGTTGTTGATGGGGCGACAGTCTGCTGTGCCGATGCGACAACCTGCCACACGCCATCCGCTTACCGCCCGTAGCGCTGTTGGCTGCCATTGAAACGCTATGCTAGCTTGGCCGCCTCGCCAGGAAGGCCCGCCAACAGCAGGAGCGCAACATATATGAGGAACGCACATGGCTGAGGCCACGCCCGCGCTTGAAATCCGCAACTTGCACAAACGCTACGGACAGCTTGAGGTGCTCAAAGGCATCTCGCTGACCGCCCGCGACGGCGATGTGATCTCGATCCTCGGTTCCTCCGGTTCCGGCAAGTCCACGTTCCTGCGTTGCATCAACCTGTTGGAAAACCCGCACCAGGGTCAGATTCTGGTGGCCGGGGAAGAACTCAAGCTCAAGCCCGCCAAGAATGGCGAACTGGTTGCCGCTGATGGCAAACAGATCAATCGCCTGCGTTCCGAGATAGGTTTTGTATTTCAAAACTTTAATCTGTGGCCGCACATGAGTGTGCTCGACAACATCATCGAAGCCCCGCGCCGCGTGCTCGGCCAGAGCAAGGCCGAGGCAATCGAAGTCGCCGAAGCGCTGCTGGCCAAGGTCGGCATCGCCGACAAGCGCCACGCCTACCCGGCGCAACTGTCCGGCGGTCAACAACAACGCGCCGCGATTGCCCGCACGCTGGCGATGCAGCCGAAGGTGATTCTGTTCGACGAGCCCACCTCCGCCCTTGACCCGGAAATGGTTCAGGAAGTACTTAGTGTCATCCGCGCACTGGCCGAAGAAGGCCGCACCATGCTGTTGGTGACCCACGAAATGGGCTTTGCCCGTCAGGTCTCCAGCGAAGTGGTGTTCCTCCACCAGGGGCTGGTGGAAGAGCAAGGATCGCCTCAGCAGGTGTTCGAAAACCCGCTTTCGGCGCGCTGCAAACAATTCATGTCCAGCAACCGCTAACGGAGCAACATGCATGCAGAATTTTAAAAAGGTCTTCCTGGCCGCCGCCGTCACCCTCGCGTTCAGCGCCGGAGCCATGGCCGAGACCCTGAAGATGGGCATCGAAGCGGCGTACCCGCCGTTCAACAACAAAGACGCCAGCGGCAACGTGGTCGGCTTCGACAAAGACATCGGCGACGCCCTGTGCGCCAAGATGAAAGTCGAGTGCAGCGTGGTCACCTCCGATTGGGACGGCATCATTCCTGCGCTGAACGCCAAGAAGTTCGACTTCCTGGTCTCCTCGCTGTCGATCACCGAAGAGCGCAAGGGCGCGGTGGATTTCACCGACCCGTACTACTCGAACAAACTGCAGTTCATCGCACCGAAAGATAAAGAGTTCAAAACTGACAAGGATTCGCTCAAAGGCAAGATCATCGGCACTCAGCGCGCAACGCTCGCCGGTACCTGGCTGGAGGACACCTACGGTAGCGATATCGAAGTCAAACTCTACGACACCCAGGAAAACGCCTACCTGGACCTGACCTCCGGTCGTGTCGACGCCATCCTGGCCGACAAGTACGCCAACTACGATTGGCTGAAAAGCGACGCCGGCAAGAACTATGAGTTCAAGGGCGACGCGGTCGTGGAAAGCGACAAAATCGGCATCGCCGTGCGCAAAGGTGATCCACTGCGTGAGAAGCTGAACGCCGCGCTGAAGGAAATCGTCGCTGACGGTACCTACAAGAAGATCAACGACAAGTACTTCCCGTTCAGCATCTATTGATCTGACCTGCGGGACCGGCACCGTGATCCGACGGCGCCGGCTCCCGGCCTTGCCTGCCGCGATTTGAAAAGAAATCCATGATTATCGACCTCTACGGATTCGGCCCGGCCCTCGCCGCCGGTGCGCTGATGACCGTCAAACTGGCGCTGACGGCCCTGTGCCTGGGACTGGTGCTCGGTCTGCTCGGCGCCTTGGCCAAGACTTCCCCGTACAAGCCGCTGCAATGGCTTGGCGGCACTTATTCGACGCTGGTGCGTGGCGTCCCGGAATTGCTCTGGGCGCTGTTGATCTACTTCGGTACGGTCAACCTGATGCGCAGCCTCGGTGAGTTTTTCGGCAATCCCGACCTGCAACTCAGCGCCTTCGCCGCCGGCGTGATTGCGCTGGGCCTGTGCTTCGGCGCCTACGCCACGGAAGTGTTCCGCGGCGCGATCCTCGCCATTCCCAAGGGCCACCGTGAGGCCGGCGTGGCGCTGGGCCTGTCGAAATGGCGGATCTTCACCAAGCTGATCATGCCGCAGATGTGGCGCATCGCCCTGCCCGGCCTGGGCAACCTGTTCATGATCCTGATGAAAGACACCGCGCTGGTGTCGGTGATCGGCCTGGAAGAAATCATGCGCCACGCGCAGATCGGCGTGACCGTGTCGAAACAACCGTTCACCTTCTATCTGGTGGCGGCGGTCATGTACCTGGGCCTCACCGTGCTGGCGATGACCGGCATGCACTTCCTGGAAAAACGCGCCGCTCGCGGCTTTGCGAGGAGCGCTTCATGAACTGGGAAGTGATCATCAAATGGCTGCCAAAACTGGCGCAGGGCGCGACCCTGACCTTGGAGCTGGTGGCGATTGCCGTGATTGCCGGCCTGTTGCTGGCCATTCCGCTGGGCATCGCCCGCTCCTCAAAGCTGTGGTATGTGCGCGCCTTGCCCTACGCCTACATCTTCTTTTTCCGTGGCACGCCGTTGCTGGTGCAACTGTTCCTCGTCTATTACGGCCTGGCGCAGTTCGATGCAGTGCGTAACAGCGCGCTGTGGCCTTACCTGCGCGATCCGTTCTGGTGTACTACCGCGACCATGACCCTGCACACGGCGGCGTACATCGCCGAAATTCTGCGCGGCGCGATTCAGGCGATTCCACCCGGCGAGATCGAAGCGGCGCGAGCGCTGGGCATGTCCAAACCCAAGGCGATGTTCTACATCATGCTGCCGCGAGCGGCGCGCATCGGCCTGCCGGCCTACAGCAATGAAGTGATCCTGATGCTCAAGGCCAGCGCGCTGGCGAGCACCGTGACCCTGCTGGAACTGACCGGCATGGCCCGCACGATCATTGCTCGCACCTACCTGCCGGTGGAAATCTTCTTCGCCGCCGGCGTGTTCTATCTGCTGATGTCCTACGTGCTGGTGCGCGGCTTCAAGCTGCTGGAGCGCTGGCTGCGCGTCGATGCCTGCCAAGGGCGTTGAAACTTCACACGTGCTGACGGGCGAGGCCCTACTCGCCCGCTTCACCGCGCTGGATGCTTTTCTGATTGAGCATCAGGCGCTGTGGAAACCTCGTCCGTTCACCCATCTTTCGCTTCCATGGGAAACCGACTACCCCGAATTGTCCAAGTGGCTACGCGGACGATCGCTGGAAGATGCAGAGCGGGCGCATAACCATCCTGCCGATCTCGTCGATGCGCCGGAGCCGTTCGCTTCATTGGCGGCATTGTCGATTGAGCTGAGCGCGGTTGGTGAGCTACCGGAGCATGCGCTGGAAACCCCAGGCCATCGATTGAATGTCGATGTGCCGGGGCGCAAGTGGCAGCAGATCGAGGCGTTCGCCAGTCGCTTGTCTTTCGCCTCGCAGCCGACGCACTGGCTGGACTGGTGTTCCGGCAAGGGACATCTGGGCCGACGCCTGTTGGGTACGGGGCAACAACTGACTTGTGTCGAATACGATCCGGCGTTGGTCGCCAGTGGTCAGGCATTAAGTCAGCGCCATCATTTGCACGCCCTGCATGTCGAGCAGGATGTACTGGCGGCAGACGCAGCGAGCGTTATAAGCGCTCAGCACACCCCGGTCGCCCTGCATGCCTGCGGCGACCTGCATGTGCGCCTGATGCAACTGGCAAGCGCTGCCGGATGTCAGCAGATGGCCATCGCCCCGTGCTGCTACAACCGGATCGATCGCAGCGAGTACCAGGCATTGTCCTCAGCGGGCTTGCGATCCGCCCTACAGCTCTCGCTCGAAGATCTGGCGCTGCCCATGAGCGAAACCGTCACCGCCGGTGCAAGAGTCCGACGTCAGCGCGACACCTCCATGGCCCGACGTTTGGCCTTTGATCTGCTGCAACGACAAGTGCGCGGAGTAGACGAATACCTGCCCACCCCGTCCCTGCCCAGCGCCTGGCTGGAAAAACCCTTCGCCGATTACTGCCGCGATCTGGCAGCGCTGAAAGAGTTATCCACAATCAGCACACCAGATTGGCAGGCACTGGAAGCGGCCGGTTGGCAGCGGTTGGCCGAAGTTCGCAACCTGGAATTACTGCGCGGACTGTTCCGACGACCGCTGGAGCTTTGGCTGAATCTTGATCGAGCCATTTTTCTCGCCGAACAGGGATACGTCGTAAGCCTCGGCACCTTCTGCGACGCACCGCTGACTCCGCGTAATTTCATGCTGCTGGCCGAGCGCGCTTGAAATCTTTACAGCCTGTGGATAACTCTGTTGATGGTTTTCCCGTGGATCCAATATTCACGGCCGTTAGACCGCTTAAACAGCATTGGTCATTTTTTGTTCATGTTGATAAAAAACCTGTAAAACAGGGATTTGCGCACAAAATGAGAACGTGTCCACAAAATCCCCTGCAATACTGCAGTTGCGTCGATCCGTTGTGCATAAGCTTCCAATCAAAACGACATAAACGGGTGAAATGGGTGCATGAACGGTGCAGAAATCCTGCCCTCACGCTCATTCTGGCTTGATCGCGTAGCACCTCGGTTTTGCGGCTAAAAACTCGGCGACACCGCTCACGCCAAGCCTGATCCAGCGCCTGCGTAAAAATAGTCTGAATTCAGGGGTTTACAGAACCAACCCAATCGCTATAATCGTCGCCCACACGCCGGTATAGCTCAGTTGGTAGAGCAACTGACTTGTAATCAGTAGGTCCCGGGTTCGACTCCTGGTGCCGGCACCAATAAAGAGTTTTCGAAAGTCTCCAGACGTTCCAGAACCTACCGAAAGCCCCGCCTAGTGCGGGGCTTTTTGTTTCTGCTCGTTTATAGAAGTGCACAGCGTGCGCTTGCTGAACGAGTACCCTTTGAGTATCTTTCTCTATTCAATAATGTTTAGGGTACTCAGTCGCATGCCGCTCACCGCATTGCAAGTTAAAGGTGCCAGTCCACGCGCTACAGATTATGGGCTGCCTGATGGAAATGGCTTGTGCCTGTGGGTTCGGGTTGCCGGAGGCAAATCATGGCGATTCCGCTTCCGCCTTGACGGGAAACAGTCTCATATTTCTTTAGGCACCGTTGATCGGGTGACGCTCTCTGAAGCGCGGCAATTAGCCGCCAAAGCTCGCGCGCTTGTGGCACAGGGCAAGCATCCGGGCATAGAGCGTAAAGTAGATCGATTGATGGCAGCGACAGCGCGAGCGACGACGTTTAAAGCACTGGCCATTGAATGGCACGAGCACAAATCGGCTCGCTGGTCTGAAGGATATGCTGCTGACACGCTGACCGCGTTTGAGAATGACATATTCCCACATGTAGGCGGCAGACCCATCGAGGAGATAAAGCCTCTTGAATGGTTAGCCGTCTTCCGCAAAATTGAATCACGCGGAGCGCTGGAGAAACTGCGTAAGGTACGCCAACGCTGCGCGGAGGTGTATCGATACGCCATCGTTACGGGGCGGGCCACATACAACGCAGTGAGCGATATCGGCGGCGCCTTACAGGCCCCGATTCCTGAGCATTATCCCTTTCTTCGAGCCCACGAACTGCCGCCGCTTTTGCAAGCCATTAGTGGCTATGAAGGCAGTTTGCTAGTCCGATTGGGCGCGCGCCTCCTCATGCTGACAGGGGTGCGAACATCTGAATTGCGAGCGGCGCCATGGGCCGAATTTGATTTAGATGCTGGGATCTGGACAATTCCCGCCGAGCGCATGAAAAAGCGTAGAACACACCTCGTACCGCTGTCACGGCAAGCCCTTGAAACGCTGCGAGAGCTGCAAAAAATTTCTGGCGGTTACACCCTCGTGTTTCCCGGTAGAAACGATCCCGGCAAACCCATGAGCGAAGCCGCTATCAATCAGCTGTTGAAAAAAAGCGGATTCGACGGAAAGGCCACCGGCCACGGCTTTCGACACACCATGTCAACCATTCTTCACGATCAGGGCTATTCCAGCGCTTGGGTAGAAACCCAGCTCGCCCATACGGATAGAAACACCGTCAGAGGCACCTACAACCATGCCCAATACCTAGACGGACGCAAAAAAATGCTTCAGTGGTATGCAGACTATTTAGACACACTGGAGTCAGGCAGCAATGTCGTGACGGGTGACTTTGGCCTGCGAGCGTAAAGAGCGGTCGTAGGACTGACTTACACGTTAGAATCAATCAACGGCCAGCCTAGCCAGACGGGTGAATGGCGCCTCCAGCCGCCCGGCTGGCCGTTCCTTTCTGCTGGAGATTGTGTAGGCGCAATGTTTGGAAAGCTTTTCACACACCTCGACCCCAACAACTTATCGCTCAACCCGAGAACGAACAGCCCCCATTTTGCTTTGCGCGTTGGTGGCTCACTATGCCGAGGAAATAGGATGCAGCCACAAAGCGGCCTCTTATGATCTTTGGAGTCTGTTCTCCGAAATAGTCGATGAGGGCCAGCGCCTCGAGTTTCTCACCGCTGGCGCGTGGTGGGTGGGAACGGTGGCGCAGCCCTTGATTGCGCGCAGCAGGTTTCAACTGACAACCACCGACTTGGCGGATTACTTCAAGTGCAGGGCGCTCAGGTCTGACTTTCCTGAGCATGTGATGTGTGTCCGTGACGCGAAAAAAAAGGTGCCAGTGTCGGACGCGGCCATTGGCATCAATGCGCAAAAACTTTGCCTGCTCATGTCCACATCGGATTGGTACGTACCAAGGTTTTTGGCGTACGAACCTGAACGGACGCCCGCTGTTAAGACGCCTAACAGTGATCTTCCCACCGGCCTTAGATTATCGACAACCCAGCGCTTCAACCGAGGGCTAATGGAAATCGCAGCTAACGCTGCGACACGCAGCCCAGACGACCCCTTCTGTGTGGTAGCGGCAGAGCTTAGCGAAAAAATGCCGCCCAATACGTTAGCAAGCAAACTGATTTATTTGGCGGGCAAGGCACTGTTAGCCGACTTCCCAAGCCGCAATACAATCAAGGAACTGATTTAGCCAATTTTTACCGGTGCCAAATCGAATGCTGACTTCCATTTCGTGTGCGTTATTGATCGTTAGACGGGGGTTAGATACCAAACTTCAAGACATTAGGGGGGCTGCTGGCTTTCGATAGGCATCGTTAAAGCCTACTGGAGACTTAATAAATGACCTTGTCCGCAACACCTACCCCCACCCTTTTGCGTTTACCTGCCGTCTGCCTCGTTGTCGGGCTGAGCAAGTCTCAGATTTATAAGCTGATTCGGCGAGGGGCCTTCCCGGCCCCGGTATCGCTCGGCTGTAGTGCTGTGGCATGGCCCGCCTCTGACGTGCACAAATGGATTGCCGAAAAAATCGGTCGTCAGGGGTGCGCATGAGTTTTGAACAGCCACACGCGCCGATTACCCTTCGCTTTTCCGCTGCTGCTGAACTGGTGCAGCAGTTGGGTGAAGTTGAGACACTTCGCGTTATCGAAAAGCTCTGTGTAGCCACCCTTTTACGCCTGAAACTGCGCCAAAGCATTCAACGCACAGCCACCGCCGGCCACAACGTAACCGCCGCTGTGGAGGATGCCGCCTTTGTTCACGGTCTGCCGTTATGCTGCGTCTGGCGAATTGTTGACCGCCCCCTAAGCAGTGCGAAGGTTTGAGCGCGATGACAGGTCTTGCCCGATGCCAAAGATCGCGATATGGTGCGCCCGTCGCTGCCAATTCAGCGACCGGGTTTAGCCGCCCGATGAAATCAAGACGCTACAGCGTCCAGAGTCTTGCAGGCGCTTTTTTTGTGCCTGGCAATTCGTTTTATGGTGGCTGTGCGTGGGACGCTTTCGAGCGTGCCGGGTTTCTTGATTCCCGGTCGGCTAACCCGCGCATAGCTACCACCCTCATCCGTTTAGCCGCGAATGGTGGTAGCTCCCCAAATCAAGGAGCGTTAACCATGCAGCGCCTTACCACGCCCGTTGCGTCTGACATTCGTCATCAAGCGATTGCCTTGATTGGCGCCGAACTGATTGCCTACCACGTCAACCGAAATCCCCAACAACACGCTCGCTTGCTCGGTCTCGTGTTAATGGCAGACACATTGGGTGTACTCAGTACTACCGACCGCGCCACTCTGACAGCGAAACTGGCCACGTTAGGGGTGTGGAATGCGTAATGCCATGCCGCTTCAATCTGGCTCAAAACCTGCGTCTGGCCTAGTGCGCCTTCTGACTGCCATGAACACAGCCGCTTTTCCTGCGGTAGTGCGAACGCCCAGCCCCCGCCACACCGAGAACTAACCATGATCGATAAAAAACGCGCCTCTGTCGGGTGCGCTGGCAGCGTGCACCCCAAAGAAAGCCCAACGATTGCCGCTATTCGCGCCACTGCTGATATGGCATTGGTCTACTCACAAAGTTTGGTGGCCGAATTACTGTAAGCGTCTGGCCAAGTCACCTTCAAAACTCCAGCATTAAGGGCGATGGTGTCCGCGTATTTTTAAGCGGACGCGATCGCCCTTAATCGCCAGG